>NZ_JBEPAP010000086.1:0-35746 GCF_040298665.1 Streptomyces sp. NPDC001508
GCGCCCTGGGACACCCGGTCCGGCGACGGACGGCACCGCCCCCTGCTCACCGGAGTGATGAGCAGGGGCATCGGACCGTCCAGGCCGAACCGGTGACCCCGGGGCGTGAGGGACCCCGCCCCCGCACCCCCGGACCACGGACACGATCCGTGCGCGCCGGACGCGGAGCGAACGCGCGGAACCAGGACGCCCAACACCGTTCGGGACGCCCGGCTGAGCACGAGTCCTGGCAACAGGACTCACTCCCGCTCAGTCTCTAGGAACGGTCAGTGTGTGATGCGGATCGTTGCCGACGCGGTCGAGGGTGTGTGCAGGTCGTCGCCGGGCCAGCTGACCGTGTAGGTCACGTCGCGCCGGGTGCGCGGGATGTCCTCGACGGTGAATGTGCCGTCCGCGGCGACGGTCACCGACGACAGGGTGCCGGTGCCGAGCCGGTCGGTCCGTACGACCTTCAGCACGGCGCGGTCCGGCAGGGCCTTGCCCTGGGCGGTGAACGTGCCGGTGATGGTGATCCCGGCGCCGAGCGATCCCTCGTCCGGCGCGGTGAGGGCGATCGAGGTGGGCGCCTTCGCGACGGTCACGGTGTGGGTGATGTCCTCGGCGGGGCGGTGGGTCAGGTCGCCGGGGAAGGACACCGTGTACGTGGCGTCGCCGACGAGGTCGGGCTCGTCGAGGACGGTGAAGGTGCCGTCCGCCTTGACGGTGGCGGCGCCCAGGTCGTGGGTGCCGGTCGGGTCCGTGCGGGTCGCCGTGACCTTCAGCGGCGTACCGGGGGCGGGTCCGTCGGACTCCAGCCTGCCGCGCAGGGCCAGCGGCTCGCCCGCGACCGCCTGGTCCGGGCTGTGTGTGAGGCCGCCGGTGAAGCAGGTGTCGTACTGCACCGCCGGCGGCTGGATGATGTGCAGCCAGAACTGGCCGCCGGCCGCGTTGGTGGTGACGGTGAAGAGACGGGAGCCGTCGGCCGACCACTCCATGCCGCGCGGGGCGACCCGGTCACCGTCGAGGCTGCCTTCGAAGACGAACTCCAGCGGCGCCGTCGTATCGGCCGGGTCGGCGGGCTGGAGCAGCAGGTCGGGCGTGGAGCCGGTGGCTGCGGCGCCGCGGGCGAGGTACTTTCCGTCGCCGCTGAAGGCGACCGAGCTGGCGGTGGCGCCGGCCGGGAGCGCCGGGTAGGCGTTCGCCGCGTCGGACAGGTCGTCGGTGTTGAGCAGCCGGGTGCCGTGGCCGGCGTCGGCGACCGCGATCTTGCCGCCGTCGGCGGAGAACGCCATGTCCTTCAGGTCGAGCGCGCCGTTGCCTGCGGCGTCGGCGAAACGGCGGGCGGCGCCGCGTACGAGGGCGCCGTCGTGGGTGTCGTACACCGTGAGGAAGGGGTTGGCCGCCTTGTCGTTGCGGGGCTGGCCCAGCAGCATCCGGTCACCGGGGCCTGCCTCAAGTTGGAGTTTTCCGTAGTCGTTCCAACCGGTGCGGGTGTGCAGGCCGTCGACTATGCCGTCCAGGTAGGTGGAGGCGGTGGCACAGGTGCCGACGTACTGCGAGTAGGGCGTGGTGAAGTACAACTGGCCGCCCGAGAAGGCGAGGTCGCGTCCGCAGGTGTCCGTGTAGGTGGAGGCGACGACGGCCGGTTCGAGGGTGGTGGTGTCGTACGTCTGGATCTGCTCGCGCAGTCCGGCGTAGAGCTTGCCGCTGTCGGCGCTGAGCGCCAGGCCGGAGACATGCGCCGGGGTCTGGAGGGTGGCCAGGTGTCCGCCCTGGAAGTCGTAGACGGCGATGGTGCCCTTGTTGAGGTAGTAGTCGGTGTTGCTGTCCGCGATGAACACGCGCTGGTGCACGGAGTCGACGGCGAGCGCCGAGTACGACGAGATCGGCAGTTTGACCACCGCCTCGGAGGCCGCCGCGTGTGCGGCGGGCGCCACGGCGACGGTCAGGCCGGCCCCCGCCAGTGCGGTGGCGAGCAGCGTCGCCGCCAGGCGCCCGGGACGGTGCGCCGTGTTCTGCCGGGGTGCGGTGCTCTGCCGGTGTGCCGTGTTCTGCCGGGGTGCGGTGCTCTGCCGGTGTGCGGTGCTCTGCCGGTGTGCGGTGTTCTGTTGGTGTGCGGTGTTCAACTGTGCCCCCCACAGGCCGTATTGGTGCCGATCGCGCTCGATGCGGCACCCGCCCATGAAACAACTGTGAAGATCCGCTGTTCAAGGGTTACACGCCTGTTGCCGGCCCGATGCACCGCACGTCGCATCCCCGTCTCCCCATGCGCCAAGATGAGTTGATCGATGTCAGCGAACCCCGGGCGGTGTCGTGTGCGGGCCGGGGCGGGCGGCGCGGGACGGAGGATTGTGACGTACGCAGGGGCGCTCAGGCGCGGAAGACGGGGATCTGCGGTGCTGGTCTGTGCGACGTTGACGCTGCTGGCGGGGTGCTCGGGGGAACCGGAGAGCGGGGCCGGTCCCGGCGCCGCCACCCCGGCCGCGACGGGCGGCGGCTCGGCGGCCGACGGCACGGGCAATAGTGGTACGGCCGACAGCGGTACGGGCAATGGCGGTGCGGCCTCGGCAGGCTCCGACACGGACTCCGGCCCGGACTCCGGTGCGGGTACGGCCGGTCCGCGGTTCCGGGCCGATGCCGCGCGGCTGCCCGAGACCCGTTCGCAGGCGCTGCGGCTGCTGCGTACCGTCACCGCGGGGCCGGACAGTTACGGGCCGGGCTACGAGCGCCGCACCCCCTACGAGAGCGATCCGGCCGACTGGCCGGTGCTGGGTTCCGACTGTGTCTGGCGGCAGGCGTCGCTCCCCGCCGACGTGCTCGGCACCCTCACCCGCTATGCCCGGCTCCCGGCCGGCGGGGGCAGGGGCGAGGTGCGCACCGCCGCGACGGTCACCGTGCACCGCACCGCGGGCCAGGCCGACGGGGAGATGGCCGAGACGCTGGAGGAGGCGCTGCGCTGCCCCGACCAGCAGTTGCGGGCCACCGAGCGGATCAGCGGTCTGAACTCGATCGGCTCGGGCTACGGTACGAACGGGAACACCTCGGCCGACGATGTGCTGCTGGAGATGGGCGAGTATCTGAATCCCGCCCTCGGCAAGCAGGCCACGCCCTACTTCTGGGACCAGGTCCGGCTCGGGCCGGTGACGATCGCCGTCGTCGTCGAGGGCGGCGAGGGGTACGCGCAGGGCGATCTGCTGGCCGCGCAGGCGCGCGCGGTGGCCGCCATGGAGACCAAGGTGCGCGGCGAACTGGGGGCCGACAAGTGATCGACCGCTCGCTGCGCCCAGGCGACCCCTCCTTCGTGGGCGGGCACCGGCTGCTGGTCCGGCTCGGCGAGGGCGGCATGGGCGTCGTCTATCTCGGCCGGACCGACTCGGGGGCGCTCGCCGCCGTGAAGGTGATCCGGGCCGAGTACGCGCTGGACGACGACTTCCGTACCCGTTTTCGCCGTGAGGCGGACGCCGCCCGGCGCGTGGACTGCCCCTGGGTGGTCAGGGTCACCGGCGCCGACCCGGACGCCGCGCGACCCTGGCTGGCCACGGTCTTCGAGCCCGGTCCCTCGCTCGCCGAGGCCGTCGGCCGGCACGGCCCGCTGCCCGTGCGGGCGGTACGGGTGCTGGGCAAGGCGCTGGCCCGCGCGCTGGCCGCGGTGCACGGGGCGGGACTTGTGCACCGGGACGTGAAGCCGGGCAACATCCTGCTCGTCGCGGACGGCCCCCGGCTGATCGACTTCGGCATCGCCCGCTCCCTCGACGCGACCGCGCTGACCGCGACCGGACTGGTGGTCGGCACGCCCGGGTTCCTCGCCCCGGAGCAGGCGGCGGGGGACGGCGACCGGGTCGGGCCGGCCTGCGATGTGTTCTCGCTGGGCTGTGTGCTGGCGTACGCGGCGACGGGCCGGCCGCCGTTCGGCGGCGGCCCGGTGGACGCCCTGCTCTACCGGACCGTGCACGACGAGCCCGATCTCGACGGCCTGGCCCAGCAGGACGAGGAGTTGGCGGCCGTGCTGCGGCGCTGCCTCGCCAAGGACCCGGCCGAGCGGCCCGCTCCGGACGAGCTGGACGCCGCTCTCGTGGAGGACGTGCCGTCGGGGACCGTCGACTGGCTGCCCGCCGCCGTCGTCCGCATGGTCGCCGACCGGTCGGCCGAGACGCTGTCCCTGCCGGAGATCGGGGCCACGATCATCGAGGGGCCGGTGCGGGACCGCGGCCCGTCGCGGCGCGGGTTCCTCGCGGTCGCCTCGGGGGGTGCGGCCGTTCTCGCCCTGGGCGGCGGTGCCGCGGCCTGGGCCGCGCTGCACGACGGCACCGCGAGGCACACCTCGGCCGGGCCCGGCTGGGCCATCGGCGTGCAGGCCGATCTGAGCGGTCCGGGGAAGGCGGCCGGGCGGGCGCAGGAGCAGGGGGCGCGGATCGCGGTGGAGGAGTTCAACGCGCGCCGCGGCCGGCCGTTCACGCTGCATCTGACGACCTCCGACGACGAGGGCCGGGCCGAGCGCGCCGCGGCGGCGGCCCGGCGGCTCGTCGACGACCCGGACGTCCTGGCGGTGATCGGGTCCAGCACGGACGCCACCACCCAGGCCGCCCTGCCCGTCTACGACGCGGCCCTGCTGCCCGTGCTGGGCATGTCCGCGGGACAGAACCTCGTACAGAACGTCCGCTCCTTCGTGCGCGGCCGGCCGCTGCACAACGTGGTCGCCATGAGCCTCGGCTACCAGTTGGAGACGACGGGCGCGGCGGCTCCGGTCGGGGTGCTGCTGGACCGCAGCGGCGGGGATCTCTCCTGGATGACCATCCAGATGGTCAACTTGGTCGTCCGCCAGTACGGCGACGCCACACACCCGCGGGTGGTGCCGGCCGGCACCGGCGATCTGACCCCCGTACTGACGGAGATGCGGTCCGCCGGCATCAAGGCGTTCGTGTACGCGGGCCCGCTCGACGGGGCGATCCGGGCGGCGCGGGGGCTGGCGGACTTCACCGGGCCGAAGTACGCGGCCGAGCCCGCCCTCGACGCCCGGTTCGCCGCCGAGCCCGCCGCGGCCGGGTGGACGGTGGTGGCCAGCGCGATCGGGCCGGGCGCGGCCGGCGTCCGCTCGTTCGCGCAGTCCTTCCGCACGCGCTACGGGCGCGCGCCCGGCTTCTGGGCCGCCGAGGGCTACGACGCGGCGAAGCTGCTGATCGGTCAGCTCGGTCAGCTCGTCGCGACGAACGGGAAACGGCCGGCGCGCAAGGCGCTGATCGGCCCGTTGCGGAAGGCCACGTACCACGGCATCACCCGGGACTTCGCCTTCGACCAGAAGAGCGCGGGCCAGCCGGTCCTGACCACGTCGGCCAGTTTTGTGCACCAGGTCATGGACGGCGAGTTCCACTATCTGGGCCCGGCCCCGGACAGGGCGCCGCAGCCTAGGACGGCGTGACGGTGCGCCGGCCGGGGGGCGGGCGGCGATGCGGCCGCTGACCGCCGCGGACCCGGAGTCGATCGGCGGGTACCGGCCGCTGGCCCGGATCGGGGCGGGCGGCATGGGCGTGGTGTATCTGGCGCGCTCCGCGGGCGGGGCCCTGGCCGCGGTCAAGGTGATCCGTGCCGAGCATGCCGCCGATCCCGGTTTCCGGGCCCGGTTCCGCCGCGAGGCCGCCGCGGCGGCCCGGGTCGACGGCCGGTGGACGGCGCCCGTGACGGCCGCCGATCCTGAGGCCGCCGAGCCGTGGATCGCGACCGCGTTCGTGCCCGGTCCCTCGCTCGCCGAGACGGTCGGCGGGCACGGGCCGCTGCCCGCGCACACGGTGCGTGCGCTGGGTGCCCGGCTCGCGGACGCGCTCGCCGCCGTCCACACGGCCGGGCTCGTGCACCGCGACGTCAAACCCGGGAACGTGCTGCTCGCCCTGGACGGCCCCCGGCTGATCGACTTCGGCATCGCCCGCGCGAGCGGCGCCACCGCGCTGACCGCGACCGACGTGATCGTCGGCACCCCCGGCTATCTCTCGCCCGAGCAGGCCCGGGTCCGCGACGCGGAGGTGGGCGCGCCGAGCGATGTCTTCTCGCTGGGCTGTCTGCTCGTCTATGCGGCGAGGGGGCGGCCGCCGTTCGGCAGCGGCTCAGCGGCGAGTGTGCTGTACCGCACCATCCACGAGGCGCCCGATCTCGACGGCGTCCCGGACGAGGCGCTGCGCGCGCTGCTCGCCCGCTGTCTCGCCAAGCATCCGGCCGACCGCCCGACCGCGCCCGAACTACGCGCGGAACTCGGGGAGTTCGCCATCGACGACTGGCTGCCGCCGGGGCTGCCCGCGGTCATCGCCGAGCGTTCGGCCGAGGTCCTGAACCTGCCGGAGCCAGAACGGCCCGCGCCGGACGACACGACACCTACCGGTACGGCGGCCGGAAAGCGGGCCGTGTCCGGCCGCCGCCGTTTCCTGGTGCTGGGCTCCGCGGCGGCGGGCGTCCTGGCCGCGGGCGGCGCCGCCGCCTGGCTCCTCGGCGGTCGCCGCGGGACGGACGCGCACGGCACCCGGCCCTCGCGCACGATCGCCGTGCAGGCCGATCTGACGGGCCCGGGAAAGGCGCTCGGCACCGCCGTCGAGCGGGGCGTGCGGCTCGCCGTCGAGCAGCACAACGCGCGCGCGGGCCGCGGTTTCGACCTGGCCCTCACCGTGCTCGACGACCGCGGGGACCCGGACCGGGCCGGAACGCTGGCCCGGCGGCTCGTGGCGAACCAGGCGGCGTGCGCGGTGGTCGGACCGACGTCCGACGCGACCGCGTTCGCGGTCCGTGACACCTACAACAAGGCCCTCCTGCCGATGGTGACCGGGTGGGCGGGCTCCGACGCCCTGTACAGCACGGTGTCGGTGACGGAGCCGGCCGTGTTCCAGGTCAGGCCGTCCGACGGCGCGATCGCCACGCCACTCGTCCGCTATCTCACCAGCGTCAGGCCGGTCACCCGTACCGCCCTGGTCGACGACCGGGCCACCCGGGACTACAGCTGGCTGGTCGCCACCTCGCTGACGGCGGCTCCGCCGTCCGGCGGGTCGGTCACCACGTACCCGGTGGCCGCGGACACCGACGACTTCGGTGCTGTCGCCGCCCGGGCGGCCCGAGCCGAGGCGGTGGTGTACTGCGGCGGTTCGCCGCGGCGGGCCGCCGCCTGCGCCCGCGCGTTGCGGGCGGCCGGGTTCACCGGTACGTGCGCCGCGACCGAGCCGGTGCTGGGCCCGGTGTTCCTGGACGCGGCGGGTCCGGCGGCCGAGGGGTGGGTCTTCTCGGCGACGTTCGTGGATCCGGCGCGGCTGAAGTCGGCCGCGGGGTTTGTCCGTTCGTACCGGCGGCGGTACGGCGTCGGCCGGGTGGGGCGGGGCGCGGCGGAGGCGTACGACGCGGCCGGTCTTGTCGTCCGCGCGCTGACCGCGGTGGGGACCGGTCCGGTGGACACCG
Organism: Streptomyces sp. NPDC001508; assembly: GCF_040298665.1. Classification (NCBI taxonomy): domain Bacteria; kingdom Bacillati; phylum Actinomycetota; class Actinomycetes; order Kitasatosporales; family Streptomycetaceae; genus Streptomyces; species Streptomyces sp. NPDC001508. The sequence goes on from NZ_JBEPAP010000086.1 coordinate 7,405, forward strand.
GCACCTTGGCCCACTGGTTGCGGTCCCTGTCGTACCGGGGTGTGACCAGGACCATCGTCTTCCGGTCGGACACCGGCACCGTGCGGATCGACCCGGGTCTGTTCCTGTGGCGGGTGACGCACGGGACGCCGGTGTTCCTCGGGCAGTACCAGCAGGTGTAGGCGGCATGTGAACGCCGGCCGTGGCGGGAAAGCGCCGGCCCTGGCCGGGATGCTGCGGTGGCCCGTGTGCTTACCGCTGATCGCGCGCCCGCCGGGGCCTCGGCGGCGGCAGGCGAGGTAGCTGGCGCGCGGTGCGGGGCCGCAGCGTCCACGCGCCAGGGGGTGTCCGGCTCTACGCCCGGAGAACCGCGGCGGTCTGCGGCACCGCCGTCTCCTGCCGCTCGGGAGCAAGGGTGCGCACCGCACGGGCAGCGGGGCGCGGGGCCGGTGGTTCGTCCGGTGATGCGGTCAGGCCGTGCGCTTGCGGGACGCGGTGGACTTCTTGGCCGTCGTCTTCTTGGCCGTGGTCTTCTTGGCCGCCGCGCGGTCGGCGGACTGGGCGGTGGATTTCGCCGCCGTCTTCTTGGCCTGGGCGGACTTGGCCGTCTTCTTCCCCGCGGCGGCCGTGGTCTTCTTCGCCGCCGTCTTCTTCCGGCCGCCGGTCTCCTTGGGGGCCGCGCGGGTGGACCGGCGCAGCGTGGTGACCTCGGCGTGCTCCGCCTCCTCCTCGCCGCGGGACTCCTTGGCGGCCCGGACGCTGTTCTCCAGCGCGGCCATCAGGTCGAGCACCTTGCCGCCCGCGGCCGGGGCGGGCACCTCGGGAGGCTCCTCGCCGGCCGCCTTCGCGGCGATGACCTCCTCCAGGGCCACCTGGTACTCGTCGTGCAGATCGGCCAGGTCGACCTCGCCGAGCGTGTCCATCAGGGCGTCCGCGAGATCGAGTTCCTTGTCACGGACCGTGACATCGGTCTCGGGCGCGACCCCCTCGGGGGCCCGTACCTCGTCCGGCCACAGCAGGCCGTGCATGGCGATGGCCTCGCCCACCACCCGCAGCATGCCCAGGCGCTCCCGGCCGCGCAGCGCGTACTTGGCGATGGCGACCTTGTTGCTGCGCTTGAGCGCCTCGCGCAGCAGGGTGTAGGGCTTGGCGGCCGCCGCGCCGCCGGCCGCGAGGTAGTACGCGGCGCCCATCTGGAGCGGATCGATCCGTTCGGCCGGGACGAAGGCCACGATGTCGATCGTGCGCGCGGTCGGGATCGGCAGGTGGGCGAGGTCGTCGTCGGAGATCGGGACGATCGTGCCGTCCGCGTCCTCGTACGCCTTGCCGATCTCCGCACCGCTCACCTCGCGGTCCTCCAGTTCGCAGAACTTGCGGTACCGGATGCGGCCGCCGTCCTCGGTGTGGATCTGGCGGAAGGAGATCGAATGGCTCTCGGTGGCGTTCACCAGCTTGATCGGGATGCTGACGAGGCCGAAGGAGATGGCGCCGTTCCATATGGATCGCACGTGCCGCACCCTTCCATCCGGTTCGTGGTGATGTGTCCGCGAATATCTGGGATTGTCATCGTATGACGCCGATCACAGAGGTGGAGGGGCGAAGGGTGGCCCTCAGCAACCTGGAGAAGGTGCTGTATCCGGCGACCGGCTTCACCAAGGGCGAGCTGCTGCACTACTACGCGACCACATCCCGCGCCCTGCTCCCCCACCTGCGTGACCGGCCGGTGTCCTTCCTGCGGTATCCGGACGGGCCGGGCGGGCAGGTGTTCTTCACCAAGAACGTGCCGCCGGGTACGCCCGAGTGGGTCACGACCGCCGAGGTACCCAGGTCGGAGGGGCCCGCGCGGATGGTGCTGGTGCAGGATCTGGCCTCGCTGATGTGGGCGGCGAACCTCGTCACCGAGTTCCATACGCCCCAGTGGTCGGTCGGGGCGCCCGAGCAGGCCGACCGGCTGGTCTTCGACCTCGACCCCGGGGCCCCGGCGACGGTCGTGCACTGCTGCGAGGTCGCGCTGTGGCTGCGGGAGCGGCTGGCGGCGGACGGGATCACCGCGTACGCGAAGACGTCCGGGGCGAAGGGGCTGCATCTGCTGGCCGCGGTACGCGGGGCCTCATCGGAGCGTGCCTCGGAGTATGCGAAGGGGGTGGCCGTGGCGGCGGAGCGTGCGCTGCCGCGGCTGGTGGTGCACCGGATGACCCGGAGCCTGCGGCCGGGGAAGGTGTTCGTGGACTGGAGCCAGAACGCCGCGCGCAAGACCACGGCCACGCCCTACACGCTGCGCGCCCGGACCGAGCCGTCGGTGTCCGCGCCGGTCACCTGGGAGGAGGTGGCGGAGTGCCGGGAGGCGGGGCGGCTGGTGTTCCAGGCCGAGGACATGGCGGCGCGGCTACAGGATTACGGCGACCTGATGGCCCCGCTTCTCGACGGCGCGCACGCGACGGAACTGCCCTGACGAGGTACGGCGGGCCGCCTGCCGCGCCGGTCCTCACACCCGCAGCCATGTGTTCCGGTCGCGGGCCATCGCGTGCAGGGCCTCCACGTCCGCCGGCTTCAGCACCGCGCCCAGCCGGGACAGCGCCGGCACGTCCGTGTCCCGCAGCACGCGCAGCTCGCGCGGCGGAACGGTGACGGTGACCTCCGTGGCGCCCGCGAGGGCCAGGACCGGGCGGACCTCGGCGGTCAGGGCGTAGGAGGCGCGGTCGGCGTCGGCGCGGACACGGCGCAGCAGCGGGTGCGCCTCGCGGCGGCCCACCGCGACCAGCGGGTCGGTGACCAGGACGCGCTGCTTACGGGCGTACAGGCTGTGCAGGGCGAAGAGTCCGCCGGGGCCGATCAGCAGGTGGTGGATGCGGTCGCCGCCCGGCAGCGGGACGGAGTGCAGGGTGTGCCAGCCCGTGCCGTCCAGTCGGTCCAGGGCCTCGCCCACGGTCTGCTCGGCGAGCAGTTCCCGGCGCCGCGGGTCCGGCCGCAGCCGCCGGGCCGGGCCGGGGTTCCGGTCGAGGGCCACCAGCAGGGTCTCGCCGGGGCGGTTGGGGGCCAGGTCGTCGTCCGGGTGCAGGGAGAGCCGGGCCAGCTCAGCGGGCGTGGGCACGGGTGGTGGGCCCACGGCCACCGGGCCGGTCAGGAAGGGGCCCAGGGCCTCCAGTACGTCCTCTCTGCGGTCCTCGCTGAGCAGGTTGACCCGGGCCGCCTCACGGTCGTACCAGGCGACGTTCCTGCCGTCGACGAGGCATACGTACAGCCGTTCCCGGCCGTGCCGCCGGTCCGGCACCACGCGCAGTCCGCTCATGCAGCATCACCCCTTGACCATGGGAACAGGCGGGGCACGCCAGGGGCAAGACACGCTCTCGCTCGCGCTGGCGTCGGCGGGGTGGGCCGGTTCCAGCTCGGAGGTGCGCGTGAGATGCGGGGTGCGGGTCGCTTGTGGCCGGTCGCGCCGTTCCCCGCGCCCCTGGCGGGGCCGGCTCGGGGGTGCGCGTGAGATGCGGAGTGCGGGTCGCTTGTGGCCGGGCGCGGCGTTCCCCGCGCCCCTGGCGGGGTCGGCTCGGGGGTGCGTGTCCAGTGCGGGGTGCGGGATGAGTGTGGCCGGTCGCGCCGTTCCCCGCGCCCCTGGCGGGACCAGCTCGGGGGTGCGCGTGAGATGCGGAGTGCGGGTCGCTTGTGGCCGGTCGCGCCGTTCCCCGCGCCCCTGACGGGGCCGGCTCGGGGGTGCGTGTCCAGTGCGGGGTGCGGGATGAGTGTGGCCGGGCGCGGCGTTCCCCGCGCCCCTGGCGGGGTCGGGTCGGGGGTGCGCGTCCAGTGCGGAGTGCCGGTTGTGGGTGGCTGGGTGCGGTGTTTCTCGCGGCTCTGGGGGGGGGGTGGGTGGAGTTGTGCTGGACCCCTGGGGGGCACTGGGTTGGTTCTGTTGGGTCAGTGTGGGGGGACGGGGGGCAGGGGGGCTCCTAGCGTGACGAGCAGTCGAACTTCCTCTCGTTTCCCCTCGGAGGTCTCCATGGCCCTGTGTTCCGTCCTCGTCCGCACTCTCGCCATGGGCGCCGCGGCCTGTGCTCTGGTCGGCGCGTTCTCCGGCGCGCCCGCCGCCGCGGCGTCCCATACGGGTGAGGACCACCACTACCGTGGCGTGGTCACGGCGGTCAACGGTCTGTGGCTGCACGCCCGGCCCACCCGCGACAGCCTCCGCATCGGCTTCCTCCGGCGGGGCGAGATCGTCTCGATCCGCTGCGCGGTCCGCGGCGACAACGTCCGCGGCAACCCGCTGTGGTACCTCCTGACGGACGGCACGTGGGCCTGGGCCTCGGCCCGGTTCATCGACAACATCGGGCCCGCGCCACGCTGGTGCTGACCCCCAAAGCCCGCAAAGCCGCCGGTACGGGTAGGTTCCGGACATGACGAAGGCCGGAGCCGCCGTGCCGGCGGCGGACACCCCCACCCCCGTCGTACCGCTCCCCCGGCGCCGTGGCATCGAACTCGCCCTGATCGTGCTGGCCGTCCTGCTGTCCGTGTACGGCTACTGTGCCGTCGGCCTCGCGCGCACCGGTGCCGTACCGCCCGGGGCCGTCGGCTACGGCGCCGGGCTCGGGGTGCTCGCCCTGCTGGCGCATATGGCGGTCCGGCTCCGGGCGCCCGGCGCGGACTGCCTGCTGCTGCCGATCGGCGTGCTGCTCAACGGCCTCGGCCTGGTGCTGATCTACCGGCTCGACCTGGAGACGCCCGGCGACCGGGCGGCGCCCGCCCAGCTTGTGTGGTCCACGCTCGGTGTGGGGCTGTTCATCGTGGTGGTGGTGCTGCTGCGCGACCACCGGGTGCTCCAGCGCTACGCCTACGTCAGCGGCGCAGCGGCCCTCGGCCTGCTGATGCTGCCGATCCTGTTCCCCGCAGTGAACGGCGCCCGCATCTGGGTCCGGATCTCCGGATTCTCCATCCAGCCGGGCGAGTTCGCGAAGGTGCTGCTCGCGGTGTTCTTCGCCGCGTACCTGGCGGCCAACCGCAGCGCGCTCGCCTACGCGGGCCGCCGGGTCTGGTTCGTGCAGCTGCCCACCGGCCGGGTCCTCGGCCCGATCGTCACCGTCTGGCTGATCAGCGTCGGTGTCCTGGTCCTGGAGCGCGACCTCGGCACCTCGCTGCTGTTCTTCGGCCTGTTCGTGGTCCTGCTGTATGTCGCCACCGGCCGCACCGGCTGGATCGCGGTGGGCCTGCTGCTCGCCGCGTTCGGCGCGGTCGCGGTCGGCTGGCTGGAGCCGCATGTGCACACCAGGGTCGAGGACTGGCAGCACCCGTTCGCGACGATCGAGGCGGGTGAGGGCCCCAACCAGCTCGCGCAGTCCCTGTTCGCGTTCGCCGCGGGCGGTGTTCTCGGCAGCGGCCTCGGCCTCGGCCACTCCGTGCTGATCGGGTTCGCGGCCAAGTCGGACTTCATCCTGGCGACGGCGGGCGAGGAGCTGGGGCTCGCCGGGCTGTCGGCGATCTTCCTGCTGTACGGGCTGCTGGTGGAGCGCGGCTACCGGACCGGCCTCGCCCTGTGCGATCCCTTCGGCCGGCTGCTCGCCACCGGTCTGGCCTCGCTCGTGGCACTCCAGGTGTTCGTCATCGCGGGCGGGGTGACCGGGCTGATCCCGCTGACCGGCATGGCGATGCCGTTCCTGGCGCAGGGCGGCTCCTCGGTCGTCACCAACTGGGCGATCACCGCGCTGCTCATCCGGGTCAGCGACTCGGCCCGGCACCCGGAAGAGCCGCGGGCGGACCGATGACGCGGCACATCCGGCACGCCGCCGTGTTCTGCGCGCTGCTGCTCGCGGCGCTCCTCGTGAACGCCGCCCGGGTGCAGATCGTCGAGGGCCCCGCCTACGACGGCAATCCGGCCAACCGCCGTGCCACGATCGCCCGTTACGGCCAGCCCCGCGGCGACATCCTGGTGGGGGGCGCCCCGGTGACCGGCTCCCGGGACACCGGGGAGCAACTGCGCCACGAACGGACGTATACGAACGGCCCGTTGTACGCCCCGGTCACCGGCTTCGCCTCGCAGGTGTACGGGACGACGTTCCTGGAGCACGCGGAGGACGGCATCCTCTCCGGCTCCGATCCGCTGCTGTCGCCGTTCCCGCTGTGGAACGACGTGACCCGGGCGCGGAACCGGCCGGGGAACGTCGTCACCACGCTCCACCGGGCCGCACAGGAGGCGGCGTACCGGGGGCTCGGCGGGCGCAAGGGCGCGGTGGCCGCCGTGGAACCGTCGACCGGCCGGATCCTGGCGCTGGTGTCCAGTCCGTCGTACGACCCGGCCGTGCTGTCCGGGAACGGCGCGCCGGTGACGTCGGCCTGGGCCCGGCTCAACCGGGACCCGGACCGGCCGATGCTCAACCGGGCCGTGCGGCAGACCTATCCGCCGGGTTCCACGTTCAAGGTGGTCACCGCGGCGGCGGCGCTGGACGCCGGCCTGGTCGAGGACCTGGACCGGCCGACGGACTCCCCGGACCCGTACACGCTGCCCGGCACCCGGACACGCCTGACCAACGAGGGCGAGGGCTGTGCGGACGCCTCGCTGCGGGCCGCGTTCGAGTGGTCCTGCAACACGGTGTTCGCGAAGCTGGGGGTGGACGTCGGGGCCGAGAACATGGTGTCCACGGCGCAGGCCTTCGGTTTCAACGACACCGATCTGAAGATCCCGTTCTCGGTCGCGCCGAGCACCTTCGACACCTCGGTGGACAGGGCGCAGCTGGCGCTGTCGTCGATCGGCCAGTACAACACGCGGGCCACGCCGTTGCAGATGGCGATGGTGGCGGCGGCCGTCGCGAACGGCGGGCAGGTGCGGGCGCCGTATCTGGTGGAGCGGACCACCCGCAAGGGCGGTGAGACGCTGGGCACCGCCGGTCCGCGTGCGCTGCGCCAGGCGATGAACCCGGCGACGGCCATGCGGATGAAGGAGCTGATGACCGGGGTGGTCCGCGACGGCACCGGCACCAACGCGGCCATTCCGGGTGCCACCGTGGGCGGTAAGACGGGCACCGCGCAGCACGGCGTCGGCAACGCCGGTGTGCCGTATGCCTGGTTCGTGTCCTGGGCCAAGGCCGACGCCGATCTGGAGCCGAAGGTGGCCGTCGCGGTGGTGGTGGAGGACGCCTCGGTGGATCGCGGCGAGATCAGCGGCGGCGGTGACGCGGCCCCGATCGCCAAGGCGGTGATGCGGGCGGTACTCGGACTGTGAGGGGGTTCTGGCGGTCCGCCACGCCCGTGTCCGGCACGCCCCGTGGCGCCCGAGGAGGGCGCATACGGTCCGTCGCCGGCGCACCAGGGCGCGGTCGGCCGGCGTGCCTCCGGCCGGCCCGCCCGCCGCGCCAAGCCCCCCAGCCGGCGGAACGCCTCGCCGACGCGGCGGCCCAGGTAGCCGGTGCCCGTGTGGTCACGGCGGGCGAGGCCGGCATCCCCGTCAGTCCTCCGCGCCCGCCTCGATCGTCTGCTCCACCTCCGCCACCCGCTCCCGTTCCTCCGCCGCGAAGCGTTCCGCGTCCAGCTTCTCGGCGATCTCCTCGTCCTCGGCCATCAGCCGGTCGAGGTCACAGTCGCCCATTTCCAGGACGCCCATGTCGACGTAGGCCTGCTGGAGGCGTCTGCCCCACAGTCCGATGTCCTTGACGCAGGGCACGATCCGGCTGAACAGGAGCCTGCGGAACAGCTGGAGGAACTCGGAGCGCTCGCTCAGCTCCGCCGCCTGCGACCCGGGGATGCCGAAGTTCTCCAGCACCTCCACCCCGCGCAGCCGGTCCCGCATCAGATGGCAGCCCTCGATGACGAAGTCCTCGCGCTCGCGCAGTTCGGCGTCGGTGAGCTGTTTGTAGTAGTCCCGCAGCGCCATCCGGCCGAAGGCGACGTGCCGGGCCTCGTCCTGCATGACGTACGCCAGGATCTGCTTCGGCAGCGGCTTGTCGGTGGTGTCCCGGATCATGCCGAACGCGGCGAGGGCAAGCCCCTCGATCAGTACCTGCATGCCCAGGTACGGCATGTCCCAGCGGCTGTCGCGCAGTGTGTCGCCGAGCAGCGACTGCAGGTTGTCGTTGATCGGGTAGACGAGGCCGATCTTCTCGTGCAGGAACCGGCCGTAGATCTCGGCGTGCCGTGCCTCGTCCATGGTCTGGGTCGCGGAGTAGAACTTGGCGTCCAGGTCGGGCACCGACTCCACGATCCGCGCGGCGCAGATCATCGCGCCCTGTTCCCCGTGCAGGAACTGGCTGAACTGCCAGGAGGCGAAGTGCCGGCGCAGCTCGCCCTTGTCGCGGTCGGTCATCTTCGCCCAGTAGGGGGTTCCGTAGAGGACCATCGCCTCGTCGGGGGTGCCGAGCGCGTCGTACGGGTCGACGTCGATGTCCCAGTCGATGCGCCGCATGCCGTCCCACTGCTTGTCCTTGCCCTTCTGGTACAGGGCGAGCAGCCGGTCGCGGCCGTCCTCGTACTCCCAGCTGAACCGGGCCGCGCCGGTCGCGGGCACCTGCCAGAGGGGCTCTCCCGGGTCCTTGGCGTACACGTCATAGGTGGGCATGTCTCGCAGGCTCACACGTAGACGCCGAGTCAACAAGTCGTGTGCGAGGGATTGACCGGCTTTGCTGACAAGCAGTCTCATAAGTGCGGTGAGGTTGGACCACGGGCAACGAGGTGACGCAGCCATGACGACCCTGCCGGAAACCGACGCCCTCGACGGGCCGCGCGACGCGCTCGGCCCGCTCAAGGACCGCGAGCAGGTGGCCGAGCGGCTGCTCGCCTCTTCCGCCAGGCACTCCTTCGACCCCGACGGGGAACTGGACTGGGACGCGCCCTTCGAGGAGGGCACCTGGTTCTGGCCGCCGGAGCTGGTGTCGCTCTACGACACCCCGCTGTGGTGGCGGATGAGCGAGGACCAGCGGATCCTGCTCTCCCGGCACGAGGCCGCGGCGCTCGCCTCGCTGGGCATCTGGTTCGAGATCATCCTGATGCAGCTGCTGGTCCGGCACATCTACGACAGGGCGGCGACCAGCGCCCATGTGCGCTACGCGCTGACCGAGATCGAGGACGAGTGCCGGCACTCCAGGATGTTCGCCCGGCTGATCTCCCGCAGCGGCACGCCCTGGTATCCCGTGGGCCGCGCGCACCGGACCCTGGGCCGGATCTTCAAGACGGTCTCCACGACTCCGGGTTCCCTCACGGCGACGCTCCTCGGCGAGGAGGTCCTCGACTGGATGCAGCGGCTGACCTTCCCCGACGAGCGGGTCCAGCCGCTGATCCGGGGTGTGACCCGGATCCATGTCGTCGAGGAGGCCCGGCATGTGCGCTACGCCCGCGAGGAGCTGCGCCGCCAGATGATGACCGCCCCCAGGTGGTCCCAGGAGTTCACCCGGGTCAGCTCGGGCGAGTTCGCCCGGGTGTTCTCGGTGGCCTTCGTCAACCCCGAGGTGTATGCGAACGTGGGCCTGGCCAAGCGGGAGGCGATGGCGCAGGTGAAGGCCAGCGGCCACCGCCGCGAGGTGATGCAGGCCGGGGCCAGGCGCCTGACGGATTTCCTGGACGACATCGGGGTGCTGCGCGGTGCGGGCCGCCGGCTGTGGCGGTCGTCCGGACTGCTGGCCTGAGCCGCGACCGGGGGCGAGGGCCCCCGGGGGCGCCCCCGTCGAAAGCGGTTACGCTGCCGGTCATGACCCCGCCGGCCCCCAGCCCCGCCTACCGTCGGCTCAGCGTCGAGGAGCGCCGCAGTCAGCTCATCGACGCCGCGCTGTCGCTGTTCGCGCACCGCGCGCCCGAGGACGTGTCCCTCGACGACGTGGCGGAGGCGGCAGGGGTCTCCCGCCCGCTGGTCTACCGGTACTTTCCCGGCGGCAAGCAGCAGCTGTACGAGGCCGCCCTCAGGTCCGCCGCCGATGTGCTGGAGCAGTGCTTCGACGAGCCCCCTGAGGGCCCCCGGCTGGCCCGCCTGACCCACGCCCTGGACCGCTACCTCACCTTCGTCGACCAGCACGACACCGGCTTCAGCGCACTGCTTCAGGGCGGCAGCGTCGTGGAGACCGGCCGCACCGGCGCGATCGTGGACGGCGTCCGGCGGGCCGCCGCCGCGCACATCTACCACCACCTCGGCATCACCGACCCCGGCCCCCGGCTGCGGATGACCGTACGGATGTGGATCACCGCCGTGGAGGCGGCCTCGCTGATCTGGCTCGACGAGGGCAAACGGCCGCCCCTGGACGAGCTGCGGGACTGGCTGGTCGAGCAGTTCGCGGCCGTCCTGACGGTCACCGCGGGCCGTGACCCGCAGACGGCGGCGCTCGTCGCCGCGCTCGCCGAGGATGGCTGACACTGGTGCCGTGAAGAGTCAGGACATCCCGTTCGAGGGCGGGCCCATGGACGGGCGCGTGCTCCCGGTGCTGCTGGGCCCCACCGGCCACCCGCCGAAGACGTACCGCATCCCGGTGCCGGACGCGCACGGCGGGCCGCCCACCGTCCTCGTCTACCGCCGCGTGCCCCGTACCCACAGCAAGCGCATGGGGCTCGTGCAGGGCTGGAAGTACACGTTCGACGCCGAGGGCGGCAAGGCGGCGAGGGGCGGCGCCGGCATCCGGTGGCCCTGGTCCCGGCCGGCGGCCGGAGCGGACGCCACGTCGCCTGGCAAGCCGGATGACACCGACGGGTGACGCGGTTGCGCCGAACCGCGCACGTTCGGCGCGCGGGTCGCGCGCGTACCCCTGATGTTCACGGTGCGGAGGCGAAGATACGACAAAACGCCCGCCCGCATCGGAGGTGACATCGTGTCAGAAAGCTTGCTGCGCCTGGTGGGTACGGCCGCGGTCGTGGCCCAGGCCGCTTTCGCGCCCGTACCCGCCGCAGCCGCGCCGGCACCGCAGCGGCCCGTGGCCGAGCTGCTGACGGACCTTCAGAAGCTGTACCGGCAGGCCGAACGGTCCACGGAGACCTACAACGCCACCACGGAGCGGCTGACCCGGCAGCGTGCCGAGGTCGGACGGCTCGACGGGGAGCTGGCCCGCGCCCGGCGATCCCTGCACGACAGCCGCCGGGACGCCGCGCGGCTGGCCCGGCAGCAGTACCAGGGCAGCACCGCCCTCTCCCCGTACGTACGGCTGCTGCTGGCCCGCGATCCGCAGCGCGCGCTCGACGAGAGCCATGTGATCGGGCAGGTGGCCCAGGATCGCGCGCGCACGGTGGACCGGCTCCGAGCCGGTGAGAAGAAGCAGGACGCCCTGGTCCGCAAGGCCCGCAAGGCACTCGACGGGCAGGCCCGGCTCGCCGAGCGGCAGCAGCGGCAGCGGGACGACGTGCGCACCCGGCTCGCCGACGTCGAGAAGCTGCTCGCCTCGCTCAGCGCCGAACGGCTCGCCGAACTCGCCCGGTTCGAGCAGAACGGCATCGACGACGCACAGCGCAAGCTCGTCGCCTCCGGCTCGCTCAGCAGCGCACGGCCCCCGTCGCGACAGGGCGACCGGGCCGTGCGCTACGCCGTGCGGCAGCTCGGCAAGCCGTACCAGTGGGGCGCGCAGGGGCCCGGGGCGTACGACTGCTCGGGACTGACCTCACGGGCGTGGGAACACGCCGGCACGCCGATCCCGCGGACCAGTCAGGAGCAGTGGGCACGGCTGGCCCACGTCCCGCTGAACGAGCTGCGCCCGGGCGACCTCGTCGTCTACTTCCCCGAGGCCACGCACGTGGCGATGTACCTCGGCGATGGAAAGGTCGTCCAGGCCCCCCGCACCGGCGACCGGGTCAAGGTCTCCCCCATCGCGACCAACCCCATCCTGGGCGCAGTACGCCCCGACCCGAACCCCACCCCCTAGCGAACGCAAGGAACGCGCCCAGGGGGCGCGGGAAACGCGCTCAGGGACACGGGGAACGCGATCAGGGGCGCGGGGAACTGCGCGGCCGGTCACAACGAACCCGCACCAACCCACCCACACCAACCCCCACCACCCAGGGGCGCGGCGAACTGCGCGGCCGGCCACAACGAACCCGCGGCCGCCCGCGCACAGCAACCCCTACGGCGATCAGGCCCCGGCCACAGACGCCACGTACGCCTCCGACTTCTCCGCCTCATAGAAGAAGTTCTCGAAGTCGGCCGGATCGTTGAACCCGTTCGCGAACCGGTCCGCGACGGGCTGCAACTGCCCCGCCGCCCCGATCAGGTTCAGCACATGCTCCGGCGGCGGCGCGAGCATCGCGTTGGTCCACTTGGTGACGTGCCGGGCCGTCTCCCAGTACCGGTCGAACGTGGCCCGCATCCAGGCCTCGTCGAACTCCTTCTCCCCGTGTTCGAGGATCGACGCGAGGTAGGAGGCCGCGCACTTGGACGCCGAGTTGGAACCCTGCCCGGTGATCGGGTCGTTGGCGACGACCACGTCCGCCACGCCGAGCACCAGACCGCCGCCGGGGAGCCGGCCGACGGGGTTGCGCACGGTGGGCGCGTAACGGCCCGCCAGCACACCGCCCGCGTCGGTCAGTTCCGCCTTCGTGGCCCGCGCGTGCTCCCAGGGGGTGTACCGCTCCATGAGTTCCAGGGTCAGGGAGAGGTGTTCGCCCGGGTCCTTGACGCCGGCGAAGACGTCGAGCGGGCCGCCCGGTATGCCCTCCCAGAACAGGATGTCCGCACGGCCGGAGGTGGTGAGGGTCGGCATGACGAACAGCTCGCCGACGCCGGGCACCAGGTTGCAGCGCACCGCGTCGAACTCGGGGTGCTCCGGGCGCGGGCCGAGGCCGTGGACGTAGGCCACCGCGAGGGCGCGCTGCGGCTCGCCGTAGGGCGAACGCTCGGGGTCGCGGGCGAACATGGACACCAACTCGCCCTTGCCCGCCGAGACCAGCACCAGGTCGTAGGTGCGGGAGAAGTAGTCGAGGTCGCCGACCGCCGCGCCGTGGATGACCAGTTGGCCGCCGCGCTGCGCGAACGTCTCCATCCAGCCGGCCATCTTCACCCGCTGGTCGACGGACTGCGCGTACCCGTCCAGCTTGCCCACCCAGTCGATGGCCCGCTGCGCGGGGCCGGGGTCGAAGGAGCCGGGGGCCGCGACCGAGACGCCGAGTCCTTGGATCTTCGGGGCCTGGGACTCCCAGAAGTTCAGCTGGAGATCACGCTCGTGCTGCAGCGCCGTGTGGAACATGCACTGCGTCGACATGACCCGGCCGGAGCGGATCTCGTCCGCGGTCCGGTTCGACATCAGGGTGACCTCGTAGCCGTGGGACTGAAGTCCGAGGGCGAGCTGGAGCCCGGACTGGCCGGCTCCGACGACGAGTATCTTCCGCATGCGGGTGGTGCCTCCTGGAGGGCGACGGTGGGCCTACGGCCTACTCGGGGGTTTCGTCGAGCGCGTGGGCGACGAGGGCGAGGAGGGTCTCGATCACCGATATCCGGCGCCGCGCATCCATGATCATGACAGGTACGTGCGCGGGGACGGTGAGCGCGTCCCGGACGTCCTGCGGGTCGAACAGCTCGCTGCCGTCGAAATGGTTGACGGCGACGACGTACGGCACCCCGCAGCTCTCGAAGTAGTCGAGCGCCGGGAAGCAGTCCTTGAGGCGGCGGGTGTCGGCGAGGACGACGGCGCCGATGGCACCCCGCACCAGGTCGTCCCACATGAACCAGAACCGCTGCTGACCCGGCGTGCCGAACAGGTAGAGCACCAGGTCGTCGTCGAGCGTGAGGCGGCCGAAGTCCATGGCCACGGTGGTGGTCAGCTTGCCGGGCGTGGCGGTGAGGTCGTCGGTGGCCTCGCTCGCCTCGGTCATCAGCGCCTCGGTCTGCAACGGCGTGATCTCCGAGACGGCGGTGACCAGCGTGGTCTTGCCGACACCGAAGCCGCCCGCCACGACGATCTTCGTGGCCGCGGGCGCCCGGGTGCGGTCCGTCTGCCAGGACTTCAGCTCCTCGTCGGGCTCGACGACGAGGGGGGCGACGCCGACGGCGTCAGAGACGACGGAGTCCACTCAGCACCCTTTCCAGCAGAGCGCGGTCCGGCCGGCCGACACCGTGATCGGTTCCGGTTCCGTACACACGGATCTTTCCTTGGTCCGCGAGGTCGCTCAGGAGCACCCGGACCACGCCGAGCGGCATGTGCAGCAGCGCGGCGATCTCGGCCACCGTACGCATGCGGCGGCACAGTTCGACGATGGCCCGCATCTCCGGCATGACCCGCGAGGTGAGATTACCGTTCGTCAGTTCCTTGCGCTCCTCCGGGGACTCCAGTGCCTCCGTGCCGGCCACGAACGTCTCCACGAGGAGGACATGACCGAAGCGGGTGCGGCCGCCGGTGAGCGAGTAGGGGCGGACCCGGGCGGGCTTGCGGTCGCCGCCGCGGACCGGGAGTTTCTTCGGAGCGCTGCTCATCGGGGACTCCCCGTCGACTCGGACTCCAGGGATTTTCGCAGCTCACTGCGGAGTTCCGGGGTCAGCACATGGCCGGCCCGGCCCACGAACAGCGCCATGTGGTACGCCACCACGCTCATGTCGCAGTCCGCGGAGCCGTGCACTCCGAGCAGCGAGCCGTCGCTGATCGACATCACGAGGAGGCTGCCCTCGTCCATCGCGACCATCGTGTGCTTGACCCCGCCGGAGTCCATCAGCTTGGCGGCGCCGAGGGTGAGGCTGCCGATGCCGGAGACGATGGTGGCCAGGTCGGCGGCGGAGCCGCGGGGGCCGGTGCGCGGCGTCTCCCCGGCCTCGCGGGCCTCGGCGGCGCGGGCGGGGTCGGAGGACAGGAGCAGCAGGCCGTCGGAGGAGACCACGGCGACCGACTCGATGCCCGGCACCTCCTCGACCAGGTTCGTCAGCAGCCAGTGCAGGTTGCGGGCCTCACTGCTCAGTCCGAAGGTACTGGGCGCGGTCAACTGCTTGCCTCCTCGACGGTGCCCCCCGTGGCTTCTCCGGCGGTGCGCTGCGCGGTCTGGGCCGCGGGTCTGCTGGTCTCGCCTGTCTGTTCCGCTGTCTCGGCCTGTTCCGCTATCTCGGCCGCGACATCGCGGCGGCCGGCCTCCGCTCCACTGCGGAAGCCGCCGAGCCTGCGGCGCAGGGCGTCGGCGTCGACGGACCCGGACTGCCGGCGGGGGGCCGGGGCGGATGCGGTGATCTTCGGGGTGCGTTTGGGCAGGCCCTTGTCGGTGAGCAGGTCGGGCGTACGCTCGTGGGCCGCCTCGTCGCCGCCGGAAGCGGCGCCGGTGGCGGGCGCCTGGGCGTCGTCGCCGGACCGGGGGGTGCGCGGCGCGGGAATCCCGTGGGCCCCGGCCTCTGTGGCGGATGCGGGAATTCCGTGAGCCCCAGCCTCCGTGCCGGGCGCGGGGAACCCGTGGGCCCCGGCCTCCGCGCCGGGCGCGGGAATCCCGTGGGCCCCGGCCTCCGCGCCGGGCGCGGGAATCCCGTGGGTCCCGGCCTCTGTGGGTGGTGCGTCCTGCCGGGCCGCCGCGGCGTCGACGGCCGCCGGGTTCGGCGCCAGCAACTCCATGGTCGTCTCAGCGAGCCTTTCCGAGGACCCGCCGACCCCCGGCACGACACCATGCCCGACCGGATACTCAGGCACGGCAGCATGCTCGCCGGGACCATTCCCGTCCGCCGGCACGTCCGCGTGGCCTGCCTGCCCGGCCGGATGTCCCGGTGCCGCGGCGTGCTCGACGGAGCCGCTCCCGGCCGTCTGCCCAGCCGGACGCTCAGGCACGGCAGCATGCCCGCTGAGACCATTCCCGTCCGCCGGCACGTCCGCGTGGCCTGCCTGCCCGGCCGGATGTCCCGGTGCCGCGGCGTGCTCGACGGAGCCGCTTCCGGCCGCCGGCGTGTTCGTCTGTCCTGCCCGGTGTCCCGGTGTCTGGGCGTGCTCGGACGGGCCGTTCCCGGACGCCGGTGCCTCCGCCTGGCCCGCCGGGTATTCCGGTGGCTGGGTGTGTTCGGGGCGGGGGCTCTCGGGGGCCGGGGGGGCGGTCCGGGGCGTGGGCTCGGGCGGGGGGCCGTCCGTGGTGGTCGCGTCCCGTACGGTCTGCTCGGCGAGCGCGACCAGCGGGTCGACGTCGGCCGTCCGGCCGTGCAGCACATTGGCGTTGGCCTCGGCGTCCGCGCCGGGCAGGGAGACGGGCCGGGCGCCGCCGGACACGGTCGCCGGGGACGGGACGGCCTTCGCCGGGGCGCTCGTCAGCAGCTCCTGGGTGAGGACCACGACCGCGGCCACACCACCCTGCTTCTGCTCGCGCAACTGCACCCGGACGCCGTGCCGGTGCGCGAGGCGGGCCACGACATACAGGCCGAGCCCGAGACCGTCCTCGCTCTCCCGGCCGTACGCCTCGTCCGGGTCGAAGTCGGCGAGGCGGGCGTTGAGCCGTTCCAGGCGCTCGGCGGCCATGCCGATGCCCTCGTCCTGCACCGAGAGCATCACCTCGCCGCTCTCCAGCAGCCAGCCGGAGATCTCGACGGGCAGGTCAGGCGGCGAGAACGAGGTGGCGTTCTCCATCAGTTCGGCCAGCAGATGGGAGATGTCGTCGGCCGCGAAGCCGGCCATGTGGGCGTGCGGCGGCAGCGCGGCGATGCGAACCCGTTCGTAGCGTTCGATCTCGCTGACCGCGGCCCGTACCACATCGACCAGCGGCACCGGGCCGTGGTGGTTCTGGACATGCTCGGTCCCGGCGAGGACCAGCAGGTTCTCGCTGTGCCGGCGCATGACCGTGGCGAAGTGGTCGAGCTTGAACAGCGTGGCCAGCCGGTCGGGGTCCTGCTCGCGTTCCTCCAGGCCCTCGATGACGGCCAGCTGCCGTTCGACCAGGCCGAGCGTGCGCAGCGCCAGGTTCACGAACGTGCCGCCGATGCCGCCCCGCAGCTGCTCCAGGTGCGCCTGGGAGGCCGCGAGTTCGGCCCGCAGTTCCTCGCGGGTGTCGGCCATCTTCTGGCGCTGGCCGACCAGGTGCTTGCGGTCGCTCTCCAGGGTGGCGATGCGCTCGTGCAGGGCGGCGGCGCGCGCGTGCAGGGCGTTGACGGAGCGGACGGCCTGGGCGAACTCGTCGTTGCGGCCGGTGAACGTGATGGGTTCCTCGGCCGACGGGTTCTCGGCCTCGGCCAGCCGTGCCGAGCCGCGGCGCAGCACCGACAGCGGTCGGGTGAGGGTGCGGGCCAGCGCGGTGGCGCTGCCGACGGCGAGCAGCAGCAGGGCGCCGAGGGCGGCGACGCGGATCTCCAGCGCGGTGACGTCGTCGTCGCGCAGCGCTTCCAGGTCCTTGGTGCGGCGGTCGTAGAGAGAGGACTCCACGCCCCGCATCAGGTCGACCCGTGCGGACAGCGCGGCGTCCAGCTTCTTGGCGCTGGTGGCCAGTTCGTCGTCGGAGAGCGTCGGCTGGTCGGTGAGGGCGGCGAGGTACTTGTCGGCGGAGTTGACCTCGGGGCCGGTGACCGTGGAGTCGTACGTCGTGACGGCCGGCTTGGGCGCGCCGTCGCGGAAGTCGGCGAGGGCGGCGGCGGCCCGCAGGCGGGCCTGCTGGGCGGCGGCGGTGAGGGCGTCGCGCTGTTTCTTGTCGGCCTCGGAGGTGACCGCGGTCGTCGTGGGCAGTCCGGTGATGGGGTCGATCACCGTCTGGGTGGTGCTCGGCACGTTCAGGGCCGCGAGGAGCAGCCCGCGGGCGGCGGCGGACTGCTGGACGGCGAGGTCCAGCTCGGCGAGTGCGTAGGTGCCGGAGCCCGCCCGCTCGGGCATCCGCTCGGCCAGTTCCCCGGCCAGCCGGTGCAGGTCGGTGATGGTCGCGGTGTAGGCCTGGTGGGCTTCCAGCGCGGTGCTCTTGCCGGTGAGCGCGGCCCGGCGGACGGAGGCGACGGCGTCGAGGTCCGCGCGCAGCCCGGCGGGTGCGTCGGGGTCGGCGCGCAGGTCCTCGACCTGCTGGTCGACGCGGGCGCCGCGGTCTTCGGAGGGTGCCTTGGACTTGGGCCGGCCCGCGGCGATGTAGGAGGTGACCTCGTCGCGTTCGTCGGCGAGCGCGTGCGCGAGGCTCAGCGCGCTCTCGGTGCGTGAGGCGAGGGTCACCAGTTCCTGGGTGTCGCTCAGCTGTCCGGAGGCGGTGAGCAGGGACGGGGCGCCGGCCCCGGCGACGGCCGCGGCCACCACGGCCACGGCGACGATCAACCGGTTGCGTACGTGGGTGGGGCGGCCGGTGCCGACGGGTGTGTGCCCGGCGCTCCCTTCGGGGGTCGTCTGCCTGCCCTTGCGCCGAGGCCGCTTCATCTGCACCGGTGCTCGCATTCCTGAACTCGTCTGCCCATGGGTCCGGGTGGCACCCCGTCGTCTCGATGCTCGTCGTCGATGCCAAGGTGGTGTGTACACCCGGTACGGTCCGTCCCGACCCTCCCAGTGCCGGTGGTCGGCGGTCATGCATCACCTGGCCCGCCACCCGAAGGAGTGAACCCCGGAGGGGAGTTGGCGGGCAAGTTGCTCCGGCGGGCACGGGAGTGGTTTCGGGCGGGCCGGTTGGACGCGGGCGGCAGGCTTTGGCAGGATTCGCCGCCACGCATTCCCGGAGTGTGTCATTCCTGCGCAAACCAGGCGGCTGACCTGCGTCGCCGCGTCAATGCGGCCACCGTAGCGGACACTTGACGGACCTTGTGAAGGGCTCGTGCAGACTGGCTGGATGCGTACTGAAGTCGTTTCCGAGCCCGGCGACCCCGACCGCCCCGACGAGGACTTCGCCGGTGTCGGACTACCGGCCTGCGGACAGGGCGGCTGTGTGATCGTCCTGGACGGGGTGACCCCGCCGAGGGACGGGACGGGATGTCTGCATTCCGTCCCGTGGTTCACCGCGCGACTCGGCGGCGCTCTGACCGAACTGACCGTTTCCGACCGGGATCTGACGCTGTCGGAGATTCTCTCCCGGGCGATTCTCCGTACGGCCGATGCGCACGCGTTCACCTGTGACCTTTCTCACCCGCGTACGCCCCAGGCGACCGTCGTCCTGGTCCGCTGGTCGGCCGACCTGCTGGAGTACCTGGTCCTGTCCGACTCCACCCTGCTGCTGGAGTCCCCCGACGGTACGGTCACCCCGGTCCAGGACGACCGGCTGGCCCGGCTGCCCCGCGCCGCGCTGGCCACGGACGCGGTGGCGGACGCGACGGTCCGCAACAAGGAGGGCGGCTTCTTCACGGCCGCGGCGGACCCGTCGGTCGCCGCCCTCGCGGTGACGGGGAGCGTGCCCCGCGACGAGGTCCGCGCCCTGGCCGCGCTGACGGACGGGGCGACACGCTGGGTGGAGAAGTTCCACGAGGGCGGCTGGACGGACTGCTTCACCCTGCTGCGCAAGGAGGGCGCACGGGCCCTGGTCGACCGGGTACGGGCCCTGGAGACGGCCGACCGTGCCGAACGCAGGCATCTGGGGCGCGGCAAGACGCACGACGACGCGACGGTGGTCTACGCGGAACTGCGGTGACCACGGCCGCCCCGAGAGCCGGGCCCCGCCCCTCGGTGGCCTACTTCTCCATGACCCGGTTCAACTGGTGGAGCAGCCGTGCCAGTTCCGCGACCTCGCTCCGGTCCCAGTGGGCGAGCTGCCGTACGTAGCGGGCGCGGCGGGCCTCGCGCACCCGGACGACCCGGCCGCGGCCCTCCTCGGTCAGGTTCACCAGCCAGGCGCGGCCGTCCGCGGGATCGGGCTCGCGGCCGACCAGTCCCAGTTGCTCAAGGGCGCGCAACTGGCGGGACATGGTGGCCTTGCCGACGCCGATGTAGCCGGCGAGGTCGGTGGCACGCTGCCGGCCGTGTTCCTCCAGCAGGACGAGCAGTCCGTACGCGGCGGGCTCCAGCTCGGGGTGGACCTCGCGGGCCATCTCGCCCTGGTTGGCCCGGGCACGCCGCAGCAGCATCGTCAACTCGCGTTCCAGCGCCAGGAATTCCTGGTCTGCACCACTCGCCGACAGCCGGCCGACGACGGGCCGTCCGTCGCCGTTCGCGTCCTCGTGCACGTCAGCACCCCTGATCGGTTTCGCGGTTCTGAAAGTTTCTGCCATGTGCCGCCATCACCGCAGCTCCGTAAGTATTTCGCAGGCGTAGACCAACGGCAGCGTCCGGGGCCCCTTCCCACGGCGGGTCTACATGCGTAGCTTCCTGCCAGACAACTCGCTGGCATGTCCACGCCAGTAGGCCATTCGTGGTCCCCCCACAACCCCTCGGAGGCACGCCATGCCCCTGAACAGACCCGGTACCACCCGCCGCAGACTCACGGCCCTGTCCGTGACACTGCTGGCGGCCCTGTCCCTCACCCTCCCCCTCACCAGCGCCCACGCGGCCACCACGCCCGCCCGCGGCTCCGCCCAGATGGGCATGGGCATCCAGGCCCACGAAGGTCAGGACGGCACGCCCCGCGCCCTTGCCGCCGACCAGACCGAGGGCGTCGACGTCGCGCGCTACCAAGGCAACGTCGACTGGTCGTCCCTGTGGAACAGCGGGGTCAAATGGGCCTACACGAAGGCGACGGAGGGCACGTACAACCAGAACCCCTACTTCGCCCAGCAGTACAACGGCTCCTACAACGTCGGCATGATCCGCGGCGCGTACCACTTCGCGACGCCGAACACCACGACCGGTGCCGCCCAGGCCAACTACTTCGTCGACCACGGCGGCGGCTGGTCCCGGGACGGCAAGACCCTCCCGGGCGTCCTCGACATCGAGTGGAACCCGTACGGCGCCGACTGCTACGGCAAGTCGGCCAGCTCGATGGTCAGCTGGATCGCCGACTTCCTGAACACGTACAAGTCCCGCACGGGCCGCGACGCCGTCATCTACACGTCCACCAGCTGGTGGACCCAGTGCACCGGCAACTACGGCGGCTTCGGCGCCAACCCGCTGTGGGTCGCCCGCTACGCCTCCAGCGTGGGCAACCTCCCGGCCGGCTGGGGCTCCTACACGATGTGGCAGTACACCGAGAGCGGGCCGCAGGTCGGGGACCACGACAAGTTCAACGGGGCGGTCGACCGGGTGCAGGCACTCGCGAACGGCTGACCTCTCAAAGACGGGTGCGGGTCCGGGTCTCCTGCGGGAGACCCGGACCCTCCTTCATCCGATGGCGTCCGTCACGCCGCCATCGGAACCTCGGGCTCCGCGCCGTTCACGGCCGGCGCTAGGGCCAGCTCCAGGACCTGGCGGACATCCGTGACGGCGTGGACGTCGAGCTTGTCCAGCACCTCGGCCGGGACGTCGTCCAGGTCGGGCTCGTTGCGCTTCGGGATGACGACGGTCGTCACCCCGGCCCGGTGCGCGGCGAGCAGCTTCTGCTTCACACCGCCGATGGGCAGCACCCGGCCGGTGAGCGAGACCTCGCCGGTCATCGCCACGTCCGTGCGCACCAGCCGGCCGGACAGCAGCGAGGCCAGGGCCGTCGTCATGGTGACGCCGGCGCTCGGACCGTCCTTCGGCACCGCGCCCGCCGGGAAGTGGATGTGCACGCCCCGGTCCTTCAGATCGGCCACCGGCAGTTCCAGCTCGGCGCCGTGACTGCGCAGGAAGCTCAGCGCGATCTGCGCCGACTCCTTCATCACGTCGCCCAGCTGCCCGGTCAGGGTCAGACCCGCCGCTCCGGTCTCCGGGTCCGCGAGGGACGCCTCGACGAACAGCACGTCACCGCCCGCCCCGGTGACCGCGAGGCCGGTGGCCACGCCCGGCACGGCCGTACGGCGCTCCGCCGGGTCCTGGGCGGAATCGGGCACATGGTGCGGCCGGCCGATCAGGGCCCGCAGATCGGCGTCCGTGATGGTGAACGGCAGCTTCCGCTCGCCCAGTTCGTGCTGGGCCGCGACCTTGCGCAGCAGCCGGGCGATGGACCGCTCCAGGGTGCGCACGCCCGCCTCGCGGGTGTACTCGCCGGCCAGCTTGCGCAGGGCGCTCTCGTCCAGCGTGACCTCGTCCGTGTCCAGGCCCGCCCGTTCCAGCTGGCGCGGAAGCAGGTGGTCGCGGGCGATGACGACCTTCTCGTCCTCGGTGTAGCCGTCGAGGCGGACCAGCTCCATGCGGTCGAGCAGGGCCTCCGGGATGGCTTCGAGCACATTCGCCGTCGCCAGGAAGACGATGTCGCTCAGGTCGAGTTCGACCTCCAGGTAGTGGTCGCGGAAGGTGTGGTTCTGCGCCGGGTCAAGGACCTCGAGCAGGGCCGCCGCCGGGTCGCCGCGGAAGTCCGAGCCGACCTTGTCGATCTCGTCCAGCAGGACCACCGGGTTCATCGACCCGGCCTCCTTGATCGCGCGGACGATCCGGCCGGGCAGCGCGCCGACGTAGGTGCGCCGGTGGCCGCGGATCTCGGCCTCGTCCCGGACGCCGCCGAGGGCGACGCGGACGAACTTGCGGCCCATCGCGTGCGCCACGGACTCGCCCAGGCTCGTCTTGCCCACGCCGGGCGGCCCGACGAGCGCGAGCACGGCGCCGCCCCCCCGTCGCCCTCCACCGCCCTCAACCGAGGCGCTCCGCGCCGCCCCTTGGTCGGGCCGGCCGCCGATCACGCCCAGACCCCGGTCGGAACGGCGCTTGCGCACCGCCAGGTACTCGGTGATGCGCTCCTTCACGTCCTCGAGGCCCGCGTGCTCGGCGTCCAGAACCGCTTTGGCGCCCTGGATGTCGTAGACGTCCTCGGTTCGCTCGTTCCACGGCAGTTCCAGGACGGTGTCGAGCCAGGTGCGGATCCAGGAGCCCTCCGGGGACTGGTCGCTGGACCGCTCCAGCTTGTCGACCTCCTTGAGGGCGGCCTCGCGGACCTTCTCCGGCAGGTCGGCGGCCTCGACACGGGCGCGGTAGTCGTCCGACTCCTCAGCGGAATCCTTGTTCTCGCCGTTCAACTCCCGCAGTTCCTTGCGGACCGCCTCCAGCTGGCGGCGGAGCAGGAACTCGCGCTGCTGCTTGTCGACGCCCTCCTGGACGTCCTTGGCGATGGTCTCGGCCACGTCCTGCTCGGCGAGGTGGTCGCGCAGCTGCTGGGTGGCCAGCCGGAGCCGGGCCACCGGGTCGCCGGTCTCCAGCAGTTCGATCTTCTGTTCGGTGGTCAGGAACGGCGAGTAACCGGAGTTGTCGGCGAGCGCGGAGACGTCGTCGATGGCCTGCACGCGGTCAACGACCTGCCATGCGCCGCGCTTGCGCAGCCAGGCGGTGGCGAGGGCCTTGTACTCCTTGACGAGTTCGGCGACGTGGCCCGGCAGCGGCTCCGCCACCTGCTCGTCGACCCGGGTCCCCTCGACCCACAGCGCCGCACCCGGCCCGGTGGTTCCGGCGCCGATCCGCACCCGGCTCCGGCCGCGGATCAGCGCGCCGGGGTCGCCGTCGGCCAGCCGGCCCACCTGCTCGACGGTGCCGAGCACACCGGTGCTCGCGTACGTTCCGTCGATGCGCGGGACCAGCAGGACCCTGGGCTTGCCGGGTTCCGCGCGCGCGGCGGCCTGGGCGGCCTCCACCGCGGCGCGTACGTCGGTGTCGTTGAGGTCCAGCGGAACCACCATCCCGGGCAGCACGACCTCGTCGTCGAGCGGCAGCACGGGCAGGGTGAGCGTTGTGAACGCCGCGGACTCAGCAGCCATGATCTCCCCTTCGGCAGTCAAGTTGAGCTATGCCGACTCAATGCACATGAGCCCCCGATTGTTCCCCACCCCCGTTCGCTCTGAGCGATCACCAAACCCCGCCCCCCAAAGGACCGCGAGGCACCCGGACCAAGCACCATGCCCGCCGACACAGCGCCCCAAAGGGGCGCGAGGAACCGCGCGAGCAACCACAACCAACCCGCACCCGGCCACCGACCCACCCCACCACGACGCCCAACGACCCTGAGCCAGGCAGCATGCCCGTCGGCACAGCGCCCCAAGGGGCGCGAGGAACCGCGCGAGCAACCACAACCAACCCGCACCCGGCCGACCGGCCTACCACACCACGGCGCCCAACCACCCCGAGCCCGGCACCATGCCCGCCGACACAGCGCCCCAAAGGGGCGCGAGGAACCGCGCGAGCAACCACAACCAACCCGCACCCGGCCGACCGGCCTACCGCACCACGGCCCCCAACCGCCCCGGGCCGGACGGCCTCCGCGGGGAACTGCGCGAGCAACCACACCAAACCCACACCCGGCCACCGACCCACCCCCACCACGGCGACCGACCGCCCCGGGCCGGACGGCGGCTCAGCCGCCGGGGGCGGCCGGCGCGAGGGTGCGGTCCCAGCGACGTACCAGCGGCCAGATCCCCACGCCGATGGCCAGCGCAGCGAGATGGCCCCAGTCGGTCATCGGGTCCGCGTACTCGATCAGGTCCGCGGCGACCATCCCGCCGAACAGGCCGAGCAGCATCCAGCGCGGCCAGGGGCCGACGAGCCCGGCCAGCGCGCCGGTGACGGCGGCCACGCCGAAGCTGATGCCGTAGTCGAGGCGGTGCAGCGAGGTGACCGGCAGATACCCGGTGAGCACGGCGAGCCCCACGGGCACCTCGGTCGCCAGCGTGGCCGGCAGATGTCCGAGCAGGAAGACGCCGGCCGCGCGCAGGGCGCCGACGCGCCGCTCCAGCGCGGTGAGGACCAGCAGGAAGCCGAGCACGTACGGCGAGGCGACCCCGCCGGCGATCCACAGCGCGCTCGCCACCAGCACCGCGCCGGGCGCGCCGACCAGATGGGCCACGTCCGTGCTCGATCCCTGCTGGAGGGCGTGCACGAGGGACGGGTCGGCGAACGAGGCGACCAGCGAGGTCATGGCGAGCAGGGCCGCGTAGGCGAAGGTGAACGGCGTACCGGTGGGCGTGGGCAGCAGCCGCCACAGGCGCGGCGCGCACCGCGTCCGTGCGACGGGCGGTGCCGCCGACGGCGCCGGGCCCCGCTGACGCGGCATCCCGTCCAGCAGCTCCGTGGGCGGGGCCGTGGTCGCGGCCGCCGCGGTCCGTTCCACCGTCAGGCGCTCCTTCCGCTCGGCCCCACCCTTCGCGCCACGCGAGCCGCTGTCTATGACCGACGCCACCCGGGACCGGATTCACAGAATGCTCTGAGGAACCGGCGCCGCCGTACGGGCAGCGCGGCCACGGCGCACCGCTCGTTCGGGTGAGGCGCGCCGCCGCTGCCGTGACCGGGGCCGGGCCGCCGGGCCGCCGGACCGGCCCCGGGCGTCGGGCAGGATGGGGTCATGACCGCCGCGTACGCCATTCCCGAAGTCCTGGACCGCCGCGAGGGCCCCTACGGCGAGGTGGTGCTGCGCCGGCACGGCGCGCTGCTGCAGATCATCGCCAACGGCTGCTTCCTGATGGACACCTCGGACGGGCGCTCGGAGCGGCTGCTGGTGGACGCCGCGCTCGGCGCCCTGGACGACCGCCCGGCGCCGGAGGTGCTGATCGGCGGTCTGGGAGTCGGGTTCTCGCTCGCACACGCCGCGGCGAATCCCCGCTGGGGGCGGATCACGGTCGTCGAACGGGAACCCGCGGTCGTCGACTGGCATCGCGGTGGACCGCTCGCCGAGATGTCCGCCGCGGCCCTGGCCGACCCGCGCACCCACATCGTGGAGACGGACCTGGTGGCGTACGTCCATGAGACGTCCACCATGTTCGACGCGCTGTGCCTCGACATCGACAACGGGCCGGGCTGGACGGTCACCGAGGGCAACGGCGGCCTCTACGCACCGGCGGGACTGGCGGACTGCGCACGGGTGTTGAGGCCCGGCGGGGTGCTCGCCGTGTGGTCGGCGCAGCCCTCTCCGGAATTTGAAGGAACCTTGTGGAATGCCGGGTTCCAGCAGGTGCGTACCGAAGAGATCCCGGTTGCCCGGGGCGTCCCGGACGTCGTGCACCTCGCCGTACGACCTGGATAGCGACGGCACGGTCTGTCGCCGTAGTGTGCTTCCCTGACGCGGATCATTCAAGCGTCAATCGCAGATCATGGGATCACCCCACGGATTCCGGAAAGCACACTTCAGGGGCGGGCGATGGAGCAGACACACACCTCCCACAACGGCACGTCGGCGGCCAGCCCGGGCGCTCAGCGCCGGGTCCTGGTCGTCGAGGACGACCAGACGATCGTCGACGCCATCGCGGCCCGGCTGCGCGCGGAGGGTTTCCTCGTGCAGACCGCGGGCGACGGTCCGGCCGCCGTGGACACGGCCGAGGCATGGCAGCCCGATCTGCTGATCCTCGACATCATGCTGCCCGGCTTCGACGGTCTGGAGGTCTGCCGCCGGGTGCAGGCCCAGCGCCCGGTACCGGTGCTGATGCTGACCGCTCGGGACGACGAGACCGACATGCTGGTCGGGCTCGGGGTCGGGGCGGACGACTACATGACCAAGCCGTTCTCCATGCGGGAACTGGCCGCGCGGGTGCATGTGCTGCTGCGCCGGGTGGAGCGGGCCGCGCTGGCCGCGACGACCCCCCGTTCGGGCATCCTGCGCCTCGGCGAGCTGGAGATCGACCACGCGCAGCGCCGGGTACGGGTGCGCAGCGAGGACGTACACCTCACACCGACCGAGTTCGATCTGCTGGTCTGCCTGGCGAACACCCCGCGCGCGGTGCTCTCCCGTGAGCAGCTGCTCGCCGAGGTGTGGGACTGGGCGGACGCCTCCGGCACCCGGACCGTCGACAGCCACATCAAGGCGCTGCGCCGGAAGATCGGCGCCGAGCGGATCCGCACCGTGCACGGGGTGGGCTACGCGCTGGAGACACCGACGCCATGAGCGACGGGCGGTCGGCCGCACGGAGGAGCCCCGGGGAACCCTGGGGCGGCGTACGCCCGTTCTCGATCAAGACCAAGCTGGGCGCGCTGGTCGTCATCTCGGTGCTGATCACGACAGGTCTGTCGATGATCGCGGTGCACACGAAGACGGAGCTGCGCTTCATCACGGTCTTCTCGATGATCGCCACCCTGCTGATCACGCAGTTCGTGGCGCTGTCGCTCACCTCGCCGCTGGACGAGATGAACGCGGTGGCGCACTCCATCTCGCACGGCGACTACACCCGCCGGGTGCGCGAGAACCGCCGCGACGAACTGGGCGACCTGGCCCAGACGATCAATGTCATGGCGGACGAGCTGGAGGCCCAGGACCGCCAGCGCAAGGAGCTGGTGGCGAACGTCTCGCACGAGCTGCGCACCCCCATCGCGGGCCTGCGGGCGGTGCTGGAGAACGTCGTGGACGGCATCGCGGAGCCGGACACCGAGACCATGCGGACGGCGCTCAAGCAGACGGAGCGGCTGGGCCGGCTGGTGGAGACGCTGCTCGACCTGTCCCGGCTGGACAACGGGGTCGTCCCGCTGCGCAAGCGGCGTTTCGAGGTGTGGCCGTATCTGTCGGGCGTGCTGAAGGAGGCCAACATGGTCGCCTCGGCGCGCGCCGCCATCGCCTCCGGCTCGGGCAGCCACACCCGTACCGACGTCCATCTGCGCCTCGACGTCTCCCCGCCGGAGCTGACCGCGCTCGCCGATCCCGAGCGCATCCACCAGGTCGTCGCGAACCTCATCGACAACGCGGTCAAGCACAGTCCGCCGCACGGCCGCGTCACCGTGAAGGCGCGGCGCGGGGCCCAGCCCGACTCGCTGGAACTGGAGGTCCTGGACGAGGGCCCCGGCATTCCGCGCTCGGAGTGGCGCAAGGTCTTCGAGCGGTTCAACCGGGGCGCCGTCAGCCGCCCGCACGGTCCGGGCAGCGACGGCGGCACGGGGCTCGGTCTCGCGATCGCCCGCTGGGCCGTCGATCTGCACGGCGGCCGGATCGGCGTGGCCGAATCCGAGCGGGGCTGCCGGATTCTCATCACCCTTCCGGGAGAGCCTTCTCTGCCAGGTTGACGTAAAGTTCGAAGCGGAGCCACAAGATCCACGAGCGTCCCGGCCGACGGGTGCGTGGATCTGCGCGAAGCCGCGCCACCGGGTGCGCCGAGGCACGGGTCGAGGCATCCCTCTTACAGCTGAATCCCGCTTGTTTCCCGCCATTTCAAGGCCCGAAACCCACATTCTGATGTGACTTACGCGACGATGAACCTGCCCGACCTGACCTTCCCGCTCGTGGAGGCGTAGCCTTTATTCCCGCTGTCCATCACCTTGTGAAGCGGAAGAGGGCGGTTGCCGCCGTGTCGCCACAGTCCCCCAGTAACCCGAGCTCCGCCGGCCTTCGGTCGGGCGGTGCCACCACGACCGACGAACAGGCCGGGAAGCATCCCACCGCCGCGTTCGGCGCGAACGAGTGGCTCGTCGACGAGATCTATCAGCAGTACCTCCAGGACCCGAATTCGGTAGACCGCGCCTGGTGGGACTTCTTCGCCGATTACAAGCCCGGAGCGGCCGCCGCCCCGGCGCAGGCGGGTACTGCGACCGCGGGGGCCGCACAGACCTCCGCACCGGCTGCCCCGGCCCAGTCCGCCGCACCGGCGGCGCCCGCGCCCGCCGCACCGGCGCCCGCCGCCCCGAAGCCCGCGACCCCG
>NZ_JBEPAP010000087.1:0-33751 GCF_040298665.1 Streptomyces sp. NPDC001508
CGCCGCGGGCCCCGCCGCGGCCCCCCCCCGGGTGGTCCCCGCCCCGGCGGGCCCGGCCACCACCGTGTGCGGCGAGCCGGGTGTGTACGTCTTCCACCGGCGCGCCCGCGACACCTGCCTTCCAGGACGGCCACCGCTCATGGACGCCCGCGGTTCCAGTGCAGGAACAGAACGCGCGGCCTCGCGGAGCCGGCGCCCGCGCCGGGTCGGGCCCCACGGCTTGAGCAGCCGTTCAGCGGGCCTGTGCGCGCAGTGCCGAGAGGGTGGCCGAGGTCAGCGGCCGTGGGGTGTGTTCGGGTTCGACGAGGACGACCGTGCAGTCGGCGGCGTGGGTGAGCGCGGTCGTCAGGCTGCCGTCGGCGAACTGGGCGAGGGGGCCGCGCGGTGAACGGCCGACCGCTATGGCGCGGGCGCCCACCTCGGCGGCGTGCCGGGCGAGGACGCCTCCCGCCGCGGCATGGTCGCCGACGCTGCTGAGGATCTGCCCCGTCACGGAGATGTCCAGTGCGGCGAGGCGGTCGAAGTGGGCGGTGACGGCGGCGCGGGCCTGGTCGGCGGTCTCGGTGTCGACGGCCTGTTCGTCCACGACGGCGGTCTGCTGCACATGGACGATCTCCAGCGGGCTGCCGGTGTCCTGGGCGAACCGGGCCGCGGTGTCGACGGTGGCGGCGGCCCCCTCGTGGGCGCCGACGGCGACGATGACCGGCCGGGTGCCGCGGCGCGGTGCGGTGCCGACGGGCGTGAGGAGCGGGGTCACCGGTGCGTCCTCGCCGGTGTCCATCTCGGCGGCGCGCAGCAGGCGGTGCCCGCTGGCCAGCACCGGGATGGCGAGTACGAAGGTGGCGGCGCCGAGGTAGAAGGGGACGCTGAGGTCGGTGGCGTCGGCGAGCTTGCCCGCCACGTAGGGGGCGAGGCCGCCACCGATGAAGCGCAGGAAGCCGTAGGCGGAGGAGGCGACCGGGCGCTCCACCGGGGAGACCAGCATGACGGCCTGGGTGGTGAGGGTGTTGTTGATGCCGATGAAGGCGCCGCTGAGGATGACCGCGACGATCACGACGGTGGGGGTCTCGACGCCCGCGGCGATCACGGCCAGCACGATGCCGAGGCCGAGCAGATTGGCGTAGAGCACGGGGGCGGTGCCGTAGCGGGCCTGCAGACGGGGAGCGAAGAAGACGCTGAAGGCGGCCACCAGCAGACCCCAGCCGGTGAAGACCAGTCCGAGCTGATGGGCGCTCAGCTCCATCGGGTACGGCGCGTACCCCAGCATGGTGAAGAAACCCCAGTTGTACAGCAGCGCCATGATGCCCATCGTCAGCAGGCCGCGGTGGCGCAGCGCCTTGAGCGGGTCGAGCGGCGAGCTGCGCCGGGCCGGCCGGGGCAGGGTGGGCACGAAGGCGAGGGTGGCGACGAGGGCGATGGCCATCAGCACCGCGACGCCGAAGAACGGTCCGCGCCAGCTGATCGCGCCCAGTTCCCCGCCGAGCAGCGGGCCGACGGCGATGCCGAGGCCGAGGGCGGTCTCGTACAGGATGATCGCGCCGCCGAACCCGCCGCTGGCCGAGGCGACGATCACCGCGAGCGAGGTGGCGATGAACAGGGCGTTGCCCAGACCCCAGCCGGCCCGGAAGCCGACGATGCCGTTGATGGAGCCGGAGGAGCCGGCCAGCGCGGCGAAGACGACGATGACCGCCAGGCCGATGACGAGGGTGCGCTTGGCGCCGAAGCGGCTGGAGAACCAGCCGACGACGAGCATGGCCACCGCGGTCACGATGAGATAGCTGCTGAACAGCAGGGAGACCTGGCTGGGTGAGGCGTGCAGGCTCTCGGCCAGGGCCGGCAGGATCGGGTCCACCAGGCCGATGCCCATGAACGAGATCACGCAGGCGAACGCGACGGCCCAGACGGCTTTGGGCTGCTTGAAGGGACTGGCGGCCTTTCCAGGGGATGCACTCATGTGTGCTTCTCTTCCGGAGCGTTGACGGGGACAGGGAAAAAGCGGGACGGGAAAGCGGGAGACGGGGAAGCAGGGAAGCGGGGAAGCGGGAGACGGGGAAGAAGACGGGCTCAGGAGGGGGCCGGGCGCTCGTGGTCGTCCCGGATGGCCCGGGCGAGGGCGGGCAGCGCGATGTTCACCGCGTCCCGTTCGCCCTCGGTCAGCCGCGCGACGAGGCCCTGGAGCGCCTCGGCGCGCTCCGCGCGTCGCTGCCGGAAGACGTCGAGGCCGGTGGGAGTGGCCGCCACCAGGACGCCCCGGCCGTCGCTGTGGTCGGCGGTGCGGCGCGCCAGGCCGCCCCGCTCCAGCCGGGTGATCAGCTGGGTCATGTTCGGCTGGGAGACGCCTTCGGCGCGGGCCAGTTCGGTCAGCCGCTGGGGGCCCTCGCGGCCGAGCCGGGCCAGCGCCGAGGAGGCCGCCGTGCTCAGGCCGCCGGCGGTGGCACTGCGGCGCACGTGGCGGACCAACTGCTCGACGGCGATGATCAGGTCCTCCGGTGAGACACCGGGGGCCGCCGGATCCATAACCCGCTTATGCATAACCGCATTATGCACTTAGATGTAATGTGAAACAAGATGCCCGGGGCGGGTCATCCGGAGTCGGACGTCCGGGAGTTCAGCAAGTTCGGGGAGTTCAGTGATCGACCGGCGGTCAGCCGTGGCCGGTCGGACGGTTCAGCCCGGTACGTCCATGCGCTGGGTGCCGATCACCGACAGCAACCGCAGCGCCTCCTCGTCCCGCGAGCCGGGCGCGGCGGTGTAGATGACGACGCGCTGGTCGAGGTCGGTGATGTCCAGGACGTCGCACTGGACGGTCACCGTGCCCACCAGGGGGTGCTGGAGCTTCTTGCACAGGGTGGGCTGCGCGGTCACGTCGTGGGAGTCCCACAGACGGGCGAACTCCTCGCTGCCGGCGAGGAGTTCGGCCACCAGGCCGGTCACCTCCGGGTCGTCCGGATAGCGGGCGGCGGCGGCCCGCAGATGGTGGGCGGAGGTGCGGGCGAACTCGTCGGTGCCCGAGGCGCCGTACAGCCGCCGCCCGCTCCTGCCGGGGCCGAGGAAGACCCGGCGGATCAGGTTGCGGTCGCGGCGGGGCAGGGCGGAGAAGTCCTCCATCAGCGTGGCGGCCAGGTCGTTCCAGGCGATCACCTCGTAGATCGCGGAGAGCACGAACGCCGCGGCCTGTGGCAGCCGCTGCAGCAGGTCGACGATGCTCTGGCGCACCACCCGGGGCGGACCGGGCGGCGGCAGCGGCGGCGCGCCCGCGAGGTGGTGCAGATGGGCGCGCTCGGCGTCCGACAGACGCAGCGCGCGGGCGATGCCGGTCAGCACCTCGTGCGAGGGGCGCGGGGCCCGTGCCTGTTCCAGGCGCGTGTAGTACTCGGTCGAGATGAACGCCAGCTGCGCCACCTCCTCACGGCGCAGTCCGGGCGTGCGCCGCCGTACACCGGCGGGCAGGCCCACGTCGGCGGGGGTGATCCGCTCGCGCCGGCTGCGCAGGAAGGATGCCAGTTCACGTCTGTCCACGCCTCCAGTGTCCGCCGGGCCGCCGGGGCCCAGCCAGGTACTGCCGATGCCTGGCTGGGCCCGGCCGCCCGGCGCAGTCTCGACGGCATGAACGAAACAGCGAACTCCGCACCCGTCCCGGCGACCTCGGCCCCGGCCGCGGGCCTGCTGGCCGGCAAGACCGGTCTGATCATCGGGGCCGGCCGGGGCATCGGCGCCGCCGCGGCCCGGCTGTTCGCCCGGGAGGGCGCCCGGCTGCTGCTGGCGTCCCCCACCGAGGCCCGGCTCAAGGCCGTGGCCGAGGAGATCAGGGCGACCGGCGCGAGCGTGGACCACATCGTGTGCGACCTGTCCGACCCGGCGTCCGTCCGGGCCGCCGTGGACCGGACGGTGAAGGTGTACGGCCGCCTCGACATCGCCTTCAACAACGGGGCGGCGGCCGTGCCGCCGAACCCGCTAGACCGGTTGCCCGAGGCCGACCTCGACCATCTGTACGCGGTGAACCTCAAGGGTCCCTGGGTCGCCGTGGCCGCCGAGGTCGCGGCGATGCGCGGCACCGCCGGGCGGGGCGCGATCGTCAGCACCTCCAGCGTGGGCAGCCTGATGGGCAACCCGTGGCTGCCCGCCTACGGTGCGATGAAGCGGGCCCTGAACAGCGTCACCGCGTCGGCCGCCGTGACCTACGGCCCGGAGAACATCCGGGTCAACGCCATCGCGCCGGGCACCACCCGCACCGACATGCTGGAGCACTGGAACGAGGCCGACCCGGGCGTCATCGACCGTCTCAACGCCCAGACCCCGCTGGGCCGGTCCGCCGACCCTGCGGAGATCGCCGAGGCGGCGGCCTGGCTGCTGAGCGACCGCGCGTCCTACGTCACCGGAACGGTCCTGCGCGTGGACGGCGGCATGCGCGCGTGACCGTCCCGACGCACGGGCCAGACCACCGACGACCGGTCACGGCTTCGAATGCCTTCGCAGCGGCCGTCCTCGGCGGCGACGGCGACGTGGTACGGCAGGCGGGCCGGGAAAGGCGCCTGCGGCCGGGCAAGCCGAGGCACCTGATCGGGAGGACATCCGCAGGGCGCCTGCCCAGGAGGAACCCGCACGGGCGGGAACCGGCGCATGGACCAGCGGTCGGGAACGTGCGGTGCGCCCCGCTTGGCCGGGGTCCGGGCCGCGGGCGCGGGGCGGTGCGCATCCGCGGGGCTCATGGGTGCCCCGCCGTTCCCATCCCGGGCGGCCGTCACGGCGCCCGCCCGCCCGGGCGCCCCGGCACGACTGGCCGCACCGCCCCGCGCGGGCTGCCGCGCGCCGTCTCCGTCAACGGGGGCGCCGCCCTGTTCGTCTCGGGCGCGGCCGACGCCATGGGCAAGCAGGCGTGGCAGCCCACCCCACCCGAAAACACCGCACAGGCCACCAGCCCACCCGACCCGAGAACGCCGCACAGACCGAGAGCGCCCCACAAGCCACCAGGCCCGCACGGACCGAGAGCGAACTTGCGAAGCGCCGGACCGCGCGGGACGTGGGCGCCTTGCGGGGCGTCGGCTCGCACGGACCGAGAGCGCTTCACGGGTCACCGGCCCGCACAGACCTGGAGCGGCTTGCGGGATGTCGGCTCGGGTGGGGGGGGTTACGTCAGTTCGGCCAGGAGGTCGCCGCCCTCCACCTGTTGGACGGGGTTGATGGCCAGGCGGGACACCCGGCCCGCCCGCGGGGCGGTGATCGCGGCCTCCATCTTCATCGCCTCGATGGTGGCCACCGTCGCCCCGGCCGCCACCTCGTCGCCCTCGGCGACCGCGAGCGTCACCACGCCCGCGAACGGCGCCGCCACATGACCGGGGTTGCCGCGGTCGGCCTTCTGCGTGGCCGGCACGTCCGAGGCCGCCGACCGGTCGCGCACCTGGATCGGCCTGAGCTGGCCGTTCAACGTGGCCATCACCGTGCGCATGCCCCGCTCGTCGGCGTTCCCGACGGCCTGCAACTCGATCAGCAGCCGCACCCCGGGCTCCAGGTCGACGGCGTACTCCGCCCCGGGGCGCAGCCCGTAGAAGAAGTCCTTGCTGTCCAGCACGCTGGTGTCGCCGAAGGTCTGCCGGTGGGTCTCGAACTCCCGTGTCGGGCCGGCGAACAGCAGCCGGTTCAGCGTCGCGCGCCGGGACTTCTCCAGGCCCTCGCGGTCGTCGGCGGTCAGCGCAGGCACGGGCTTGGCCTCGGCCCGGCCCCGCAGCGCCTTGGTGCGGAACGGCTCCGGCCAGCCACCGGGCGGGGTGCCCAACTCGCCGCGCAGGAAGCCGATGACGGAGTCGGGGATGTCGTACCGGTCCGGTGCGGACTCGAAGTCCTCCGGGCGTACGTCGGCGCCGACCAGGTGCAGGGCGAGGTCCCCGACGACCTTGGAGGACGGGGTGACCTTGACCAGCCGGCCCAGGATCCGGTCGGCGGCGGCGTACATGCCCTCGATGTCCTCGAACCGGTCGCCGAGTCCGAGCGCGACGGCCTGGGTGCGCAGGTTGGACAGCTGTCCGCCGGGGATCTCGTGGTGGTAGACCCGCCCGGTCGGCGAGGCGAGGCCCGCCTCGAAGGGCGCGTAGATCCGGCGGACGCTCTCCCAGTACGGCTCCAGGTCCCCGACGGCCTGGAGGTCGAGGCCGGTGGGCCGCGCCGAGTGGTCGGTGGCGGCGACGATCGCCGACAGCGACGGCTGTGAGGTGGTGCCCGCCATCGACGCCACCGCGCCGTCCACCGCGTCCGCGCCCGCCTGGACCGCGGCGAGGTAGGTGGCGAGCTGACCGCCCGCCGTGTCATGGGTGTGCAGATGGACCGGCAGGTCGAACTCGCGGCGCAGCGCCGTGACGAGCGTGGCCGCGGCGGGGGCGCGCAGCAGTCCCGCCATGTCCTTGACCGCGAGGACATGGGCGCCCGCGGCGACGATCTGCTCGGCCAGACGCAGATAGTAGTCGAGGGTGTAGAGGCGTTCGGACGGGTCGCTCAGATCGGCTGTGTAGCACAGGGCGACCTCGGCGACCGCGGTGCCGGTCTCGCGTACGGCGTCGATGGCCGGGCGCATCTGGCCGACGTCGTTGAGCGCGTCGAAGATCCGGAAGATGTCGATGCCAGTGGCGGCGGCCTCCTGCACGAAGGCGTCGGTGACCTCGGTCGGGTACGGCGTGTAGCCGACGGTGTTGCGGCCGCGCAGCAGCATCTGCAGACAGATGTTGGGCACGGCCTCGCGCAGGGCGGCCAGCCGCTCCCAGGGATCCTCGGCGAGGAAGCGCAGGGCGACGTCGTAGGTGGCGCCGCCCCAGCACTCCAGGGACAGCAGCCCGGGCAGGGTGCGGGCGACTACGGGGGCGACCGTGAGCAGGTCCTTGGTGCGCACCCGGGTGGCGAGCAGCGACTGGTGGGCGTCGCGGAAGGTGGTGTCGGTGACGGCGAGCGTCGGTGACTCGCGCAGTTCGCGGGCGAAACCCTCGGGGCCGAGCGAGACGAGTCGCTGCCGGGACCCGGCGGGCGGCTCGCCCGCGGGCAGCGAGGGCAGCTTGGTGACCGGGTCGATCAGGTCGGGCCGTTCGCCGTGCGGCTTGTTCACGGTGACGTCGGCGAGATAGGTGAGCAGTTTGGTGCCGCGGTCGGCGGAGGAGCGCGCGGTCAGCAGGTGGGGGCGCTCCTCGATGAACGAGGTCGTCACCCGTCCGGCCTGGAAGTCCGGGTCGTCGAGGACGGCTTGCAGGAAGGGGATGTTGGTGGCCACGCCGCGGATGCGGAACTCCGCGACGGCGCGCCGGGCGCGGACGATCGCGGCCTTCAGGTCCCGGCCCCGGCAGGTGAGTTTGACCAGCATCGAGTCGAAGTGCGCGCTGATCTCGGTACCGGCGTGGGTGGTGCCGCCGTCGAGGCGGATGCCCGAGCCGCCCGGGGAGCGGTACGCGCTGATCCGGCCGGTGTCCGGGCGGAAGCCGTTGGCCGGGTCCTCGGTGGTGATGCGGCACTGCAGCGCGGCGCCGCGCAGCGTGATGGACTCCTGGGTCAGGCCCAGGTCGGCGAGGGTGTGCCCGGCGGCGATCCGCAACTGGGCCTGCACGAGGTCGACGTCGGTGACCTCCTCGGTCACCGTGTGCTCCACCTGGATGCGCGGGTTCATCTCGATGAAGACGTGCCGGCCGGCGCGGTCGAGCAGGAACTCGACGGTGCCGGCGTTGCGGTAGCCGATCTCGCGGGCGAAGCGTACGGCGTCGGCGCAGATCCGCTCGCGCAGCGCGGGGTCCAGGTTCGGCGCGGGCGCGAGTTCGATGACCTTCTGGTGGCGGCGCTGCACGGAGCAGTCCCGCTCGAAGAGGTGTATGACATCGCCGTCGCCGTCGGCGAGGATCTGCACCTCGATATGGCGCGGGTCGACGACCGCCTTCTCCAGGAAGACGGTGGGGTCGCCGAACGCGGAGGCCGCCTCGCGGGACGCCGCCTCGATGGCCTCGCGCAGCTGGGCGGGTTCGGCGACCCGGCGCATCCCGCGGCCGCCGCCGCCCGCCACCGCCTTCACGAACACCGGGAAGCCGATGTCGTCGGCGGCCCGGACCAGTTCGTCCACGTCGGTGGAGGGCGCCGAGGAGCCCAGCACGGGCACGCCCGCGGCGCGGGCGGCGGCCACGGCACGCGCCTTGTTCCCGGTCAGTTCGAGCGTGTGGGCGCTGGGTCCGACGAAGGTGATGCCCGCCTGTTCGCAGGCACGGGCGAGTTCCGGGTTCTCGGACAGGAACCCGTAGCCGGGGTACACCGCGTCGGCGCCGGCGCGGCGTGCCGCGCCCAGGATCTCCTCGACCGACAGGTAGGCCCGTACCGGATGCCCGGGTACGCCGATCTCGTAGGCCTCGTCGGCCTTGAGCCGGTGCAGTGAATTGCGGTCCTCGTGCGGGAACACGGCGACCGTGCGCGCGCCCAGCTCATAGCCGGCGCGGAATGCGCGAATCGCGATCTCACCACGGTTGGCGACCAGCACCTTGCGGAACATCATCGACCCCTTCGGCCTGCCGGCGACGAACACCATCGTGTCGGCGACTCCCCTGCCCTGCCACGCGGCAACGTTAGGTGCGGGCGGACGACGGCTGAAGGGGACGAACATCACATTGACATCCGGGTCCGCCCGGGGGTTGCCCGAAGTCCTCTCGCGCCCCGGGGCCTGGCCGGGTGTCAGGGGCCGCTGCCCGGTGCCGGGAGGGCCGGCTCTCCGGCCGCGGCGAGCGGGGTCCGGGCACGCCCGTGCTCGGTCTCCCGTTCGCTGTCCCGTTCGCTGTCGCGTTCGCTGTCGCGTCGGAGGTCGCGTTCGAGGTCGTCGAGCGCGCGGCGTGCGGTGGCGATGCGTTCCGCGAGGTGCCGCCCCTCCTCGGGTGCGACGGGGGCGGGGCGCCGGGCGGGCGGCTCGTCCCGTTCCAGCTCGCGGGCCTCTTCGAGCGAGGTCAGCACCACTCCGATCAGCACGTTGACCAGGACGAAGGAGGCCAGCAGGACGTAGGAGGCGTAGTAGAGCAGGCTCCAGCGGGACACCTCGAGGCCGGCCCGGACCGCGTCCCCGATGCCGTCCAGCGTCATCAGGAGGAAGAGGGTGAGGACCGCCCGGCCGACGGATCCGTAGTGCTCGGGGTTCGACCTGCCGAAGAAGACCCAGCCGACCATGGCGTACACGTACAGCAGCAGCGCGCCGACGAGGAGGAAGCTCAGTGTGCCGGGCAGGCTGCGGGCCACGGCGACCAGCACGATGCGCAGTTGCGGCAGGAACCGGGCGGTGCGCAGCACCCGGGCCAGCCGCAGCAGCCGCAGCACGGTGGTGTTCTCGCGGACGACGGGCAGGAAGGCGCACAGCACGACGGCCAGGTCGAAGAGGTTCCACGGGTCCTTCCAGAACTCCCGTGGCCGGTCCGCGTGGGCCGCGAGGCGCAGCAGGATCTCGATGGTGAAGACGGCGAGGCAGGCGTGTTCGGCGAGCCTCAGCCAGTGCTGCCAGTCGGCGACGAGGCCGGTGTAGGTCTCCACGCCCAGCAGTGCCGCGTTCGCCAGGATCACCGTGAAGACGGTGAGGGCGAACCAGCGGGCCTCCGTGACGGCCCGGCAGCGCCGGGCCAGATCACGCCGGGCGGATAACGGCATCGGCTCGGCCGCGTGCTGGTGCTGGTCCGACTCGTCCGACATGGTGCTGCTTCCGTTCCTTCACACGCCGCGCTCACCCGGCCGGCCGGGCCCGGCGGCACGGCTGTCGAGTGATCACCTTCCAGGAGAGATTTCTACAGCACTGTAGAAAGCGGCGGGGAACGGGTGCGGGCAGCTCGGGCCCGCGGGTCGCAGTACGGGGCACGGGGCCGGGGGCGAGGCGGCCGACGCCAGGAGCGCGGCGCACTCGGGCGCGGCGTCCACAACGCCGGCCGAGGGCGCCCGACCTCGCACGCAGGCGCCGCCTCGGCCGCCGGCCGGGTCCGCGGGGGGCCCGGCCGGCGACGCGGACCGCACGACGGGAGCGCCGGCGGGCCGTGGGCCGCCGACCGTCCGCCCGGGGCGCTCTCGGCGGGGTCAGCGTTCCTCGCGGAAGGCGACGTGCCGTCCCGCCACGGGGTCGTACTTGCGCAGTACGAGCCGGTCGGGGTCGTTCCGTCGGTTCTTGCGGGTCACATAGGTGACGCCGGTCGCGGCCGTCGACCTCAGCGTGACGACGGGACGCGTGATGCTGCGTGCCATGGGGATCTCCTCTCCGGCCGCATCCGCACTTTTGTGGCGCGCATGACAGCCATGCAGCCTGCAACAAGTACCCCGGGGCACGCATTCCCGCCCACCGCGGGCGGCCTCGCACGGAGCCCGGCCGCCCGGTCAGGGAGCGTCGCCGCGCCAGTCGTAGTGGCGGCCGTCCGGCGACCGGGGCGCGTACAGGGCCCGGCCGCCGGGGCCGTAGCGGCCCAGCTCGGTCCCCAGCGCCACCTGCTCCCCCGTCGCCCGCTCGGGTCGCCCGGTGACGTCCAGGAGCAGCCCGTCCAGGGGTCCCCCGACCAGTTCCGCGTAGCTGCGGCCGGGCCGGGGACCCGCGTCCTCATGATCGGCCCCGTACACCCGGCCGCGCATGAACTCCCGCTCATCCATGACATGCAGGGTCGCATCCGGCACTGACATCGACAGCGCCACGCGGGTTCCGGTGGTCGTGGCTCCGGCGCCGGCCGACACCGGCGGCCCGCGCCCGGGTCCTGGCGCAGCTTCCCGTCCCCGCGTCACCGCTCCCCGCCCGAGGCATCATGAGGCGCCGCCCGCGACATCGTGACGCGCCGCCCAAGATACCGGACATATCAGCTTTAAACGTGTGTTATTCATCCATGCACAAACCTTCGCGGCGTACCTTGCTCACCGCCTCGGTCGCGGCCGTCGGCTCGGGGCTCCTGTCGGCCTGCACCGAAAACGGCTCGCACCCGCAGTCCCGACCAGAAGCCGGCGCGACGGCCAAGGGCCCGGCCAAGGGTCCGACCAGGGGCCCCAACCACGGCTTCGTGCCCCCGGGACCCAGGGGATTCGTGAACCCCTCCGGTCCCGAGGTGCACGCCGCCGAACGCAGACGCGGCTCCGGGCCCGTACGCAGGTTCGAGTTCACCGCCGCCGAG
Organism: Streptomyces sp. NPDC001508; assembly: GCF_040298665.1. NCBI lineage: Bacteria > Bacillati > Actinomycetota > Actinomycetes > Kitasatosporales > Streptomycetaceae > Streptomyces > Streptomyces sp. NPDC001508. Next base: position 11,124 of record NZ_JBEPAP010000087.1, read on the forward strand.
ACGACCGTGGACCTGGACGGACGAAAGGTTCGCACCTGGGCCTACGGTGACAGCGTGCCGGGCCCGCTGGTCCGCGTCACCGCCGGCGACGTCCTCAGCCTCAATCTCGCCAACCACCTGCCCGCCGAGACCACGCTCCACTCGCACGGCGTGCGCATGCGCTGCGACATGGACGGCGTGCCCAGCCTGACCCAGGAATCCATCGCGCCCGGCGCCGACTTCACCTACCGCTACACCGTCAGCCACCCCGGCACCTATCTGTTGCACTCGCACTCCGGCATGCAGCCCGACCGCGGCCTGTACGCCCCGTTCATCGTCGACGACCCCAGGGAGCCACTGCACTACGACAAGGAGTGGCTGATCGTCCTCGACGACTGGATCGACGGCGTCGGCGGCTCCACCCCGGACGAGGTCCTCTCGGAACTGCGGCACGGCAAGACCATGTCCATGGACGGCATGGGCATGGACAAGGGGATGGGCAACGGCCCCGAAGCCGGCGGCCACGGCGCCTCCGCCCCGCCGCACCCGGCCCCCGCCCCCGCGAAGCCGAAGGGGCCCTCCCGCATGCTGCACGGCAAGCGCAGCGCCATCCTGCACAGCGTGGGCGGCAATGTCGCCTACCCGCACTACCTCGCCAACGGCCGGCTGCCCGGCAACCCGTCGGTGTTCCGGGCCCGGCCTGGCGAGCGGATCCGGGTACGCATCATCAACGCGGGCTCGGACACCGCCTTCCGGGTCGCCCTCGGCGGGCACAGGATGATCGTCACCCACACCGACGGCTACCCCGTCGAGCACACGGAGACCGACGCGCTGATCCTCGGCATGGCGGAACGTTACGACGTGCTGATCACCGCGAAGGACGGCGTCTTCCCGTTCGTCGCGCTCGCCGAGGGCAAGGGCTCCCGCGCCATGGCCCTGCTGCGCACCAGCGGCAAGGACTCCGCGCCGCGGGCCGACGCCTACCCGGATGAGCTGGACCGCGAGTTGGTGCCGGCCCGGCGGATCAACCCGGACGAGTCCGTCGCCCTGTCCGATCGCAAACCCGACCGCGAGATCCGGATCAGGCTCACCGGTGACATGAAGCAGTACAACTGGTCGTTCGACCACAAGCCGTACTCGCTCACCCAGCGCCATCCCATCCGGCAGGGCGAGCGGGTCCGCCTCACCCTCATCAACGGCACCGACATGTGGCACCCGATGCATCTGCACGGCCACACGTTCGCGGTCGTCGGCCTCAATGGGGTGGGCGCCCGCAAGGACACCTCGATCGTGCTGCCGCACCGCAAGCTCGTCGTCGACTTCGACGCCGACAACCCCGGGCTGTGGATGCTGCACTGCCACAACCAGTACCACTCCGAGTCGGGCATGATGACCATCCTCGGCTACCGCACCTGATCCCTGGCCGGTGCCGGCCGCCGTGGTCCCCGGACGACGGCCGGCGCCGGCCGCGCACGGCCCGAACCGTCCGCCGCCCCGGCTCGGCCACCCTCACCGCCCGTCGTGGGGCGCGAGTGGTGGATCTCCCGGGACGGTCGTAGCGTCGGTACAGAGGCGGCGGCGTCCGAAGCGGCGGGACCGCGAGTGCGGCTAGGCGGGCGGGAGCGACCATGCGCAGACCAGTGCGGCGTACCGCGATCATGCTCTGGGCGGGTGTACTGCTCGCGGGAGCCGCGACGACGGGCGCGGCGGCCCCGTCGGCGCGGGTGCCCGCCGGTCACCAGGCGCGGCAGAGCGCGACACCCGTCCTCGTGGACTGCTTCTGGCACTCCAGCGTGCGGCCCGGCGACTTCATCCTCGCCTGCGGTGACGGCAACAGCCGCCTCACCGGGCTGCGCTGGACGCAGTGGGGCCGGGAGGCGGCGACGGCCCAGGGCGTCAATCTGGTGAACGACTGCAAGCCGTACTGCGCCGCGGGCAAGTTCCACGGCTACCCGGTCACCGTCCGCCTCGAACACCCCGAGCGCTGGCAGCGGCACCCGGGGCTCGACCACTACACACGGATCAGCCTCACCTACGCCGAGAGCCGGCCGGAAGACTATGAGCGGGTGACGACGCTGCCCCTGTGGAGCTGACCGGGGCCGGGGCCGCACCGGGGCGGGCCCGCCGCCGCGGCGTCACACCAGCCGGGTCCTCGCCGCTGGCACTCAGTGACACTCGTCACTGACATATTCGACAAAAAGGGACAGACTGGAGGCCCCGCGACCGCGACTTCGAGGAGCCGCACCGCATGGCACACGGAGCCCACCACAGCCCCTTTCTGCCTCCCCGCCCGGATCTGAGCCTGGCCCGTGACTGCGAGCACTGCCTCGGCTGGGGAACCGTCATCACCTTGGACGGCCGCCACGAGTTGTGCCCGACCTGCCAGCCGGGCACCGGCGACGACGAGGCCATCCCCGACACCGCCGCCCCCCTATGAGGCGGCCGCCGGGCCGTCAGCCGCCGCCGGCACTCAGTGCCTGGCTGTCTTACCCGCCCCTGCCGCCCCACCGCACACACATCATCACGATGCGGCACCGACACCCCCTGACGCTCTCGGCACACTTGACTACCCGCGGTCACCCGCGATTGGCTCCGGCCCGGAGAGCGGACCGGTCGACGCGCCCGAGCACCGGGCCCGCCCTCCGTTCCGCTCATGCACGGCCGCACAGCGAGGTACCGCACTTCCATGAACACGTCTCACCCACGCCCCTCCCCCGGCAGACCGGCGCACACCACGGCGCTGATGGCCGCCGCCGCGGCGGGCTGTCTGCTGGTGGCCGGCTGCTCAGGCACCGACGGCACGCGGTCGTCGGCCGACACCGGCCGGGCGGGCGCCGCCCGGCTGAAGATAGCCCTGATCAGCCACGGCGACCGGGGGGACGCCTTCTGGGACCTGGTGCGCAAGGGAGCCGAGGCGGCCGCGGCCAAGGACGGCGTCGAGCTGACCTACGCGAACGACCCCGACCCCGCCGGGCAGGCCGAGTTGGTCCGCGACGCGATCCGCGACAAGGTCGACGGCATCGCCGTGACGCTGGCCAAGCCCGAGGCCATGAAGAGCCCGCTCGACCAGGCGAAGGCGGCGGACATTCCCGTCGTCGCGCTCAACTCCGGCATCGACGCCTGGCAGTCGGCGGGCGCCCTGGAGTACTTCGGCCAGGACGAGAGCATGGCGGGCCGTGCCGTCGGCGACAAGCTGGACGACCTGAAGGCCAAGCACGCCCTGTGTGTGATCCACGAGCGCGGCAACATCGCCGTCGAGGCCCGGTGCGCGGGTGTGAAGAAGACGTTCGACGGCCTGACCACCATCGCCTACGTCGACGGCACCGACATGGGCGCGGTCACCGAGGCCGTCGCGGCCCAGCTGCGGCTGGACCCCGACATCGACGAAGTGGTCACCAACGGGGCGCAGTTCGCGCTCGCCGCGGTCAAGTCCGTCAAGCAGGCCGGCAGCCGGGCCCGGGTGGCGACCTTCGATCTCAACGACGACCTGGTCAAGGCCGTGCGCAGCGGTGATGTGCAGTTCGCGGTGGACCAGCAGCCCTACCTCCAGGGCTATCTCGCCGTGGACGCCCTGTGGTTGTACCGGACCAACGGCAACGTCAGCGGCGGCGGGGTGTCGCCCGTGCTCACCGGCCCCGCCTTCGTGACCAGGACGAACGTGGCCTCGGTGGCGAAGTTCGCCGCCAACGGGACGCGCTGATCCGGCCGTTCGTCCGGACCGACGTCAACGATTCGACCACTCTTGGCACATGCGGTCACATGTGCGGATAGCATCCTGCGCACCCCTCCTGCCGCATCGGGCACGCGGTCACCCGCCGTCTGTCCTCCCCTCCCGCCCCCGAAGACCGCCTCTAGGACGACGATGTCTGAACGGACAGGTGCCCGGCGCCGTCTGGGCTCCATACGGCTCTCCCTGATCCTGCTGGCCCTCGTGCCGAGCGTCTCCCTCGCCGCCGTCTGGGGCGTGACCACGACCCAGATGTTCTCGGAGGGGCTGCGGCTGCGGACGCAGACGCAGTTGAGCCGGTCGACCGGGGCCATGGGCACCGAGGCCACTCTCGCGTTGCAGCGGGAACGCCGGCTGTCCGCCGCGTGGCTCGCCGCCCCGCACGGCTCCCGGGCGGCGCTCGACGCCCAGCGCAGGACGACGGACGCGGCCGTGGCCGAACTGGTCGGGCAGACGAAGGAGATCCGTCGGGCCCCGGCCCGCGTCAAGGACCGTGTGTACTCGGTCGTCGCCTCGGTCGGCAGCCTGGAGTACTACCGGGGCCAGGTCGACCACCCCACCGACATCACCGCCGAACAGGTGCTGGACCAGTACACCGCGATCATCGACGACCAGATCCACGCCTTCCAGGAGCTGTCCCAGGTCGACGACGGCGACCTCACCTCGCAGGCCGGGCCGCTCGTCGCGCTGGAGCACGCGGCCGAGCAGGTCTCCCGGGAGGACGCGCTGCTCGCCCTCAGCTGGTCGTCCGGGCAGCTCACCGACGACCAGTGGACCGCGTTCACCCAGCTGGTGAACGCCCGCCGCTGGCTGATCGAGGACCAGGCGGTGCCCGCGCTGCGCGGCAGCGCCAAGATACAGACCGAACAGATCCTGCAGAGCGCCGAGTGGAAGGCGCTGGAGCGCGTCGAGGACCGGATCCTCGCCGCGCGGTCCACGGCGGACGCGGCGGACGGCCGGGTCGCGCTCCCCGACGCGCGGGCCGAGTGGAGCGCCGCGCTGACCGAAGTGAGCACCCGCTACGCCGGACTGATCCGGCATCAGACGTCCGCGCTGCTCGACCGCAGCGCCGCGCGGGCGCACGACCTGCTGGTCACGGCCGCCTCGTTGAGCGTCGGCGGGCTCGTCGCGCTGCTGCTGTGCGTCGGCATGTCCTGGCGTATCACCCGCTCGCTGTCCCGGCGGCTGCGCGGGCTCAGGGAGGCCACGCTCGGCCTGGCCGAGGATCGGCTGCCGGACGTGGTCGCCCGGCTGGAGCGGGGCGAGCGGGTCGACGTGGAGCTGGCGACGCCGCCGCTCGACTACGGACGCGACGAACTCGGCCAGGTGGCACAGGCGTTCAACGCCGCCCAGCGCACGGCCGTGCACACCGCCGTCGAACTCGCCGACACCCGGCGCGGGTTCCAGAAGGTCATCCTCGGCATCGCCCGGCAGAGCCAGAACCTGGTGAACCTCCAACTCAGCAAGCTGGACGCGCTGGAACGGCAGCACACCGACCCGGACGTCCTCCGGGGCCTGTACGAACTGGACTCCACGGCGAGCCAGTTGCGCCGCTACGAGGAGAACCTCGTCATCATCAGCGGCGAGCAGCCCCGGCGCAGCTGGAGCGAACCGGTCGCGCTGATCGACATCCTGCGCAGCGCCGTCGGCGAGGTCGCCGAGTACCAGCGGGTCGAGGTGCACGCCGACGACGAGGTGAGCCTCGCCCCGCCCGCGGTCGCGGACGTGATCCATCTGCTCGCCGAACTCATCGACAACGCGACCGTCTACTCGCCCGCGCCCAGCCCGGTCGGGGTGCGGGCCGCGCTGGTCGCCAAGGGACTGGCCATCGAGGTCGAGGACCGCGGCCTCGGCATGTCCGAGGAGGACTACGCCTCGCTCAACGCCCAGCTGGCGGTGGCGCCCCCGTTCGACGTGGTCGGGCTCGCCGACGACCTGCGGCTCGGCATGTTCGTCGTCGCCCGGCTCGCCACCCGGCACGGCATCGCCGTCACCCTGCGCCCGTCGCCGTACGGCGGGACCACGGCGATCGTGCTGGTGCCGCACGAGATCGTCGTCCGCGACATCCCCGACGCGCCCGCGGCCCCAGATCATCCGCGCAAGGACACCACGGAGCACGCCGCGAAGCAGACGGCGGGGCGGGGCCCGGGCGGCGGCGCGGGGAGCGCCGTGGCGACGGCCGTCGCCGAGCGGCCCCGGCCCGCCGGCCCGGCCAGGTCCGCCGCGGCCCCCCGCCCGGAGGAGACCGCGGGCGCCGGCTCTCTCGCGCCGCTGCCGCGCCGGGTGCCGCAGACCAGCCTGGTCCTGGAGCTGCGCGAGGACGCGCCGCAGGCCGGGGACACGGGCCACGACGACTTCACCGCGGAACGCGCCGCATCCTCGCTCGGCGGGTTCCAGCGCGGCACGCTGCGGGCCCGTGACGAGGACGCCGAGATGCCCGCGGAACCGCCCGAGACCGAGGGCCTCGATGCCCGACTCCGCCCGCCGACCGCTCACGAAGGACGCTGACATGACCCGCCCCACCCCCGCCACGCACACCCAGCTCGACCAGTTGCTCACCGGTCTCGTCGACCGGGTCGCCGACGTCAGCCACGCCGTGGTCCTCTCCGAGGACGGACTGGTCGTCAGCAAGTCCACCGGGTTCCTGCGCGACGACGCGGAGCGCCTCGCGGCGACCGCGTCCGGCCTGATGAGCCTCAGCAAGGGCGTCAGCATGGACTTCCGCGGCGGCCCGGTGCGCCAGGCGCTCATCGAGATGGCCAACAGCTTCCTGATCCTGACCGCCGCCGGGCCGGGCGCCCATCTGGTCGTCCTGACCAGCCAGGGCGCGGACGTCGGCGTGGTGGCGTACCAGATGAACATGCTGGTGAAGAAGATCGGTGAGCATCTGAGCGCGGCACCGCGCGCGGGTGTCGTCGCCGTGTCCGACCGCGGCCAGTGAGGTGAGCGGAGGCGACGCGGCGGGCCGCCTGGTACGACCGTTCACCCTGACCGGCGGGCGGACCCGGCCGAGCCGCGCCGACTTCACCCTCATCACCACCGTGACCGCGGTCGAACCGCAGCCCGCCTGGGCCGGGCGGCTCCAGCCCGAGCACAGCCGCATCCTCAAACGGTGCGCGCGGCCGGTCGCCGTCGCGGAACTCGCCGCCCACCTCGACCTTCCGGTGAGCGTCGTCGTCATCCTGCTCTGCGACCTGCTGGAGGACGGCCGGATCACCGCCCGCCCGCCCCGCCCCGTCTCCGGCAGCACACCCGACCTGGAACTGCTGCGGAAGATGCGCGACGGCCTCGGCCGGCTCTAGGGCAGCCCTAGGTCCGGTCCGATCCACAGCCGTCGGGCCGGCCGGCTCTCCCGCTTCGACGAAAGGGCATCCCCGCCTCATGGCCAGCAAGATCGGCCGCCCGCTCCCCGGCTCTGCCGCCGGGGCGGTCGCCGCCCCCGACACCGTCAAGATCCTGATCGCCGGCGGGTTCGGCGTCGGCAAGACCACCATGGTCGGATCCGTCAGTGAGATCGTTCCGCTGCGCACGGAGGAACCGCTGACGGCCGCCGGCCTCGGCGTCGACGACCTCGACGGCATCGAGGAGAAACGGGCCACCACCGTCGCCCTGGACTTCGGCCGGATCAGCATCGGGCAGGACCTCGTGCTGTACCTGTTCGGCACCCCTGGGCAGCAGCGGTTCTGGTTCATGTGGAACGACCTGGCGATCGGCGCCCTGGGGGCGGTGGTCCTGGTCGATGTGCGCCGGCCGAGGTCCAGCTTCGCCGCCATCGACTTCTTCGAACGGCGGGGCATCCCGTTCGTGGTCGGCGTCAACGGGTTCCACGGCCGGCATCCGTACCCGGCCGATGACGTACGGGACGCGCTCGCGCTGCCGGCGGACACCCCGGTGCTGCTGTGCGACGCACGGGACCGCGCGTCGTGCCGGGACGTGCTGATCGCCCTGATCGACCGGCTGATCGCCGCCGCGGGCACCGGCAGCGAGGACCTCGCCGGCGACCGGTCCGGCTGACGTACACCGAAGGAGCCGGGGCCGCGGGAGTCGCCCGGGGAGGGTGAGGGCCAGGTCTGTCCGGACATGCTGTGGGTACCCGGGGCCGCGGGCGGTGGGCGGCGCGGAAGGGGCGAACGGTCCATGGCGGATGACAGGGTCCGACGGCTCACGGACTTCATCGAGCCGCTGCGGGTCGAACCCGGCTCGACGGTACGTCTGAAGGACGACTTCGACCCCGGCTACCGGGCGGGGCTGCGCAAGAAGCAGGACGGCGTCGAGTTGCTGCGCGCCGGAGTCGAGCTGCTCGCCGACTACCAGAGAAGGCTGGCCGCCCAGGACACCTTCGGCGTGCTGGTCTGCCTCCAGGGGCTGGACGCGGGAGGCAAGGACGGCACGATCCGGCATGTGATGAGCGGACTCAATCCGCAGGGCGTCCACGTGGCCGGGTTCAAGGTGCCCTCGGCGGAGGAACTGGACCACGACTATCTGTGGCGCTACGTCCGCCGGCTGCCCGCGCGCGGAGAGATCGGCATCTTCAACCGGTCCCACTACGAAGAGGTCCTGGTGGTGCGGGTGCATCCGGAGAACCTGACCCGGCAGAAGCTGCCCGCCGAGGCCCGGGGTCCGGAGGTCTGGGAGCGGCGCTACCGGGAGATCAACGACTGGGAGCGCCATCTGACGGACAACGGCTTCAGGATCGTGAAGCTGTTCCTCAACCTGTCCAGGGAAGAGCAGCGGATCCGTTTCCTCAAGCGCATCGACGTACCCGAGCGCAACTGGAAGTTCTCGCCGGCGGACGTCCGTGAACGCGCCCACTGGGACGCCTACCAGGAGGCGTTCTCCCAGATGTTGTCAGCGACCAGCACACCATGGGCTCCCTGGTATGTGATCCCGGCCGACCACAAGTGGTTCGCGCGCGCCTGCGCGGCGGCCGTACTGGTGCGCACCCTGTGGGACATCGACCCGCAGTACCCGGAGGTCGGCGCCGCGACCAAGCGTGAACTTGCCGAGGTGCGGCTGGAGTTGGAGCGGCAGGCACCCGAAGGGGCGGAGCCCGACCCGTACGCGGGGAAGGCCGGCAGGTCCGGGAACGGCAAGAAGACGCGCAAGGGCAGGAAGTCCGGCAGGGCGGGCGGCGGGTCAGCGTAGCCGCCGCAGGGCGGACCGCAGGGCGAAGGCCGTCGTCAGCTCCATCAGCCCGAGCAGGACCAGCCACAGACCGAGCAGCCGGGTCAGGACCACCGCGGAGGCGGCGGGCAGCGCGAGCACCACGATGCCCGCGGCGACACCCAGCACGCCCGCGGCGAGGAGGACTCCGCGGTGCGGCAGTGCCGTGAAGGAGACGGCCGTGTACAGCGTGAGCATGCCGGATACCAGCCAGGTCGCCCCGACGATCAGCGACAGCGCGGCGATCGTCTGCAACGGGTGGCGCAGGCACAGCACGCCGGCCAGGACGAACAGCAGGGCGACCAGCACCCCGGTGATCCGTTCGCCGTGCCCCTGCCCGGCGAAGGCGGTGACCAGCCGGAACGCCCCGCCCAGCAGCAGGTAGAGGCCGACGATGACGGCCAGCACCCGCAGGGTCTCGTTCGGCCAGACCAGGATCAGGACACCGGCCAGCAGGGTGACCAGGGCCGAGCCCAGGGTCCACAGCCAGGATGCGCCGAGGGCGGCCAGCACCTCCGCGACATCCCGGTCCTGTCCCGCCACGCCGGAACGCGGCTCCGGAGCGGAGGGATGCGGCTCCGATGCGCCGGGGCGCGGCTCCGGGGCGGAGGGATGTGGCTCCGGGGCGCCGGAGTGCGGCTCCGATACGCCGGGGTGCTGCCCCGGGGCGGAGGAGTGCGGCTCCGATGCGGAAGCGTGCGGCTCCGATGGGGAAGCGTGCGGCCCAGGCGCGGAGGGGTGTGGCCCCGGGGCGCCGGGGTGCGGGCCGGGTGGGGAGGCGTGCGGGCCGGGTGCGGCTCGTGGTCCCGGTCGAGGCTGTTCGGTCATGGCTCCTCCTCACCTGATCGTGCGGTTCGGGGCGGGGCCCCGACGGCACGGCGCTTCATTCCGGCAGCCGGCGCATCTCCAGGACGCACAGGCCCAGCGACTGGCACCGGGCCAGCAGCCCGTACAGGTGCGCCTCGTCCACCACCGGCCCGTACAGCAGGGTCTGGTCGGACACGAGCACGTGGTCGAGTTCGGGAAATGCCTCGGCGAGCGTCTTGGACAGATGCCCGTCGACGCGGATCTCGTACCGCATGAGCTGTTCTCCCCGCGGGTGGCGTGTACGCAGGCGAACTGTGCCCTCCCCCACGATCGTCCGCCCCGTGGGGAGCCCCGGCCTCACCCGGCACAGGTGATACCGCCGGGGCGCGGTGGCGCGGAAGCCGCGCGCAGGGTCGCCGTCACGCGGCCGGCCGCGGGGGTGCGGTGGCGGCGGGCCAGGAGGGTGTCGGCCGCCTCCTACGGCGCCGCGTCGGGGTGTGCGGGCGACCGGCGTGCCGTACGGCCACCGCGCCTCACAGCAGCCGCAGTGCGCGGGCCCGGCGCACCGCGTCCGCCCGCCGGTTGACCGAGAGCTTGCGGTAGACGCTCTTGAGGTGGGTCTTGACCGTGTTGACGGACACGTACAGGTCCGCCGCGATCTCCTCGGTGGACATGAGCTGCGCGAGCCTGCGCAGCACATCGCGTTCGCGCGGGCTCAGCTCCTCGACGACCGGGGCGGGCCGCCGGCCGGGCTCGTCGTGGGCGCCCCCGCCGCCCGCGGCGAGCCAGTCGTGGGCCGGGGCGGTGGCGAGCAGGGGCCGCAGCCACGGACCGGTTTCGCGGAACGGCCGGCGCAGCCGCTCGCGGTACGCCTCGCGCAGCGCCCGGGCGACCAGCCGGCGGGCGGCGGGGAGGTCCCCGGCCCGGTCGGCGGCCTCGGCCCGTACCAGGGTGGCCCGCACGGTCAGCGCGGGGCCGACCGGGCCCGCGGCCGGCAACGCGTCGAGCAGGCCGAGGGCCGCACGGCTGTCGCCCGTCGCGAGCCGGGCCCGTGCGGCCGCCACGGCGCAGTCGGGCAGGCGACGGGCGACGGGTTCCAGTGCCGTCGCCGCCGCGTGCGGATCGCCGTCGGCCAGCCGGGCGGCGGAGGCGATCAGCGCGGCGTGGTCCTCGGCCCAGGGGGAGGGGAGCACGGCCGTGACGTGGTTCGCGCAGGCGGCGACGGCGGCCTCCGGATCGCCCCGGGCCAGCAGCAGCCGGGCCGCGGCGAGGGCCCGGACCGCCGTCACGACGGGGTCCGCGGCGCCGTCGGCGTCCGCGGCGACCTCGTCGAGCAGGGCCTGGGCGGCGTCCAGTTCATCGCGTTCGACGGCCACGGCGGCCAGGACGAGCCTGCCGACGGCGGAGCGGGCGGGCCCGGGCAGCCCGTACCGGTCGGCCTCCCGCAGCGCGGCGAGCGCCCGCTGCTCCGCGCCGGCCGTCCGGCCGGCCAGCCAGTCGATCAGCGCGAGATGGCCGAGGGCGTCCTGGCGGGGCAGTGCGGTGGCGGCGCCGCCCGGACGGGTGACGGCCTCGGCGAGCGCGGCGCGCGCCTCCTCGACGTGCCCGGCCCACAGCCGCGCCGAGCCGACGTGCGCCAGCAGCAGGGCGAGCAGTTCGGGATGCCGGTCCAGGCGGTCGGCCGGCACGGACCGGCTCAGGTCCCGGGCGAGTGCGGCGGCCCGTTCGGCCCGGCCGGGCGAGCCCGTCAGGCGTGCGGCGAACGCCTCCAGGAGGGCGCAGCCGAGCCGGTCGGCCACATGGCCGGTGCTGTCGCCGTCGAGGAGTTCCGCGGCGTGGCGCAGCCTGGCCAGCCCACGGCCCAGGTCCCGGCCGGCCAACTCACGGGCCGCCAGGACGAGTTCCCGGGCGGGGCTGTCGGTTCCCGCGGTCATGCGGGCGAACGGCGAGCCCAGGTCGTCGGGGCAGCGGCCGGTGAACAGCCGGCCGATCGCGAGGTCGTCGACGAGTGCGCGGGCGGCGAACTCCCAGTCACCGGCGGCGCAGCCGTGGGCGAGCGTCTCCGTGAGCGATCCGGACCGGCTCAGCCAGCGTGCGGCCCTGCGGTGCAGTTCGGGCTCCAGGCCCGGGTGCCGCACCCGCAGATGGGTCCGCAGGATCTCCGCGAACAGCGGGTGCAGCCGGTACCAGGTCTGTCCGAGGGGCTCGATGAAGGCGTTCTCCCGGCGCAGCCGGACCAGGATCCGCTCGGCGTCGTACCGTCCGGTCAGCGCGTCGGCGAGCCCCGGCCGGAACCGTTCCACGACGCTCACGCGCAGCAGCAGGTCCTGCGTCCCTGCGGGCTGCCGGCTGAGCACTTCGGCGAGCAGATAGTCGGCGACGACGCTGTGTCCGGCCTCGAACTCCTTGAGGCAGCGCTCCGGGTCGGTGCTCTGCCGCGCGGCCAGGGCGCACAGGCGCAGTCCGGCGGCCCAGCCGCGGGTGCGGCGGACCAGGGCGTGCGCGGCGTCCTCGGTGAGCCGCAGGCCGTGGGACGCCAGCAGGGTGGCCGCCTCCTTGGGGGTGAACGCCAGTGCCGCGCCGCGGATCTCGGTGATGGTGCCGGCCGTCCGGTGCCGGTGCAGCGGGAGCAGTGGTTCGCTGCGGGTGACGAGGACCAGCCGCAGTCCGGCCGCCGCGTGGTGCAGCACGAACTCCAGTTGTTCGGCGATGTCCGCGCTGGGCACCCGCTCGAACGCGTCGATGACGACGATCGCGGGCTCGGCGCGGCCGCTCAGGTCGGCCGCGAGCCGGGCCAGCAGTGCCCGGTCGACGCTTGCGGGGTGTGCCGGGGAGCCGATGCCGGGCGACGGCCCAAGGCCGGCGGCCCGCAGGGACTGGAGCAGATACGCCCAGAACAGTCCGGGGGCCCGGTCCGCCGGGTCGGCGGTGAGCCAGGCCACCGGCCGGTCCCGGTGCGCGGCCCAGTCGGCGACCAGGAGCGTCTTGCCCGCGCCGGCCGGCCCGTCGACGAGCGTCAGCGGTGTGCCCAGGCCCTGGTCGAGGCGGTCGAGGAGGCGCGCGCGGCGCAGGAAGGTGGGGGGCCGTCGGGGGGCGGCGAAGCGGGTGCCGAGGAAGGGCTCGCCGCGGGGGTCGAGGCGCGGATCCGGTGCGGTGCGGTCCGGGTGCCCACTGGCCATGGCGCTCACCACCACCGTCCGTCAGGTCGTGGCCGACGGTCCTTCCGGTCAGTGTGTCAGCCGGGCCGGGCATGTGCACGCCGACCGATCCGTACGTACGTTCGATACATGACGTCCCGGTCCCGCCGTCGCGGCCGGAGTGCGCCGCCCCGGAACGAACGGCACGATGGAGCCGCGTACGGGTCACGCGGCCTTGACATCGAGCGAACTCCAGCTCCTAGCGTCACGGACAGCGAAGATCACACCCGACGGAAAGGCCGGAACTCAGATGGAACAGCGCAGTCTGCGGGATCTCCGGGTGTCCGCCATCGGCCTCGGCTGCATGGGGATGTCCGCGTTCTACGGCTCCACCGACCAGGACGAGGGTCTGCGGACCAGCCAGCACGCACTCGACCTGGGCATCGACTTCCTGGACACCGCGCAGATGTACGGGCCGCTCACCAACGAGTCGCTCGTCGGCCGCGCGATCAAGGGACATCGTGACGAGTACGCGTGCCACCGCGGCGTACCGCGAACTCGCCGCGCGTTCACGGCACTTCACCGCCGGTGACACCGCGCGCAGCCCGGACACCGTCCCGGGCGGCATGGGCGGGTCGGTGGCCGCGAGCCGCGGGGTGCGGCGCGGGCGGGGGCGCGGCGGCCGACCGCGTTGCCGCGGGCGACGATGTCACACGCCCGGGCGACGGCCTCGGCCCCGTAGGACAGGCGACCGCAGCCCAGTGCTGCCGCGTTCGAACAGCGGCTCGCCCAAGTGCCGCTCGACCGCTGGAGTCTGCGCCGGAGTTGCGTGCTCACCGCCGGCTGCGAACAGCCGAGGACGGACGCGGCCCGGCCCAGGCTCCCGGCATCGGCGATCGCGCGCAGCACCCCGCCCCCCCCCTCTTCACGACCCCCGGGAAAGATCAGATCGAGACGTGGTTACCATATGAGCGCCGCCTAGCTCGAAAGATAGATCTGTGACTGTCACCGAGGACTCGTTCACCAACTGGAAGAACCGCGAGGAGATCGCGGAGTCGATGATCCCGCTCATCGGGAAGCTGCACCGGGAGCGCGACGTCACCGTCCTGCTCCACAGCCGCTCCCTGGTGAACAAGTCGGTGGTCAGCATCCTCAAGACCCATCGGTTCGCCCGGCAGATCGCCGGCGAGGAGCTGTCCGTCACCGAGACCATGCCGTTCCTGCGGGCGCTGACCGCGCTGGACCTCGGCCCCTCCCAGATCGACCTCGGCATGCTCGCCGCGACGTACCGTGGCGACGGGCGGGGCCTGTCCGTCGCGGACTTCACCGCCGAGGCCGTCGCCGGTGCCACGGGCGCGAACAAGCTGGAGCGCCGCGAGGGCCGCGATGTCGTCCTCTACGGCTTCGGCCGCATCGGCCGGCTCGTCGCCCGCCTGCTCATCGAGAAGGCGGGGTCCGGCAGCGGTCTGCGGCTGCGCGCCATCGTCGTACGCGGGGACGCAGGCCGGGCGGCCGAGGACATCGTCAAGCGGGCCTCGCTGCTGCGCCGCGACTCCATCCACGGCCAGTTCCAGGGCACGATCACGGTCGACGAGGCGAACGGCACGATCATCGCCAACGGCAACGAGATCAAGGTGATCCACGCCGACGACCCCACGTCCGTGGACTACACGGCGTACGGCATCAAGGACGCCATCCTCATCGACAACACCGGCAGGTGGCGCGACCGCGCGGGCCTGTCACAGCATCTGCGCCCCGGCATCGACAAGGTCGTCCTCACCGCGCCCGGCAAGGGCGACGTCCCTAACATCGTGCATGGCGTCAACCACGACACGATCAAGCCGGACGAGCAGATCCTGTCGTGCGCGTCCTGCACCACCAACGCGATCGTTCCGCCGCTGAAGGCCATGGACGACGAGTACGGGGTGCTGCGGGGACACGTGGAGACCGTCCACTCCTTCACCAACGACCAGAATCTGCTGGACAATTACCACAAGTCCGAGCGCCGTGGCCGCTCGGCGCCGCTCAACATGGTCATCACCGAGACCGGTGCGGCCTCCGCGGTCGCCAAGGCGCTGCCCGACCTCAAGGCCGGTATCACGGGCAGTTCGATCCGGGTGCCGGTACCGGATGTCTCGATCGCGATCCTCAACCTGCAACTCGCCCGGCAAACCACCCGCGAGCAGGTGCTCGACCACCTCCGGAACGTGTCCCTGACCTCGCCGCTCAAGCGCCAGATCGACTTCATCAACGCGCCCGACGCGGTGTCCAGCGACTTCATCGGCTCGCGCCACGCCTCCATCGTGGATGCCGGCGCCACCAAGGTGGAGGGCGACAACGCGATCCTCTACCTCTGGTACGACAACGAGTTCGGCTACTCCTGCCAGGTCGTCCGGGTCGTCCAGCACGTCTCCGGTGTGGAGTACCCCACCTACCCGGCCCCGGCGGTCTGACCCGGCGGCGAGGCGAGCCGCCCTGGACCGTACGCACACCGCGCGATGCCGTCGACCACCACCGGTCGACGGCATCACACCTTTCGGCCCGTCGGCGTACTGCGCCCCACGACAACCGCGGCCCGGACGTGTGCCGGGCCGCGGGGCCGGGTCCCGGGCGTCAGACCAGGTGGGCGAAGACCACCAGGTTCTCCGTGTAGTCCCCGGCGGCGTGGTCGTAGTCCCCGGCGCAGGTGATCAGGCGTGCCTCGGCGCGGGGCGTGTCGGCGTAGACGCGGCGGCTCGGGAAGGCGTCCTTCTCGAACGTCTCGGCGCTGTCGACGACGAAGACGGCGTCCTTCCCGTCGGCGCGCCGCACCGTGAACCGGTCGCCGGTGGCCAGTTCCTCCAGTCCGGCGAAGACGGCGGCGGACGTCTTGGTGTCCACGTGTCCGGCGATGATCGCGGTGCCGGTCTCTCCAGGGGCGGCGCCCTTGGCGTACCAGCCGACGAGGTTCACGTCGTCGGCGGGCGGCGGCTGCAACTGCCCCGACGCGTTCAGGGAGAGATCGGTGAACGGGGCGTCGACATCGATCTTCGGGATGAGCAGCCGCGTCGGGCGGGCACGGGGCAGATGTTTTCCGGTCGGCCGGGAGAGGGACATGGCGCCCCCGGCGTGTACCGGGTCGACGTTGTGGTGTGTCTTCCCACCGATCAGGCCGGCGGCCAGAAGGACGATCGCGACACCCCACACCACCAGGCGCCCGGAGGATTGCGATCCCTGCTCGGCGGGGGTCGGGGACGAGTCGGGAGCTGCCATCGGACACCACCTCACTAGGGCACGGCAGCGCAGCGGTCACAACATGCGGGCTGTCGGCCGCCGGCACGAGCGCTCGGCGGCCGCGGCCCGTGGGTCGCCATTGCGGGTCAGAACACCGACCCGTTGGCGTGCTTGCGGCGCAGCGCGTAGACGCCGGTGCCGAGGAAGGCAACGACGGCCAGGCCGCCGGCGGTGACGCCCGAGGTGGCCAGTGCGCCGCCACCGGTGTGCATGCCGCCGTTGGGCCGGCCCTCCCGGTCGCCCCCGCTCCACGAGTCCTTGTTGCGTTCGCCGTCCGTGCCCTTCTCCTTGTCGTTGCCCTTGCCGAAGTTGTCCTTGTACGTCTCGGGGTCGAACCTGCTGGCGTCGCCGCTGTCCGCGTTCCAGCTGTCGTTCACGGCCGTGGTGAGCGCGCCGCCGCCCGTGTGCACGCCGCCCCGCGGCTCACCGCCCCGGTCGCCATGAGCCTTCACCGCCGCGAGGGCGCCGCCACCGGTGTGCACTCCACCGCGCGGCTCGTCGCGCCTGTCGTCGTCACCGCGTTTCGGCAGCGTGCTGAGCGCACCGCCACCGGTGTGCACACCACCACGCGGCTCACCACCCCGCTCCTCACCCCGGCCCTCGCCCTTGCTCCCCCTGTCCTCACCCTTCTCCCCATCCCTGTCCTCATCACCACGAGCCGGCAGCACCGTCAGCGCACCACCACCGGTGTGCACACCACCACGCGGCCGGTCGCTCTGGCCGTCGCCCCGGGCGTCCACCGAGGTGAGCGCGCCGCCGCCGGTGTGCAGTCCGCCCCGCGGCTCACCGCCTCGCTCCTCGTCACCGCGACCCGTCAGCGCGGTGAGGGCGCCACCGCCCGTGTGCAATCCGCCACGCGGCTCGTCGCGCCTGTTGTCGTTGCCGTTCTCCTTGTTGTACGAAGAATCACCGTGGCCTCCTTCCTCGCCGCCCGAGGCATGGGCGGCGGAGGCGGTGATCGCGATGGCGGCCGAGGCGACCGCCGTGGCCAGGATCATGCGAGCAGAATGCATCAGGACATCCTTCCGCCGTGGCGCGGGCAGCCGATACCGCATCAGCTGAGATCACCCGGGCTCCGACATGAACCACCGTCAAGCACACACTCCGCTCGCACCATCCGGGCCGCCCAGCCGGGTTACCGACGCACTCCACCCGGCCCACTGCGCCCCGATCCGGGGCACAGTGCCGGTATGACCCCACAGGACACGAGCCCTCTGGCCCGGGGCCGCGTAGCGACCCGGCTCCCCGCGCAGGACCTGGAGCGCGCGCGGCGCTTCTACTCCGACAAGCTCGGCCTGGAGCCGGTCGACGAACGACCCGGCGGCCTGCTCTACCGGTGCGCGTCCGGGGAGTTCCAGCTGTTCCGGTCGGCCGGCGCCTCGCCCGGAACGTTCACCCAGATGTCGTGGCAGGTCGACGACATCGAGACGGTCGTATCGGAACTGCGGCAACGCGGAGTGGTGTTCAAGGAGTTCGAGCTGGCCGCGGTGTACGGCGGCGGCCGGACGCGGGACGGGATCGCCGAGGTCCGGGGGCACTACCGGGGCACGGGCGCGCGGGGCGACCGCGGGGCCTGGTTCCGCGACAGCGAGGGGAACATGCTGAGCATCGGCCAACCGGTCTACTGACCCGCTGGTGACGCGCGGCGCGGCGCGACCGGTTCCGCTCAGTCCGCGAGCCCCGCGGCGACGGTCGCGCCCAGCTCCCAGCACGCCTCGATGTCACCCTTGGCGGGCTCGCCCGTCACGGTCACGGGCTCGGCCACGCGGCGCCAGCCGAGTCCGGTGGTGATCGACTCGATCCCGCGCACCGCCCCGGTGACGTCGTTCCCGCCGTGCACGTAGTAGCCGAAGGGCCGGCCGCGGGTCTCGTCCAGGCAGGGGTAGTAGACCTGGTCGAAGAAGTGCTTGAGGGCGCCGGACAGATAGCCGAGGTTCGCCGGGGTGCCGAGCAGATAGCCGTCCGCGGCCAGGACATCGCTCGCGGTCGCGGACAGCGCGGCCCGCCGCAGCACCCGTACGCCCTCGATCTCGGGTGTCGTGGCGCCCGCCACGACGGCCTCGAACATCGCCTGGCAGTGCGGCGACGGGGTGTGATGCACGATCAGCAAGGTAGCCACACCCCGCACCCTGCCGTGGCGGGCCTCCCGCGCGCAAAACGGCGCCCGGCGCGGCGCTCTGTGCGCCGGCCGGGCGCGCCGGATCCGGGCAGGCACGCCCGGAACCGGACGAGTGTGTCAGGCGCGCTGTCGCGTCCGGCGCAGGACCACGAAGCCCGCGATCACGAGCGCCGCGCCGAGCGCGCCCGGCCACAGCTGTGCGCCGGTGTCCGCGAGGCCGCCCTGGACTGCCTGGGGCGCCGGCTGGCCGGCCGCGGTGGGATCGCCTGCCTGCGGGGCGGCCGGGGTCCCGGCCGGTGCGGGCGCTGTCGTCCCGGTGCCGTCGCCGGCGTCCGCGCCGCCCGGTGCGGCGGCCGGGTCGGTACGCCCGGGCGAGGCCGTCGCATAGACCCGGGGTGCGGTGGTGCCGGAGACGGTGGGCGCTCCGGCGTCGGCCGGTTCGGTGACCGGCGTGTCAGCCGGGGGTGCGGTGGCCGGCGCTTCGGCCGGGGGTGCGGTGGCCGGCGTGTCGGCCGGGGGTGCGGTGGGCCGCTCGTCGGCGCTGCCGCCGGGTTCCGGCTTCGTGCCGGTGCCGTCCGTGGGGGCGGCGCTCGACGCCGGCGGCTCGCCGGGCTCGGGCTCTTCGCTCGGCGCGGGTGCGGCACCGGCGCCGCACGTCCTGCCGGTGTTGATGCAGTCCGTCATCTCCCGCATCAGGTCCTCGTCGAAGACGTTGATGAAGTCGCCGTGGTCCGTGACGGGCTTGTGCAACTGCTCGGGGAAGGAGTCCACGGCGAACAGCGGGACCGTGCGCCCGCCGTCGGCCAGGCTCGGCGCGTCGATGTCGTAGACGATGCGCTGCACCAGCTGCGGGATCGCCCGGAACCCCGCGGGGCAGCCGCCGTCGGCGGTGGTGAAGGCCACGTGCGTGCGGTGGTTGGCGCTGTCGGTGTTGCGACCGTCCCAGCAGCTCTGGAACGCGAAGGTGCGCACGACGTCGCTGCCGGCCGGGCACAGCGGGTACTTGTCCTTCAGCTGCCGGTCCTCGAACCCGGTGCAGCTCCAGGAGGCGTTGGCGTTCGCGGGGCCGTTGACGAACGCCTTCGCGTCTCCGGTGATGATCCGCAGCAGCCGCGGCATGGCCGTGACCTTCTCGCGCGGGTTGCCCCCGTAGGTGAGGGTGACCTGCTTGGGGGTGACGATCTGCCCGGCGTTGCCCTCAGTGCCGCCGCCGGGCGCGTCGGCGTCCCGCTCCCGGGTGCCGTTCTGCAGGCGCAGCACCGGCCAGTAGTACGAGGACTTGTCGCCCTTGTCCACGCAGCTGGTGTCCGCGCCCGCCAGGTCGTCGTCGCCGGCGAAGGCGTTGTTGGCCTGGTTGCCGATGTAGTCGTGGAAGTGGTGGGCGCCGTTGGAGACACCCGGGGCCACGATCACGTTGTCGGAGTTGAACAGGCCGTCCGCGTTGACACCGCAGTCGCTGGTGAAGCTGCCCCGGGAGGCGCCGGCGGCCGGTGGCGGGCTCTGGGGGCCGGGCCGGACCGTGGTGATGTCCTGGTAGTCCGAGGCGACCGGTCCGTTGCCCCCTTGACCACTGCCCTGGCCCGGCGCACCGCCGGCCTGGTCCTGACCGGCACCGTCCTGGTCCTGACCGGCGCCGTTCTGCTGCTGACCGGCGCCGTCCTGCTGTGCGGCGCCACCCTCGTCCCGGCCGCCGCCCGTGCCGTCGCCGGACCGGTCGTCGGCCGGGCGCAGGGTGCACTCGGCCAGTTCGTCAAGCCCCCGCGGGCCCTGTCCCGCCCGGTCGATCGCGTCGGTGATCCGGCCGATGGTCGCCGCCCGCTTCTCCTTGAGCGGGTCCATGAGGGCGCCGCCGGTGAACCCGGGGTCCTGGCGCCGGTCCTGCGGCGCCTCCTGGAGTTGCCGGTAGGCTGCCGCGATCTGCTCGTCCAGCAGGGCCAGTTCGCGGTCGACCTCCCCCCTGGCGGCGTCCGGCACGCTGGTCAGGCGCGTCCCGACGTCGGGGCAGTCGATCGTGGCCGCGCCCGCGGCCGACAGCGTGCCGTTCCCGCTCGGCTCCTGAGCCCCGCCTTCGGTGGCCGACGCGTAGACGTTCGCCGCTATCAGCCCACCTCCACCCAGCATCAGTGCGACCGCTGCGAAGGTCGCGCGCCGTGCGCCCGTCGGCCGTCTGCGCGTGTTGCGTCCCACGGAAGTACCCCTGCGTCTCAGGTCGTCTCGGCATGGAAATCCCCCACCCCATACGGACGCCGGCCCCCATGTGTTCAACCGCCCCACGGATTCATGGACACCTCATAGAGAACGCGACGCAGCGGCACCACCGTCAGCCTCGTCACCGGTCACAGCATGTGCGCGACTCATCCCGGAGCGCGACGCTTTCCCCGCCACCCAAGGTCCACATTTCATGAGAAACTGGTGTGAAAAGTCGCTCGAACGGATGCATTCCACTGGACGGCAGGGGCATGAAGGACGCGGATGACATCGACTACGCGGCTGTGTTCCAGGCACTGCCCGGCATGGTCGCCCTGCTGACGCCCGACCTCGTGTACACGGACGCCAGCGAGGAGTTCCTGCGCGCGTTCGGCCGCAAGCGGGAGGACGTGGTGGGCCGGCACCTGTCCGAGGTCTTCCCGGACAACCCGAACGAACCCGCCGCGACCGGCATGCGCAGCCTGGAGGCGTCCCTGCTGCGGGTGCTGGCCACCGGCGAGCGGGACGTGATGCCCCCGCAACGCTACGACCTCCAGCACCCCGACCGGCCCGGCCACCGGGACAGACGGTACTGGAGCCCGGTCAACGTTCCGGTGCTGGACCGGGACGGCAGGGTCGCCCTGTTGGTGCACCGGATCGAGGAGGCCACCGAACTCGTCCGGGTGCGGCCCGAGGCGGGAGCCGGCCCGGGTGAGGTGCCGGAGTCCGAGCTGTACCGGCGCGCCTGCACGCTCCAGGACGTCAATGAGCGGTTGCGTCAGGCGCATGCGCGCGAGCGCGAGGTGGCGCTCGCGCTGCAGCGGGCGATGCTGCCCGCGCCGCGGCAGATCGGCGCTCACCGGGCCGCCGTGCGGTACCGGCCCGCCGTCGGCGCGCTGAACGTGTGCGGGGACTGGTACGACCTCGTCGACCTGGTCGGCGGCGACCGCATCGGCGTATCGGTCGGCGACGTGGTCGGGCACGGCCTGGAAGCGGCCGGTGTCATGGGGCAGTTGCGCAGCGCCCTGAGCGCCGCCTCACGCGTCGCCGTGGGCCCCGCCGAGGCCCTGGACGTCCTGGGGCGCTACGCCCATGTGGTCGACGGCGCCGAATCGGCCACGGCGGTGACGACGTTCATCGACTTCGACGCGCACACCATCGCCTACAGCAGCGCGGGCCATCCGCCGCCTGCGCTCGTCCACGCCGACGGCCGTGTGGAGTTCCTCGACCGGGCGACCGATCCGCCGCTGGACGCCCGGCCCGATCCGCAGCCACGCCGGCAGGCCCTGACCACGTTCGGCCTCGGCGCGTCGCTGGTCCTGTACACCGACGGACTGATCGAGCGGCGGCGCGAGGACATCGACGCCGGTCTGGCCCGTCTCGCCGACTCCCTCGGCCGCCACCGCACCGCCGAACCGGAGGCTCTCGCCGACGTCGTACTGCGGGAGTTGCTGCCGCCCGAGGGTGCCACCGACGACACCGCGCTCATCGTCGTCAGGCTGTGACGGCCGGGCTCCCGGGCGGATCCCACACCGGCGTATCGGGCATTCCGCACTCCAACCTTCACACAGGGCACACAAGTTGGCTAGGTTGACGCCCAGGCCGCCCGGTCCACCCGGCGAACCCCGTCGGGCCGCGCGGCCTCCGCCGAGTCCGGTGGCCGCCGCGCCGACCGGAGCCGGGTACCCGACCGACGATGGCCGGCCCGACCGCCCTGCGGGCGGGGAGGCGTAGGGCACGCCTTCCGGAACCGTACGCGCGAACCCGGCAGCCGACTCGGCAGGCGGAGCACGGAAGGAGCGCGTCGCCCATGGCGCCGGAGAGCCGCGACGAGGTCCGGCAACGGATCGACAGCCTCTACGACCAGGCCGAGAACGCCACCGGGAACTACAACGCGACGCGTGCGATGACCGCCAGAACACGGGCGCGCGGTGTCCCGCTGCGCAAGCGGCCGGGCGGGCGCGGCGATCCCGCCCTCGACGAGGTCGCCCGGCAGTGGTTCGACGTGGCGCGCGCGAAGCTCGGTCCGACCGTTCCGGCCGTGCTCCCGGCCGACCGGATGCCCGAGCGGCCGACCGGAAACCGCCCCGGCCCCGCCCCGCGGGACGGCGGGCGGGAGGCCGCGGGCCGCGCCGTGCCCGAACTGCCCCCAGGACCGACCGGCCGCGCCGTCGCGGAACTGTCCGGCGGCTCGCTTCCGGCGCTGCCGGCCGGCCCGGCACCGGCACTGCCCGGC
>NZ_JBEPAP010000088.1:0-32272 GCF_040298665.1 Streptomyces sp. NPDC001508
CCTCGCCGTGCGCGAGGGGCGCGTCGGAGTCGTGGCCCATCTGGGTGGGCAGGTCGAAGGCGACGGACAGGCCCGTGGTGCCGTGCGCGATCAGCTGCCGGTAGCGGGCGTTGGACTCGGCGGCCGTACCGAAGCCCGCGTACTGGCGCATCGTCCAGGGACGGCCGGTGTACATCGTCGGGTACACACCCCGGGTGAAGGGATACGCACCGGGCTCGCCCAGCCGCTCGGCCGGATCCCAGCCCGCCAGCGCGGCGGGCCCGTAGACCGGCTCCACGGGCAGTCCGGACTCACCGGATCGGGCACCGCCCCCACCACGCTCCACGATGTCACGTCCCTTCCCGGGGAAGACGCCGACGCAGGCCGGATTCGAGTCTGCTCGGTGCGCTCGCGGCGCAGAAGCCCCGGACGAGATCCCCGAGGAGCGCCGCGGCCCGGCCCGGCGGGAGTGCCCGTTCGGCCACCCCCGCATGGCGCCCGGTCCGAGCGCGCGCGGTTGTGGAAGGACACCTCGCAGGCGTTCTGCTCCGGCCGGGCCGGTCTCAGAGGCGGCTGTAGCGCTGGATGTCCTCGGTGAACTCCTCGACCGCCTTCGCGGTGAGCGTCGGCCGGGTGTCGCCGATGGCCGTCATGTAGTCCTCGGTGCCGGCCGGCCGGCCCTGGGGGTCGGTGACCTCGCGTTCGAACGCGGCCTGTGCGCCCTTGCGCGCGGCGAACTCGATGTCGGCCGGGGTGAACAGCTCGCTGGCGCTGACCAGTCGGGGCACGTCCACCGTGCCGCCCGCGGCGCCCAGATAGCGGGTCCAGATCGCCGCGCGGGCCGTGGTGTCGGGCGGCCCGATGGGGATCACGTAGTCGAACCGGCCCGGCCGCAGGAAGGCCGCGTCCAAAGAGCGTACGGAGTTGGTGGCACAGACCAGCAGCCGCTCGTCGTGCTCGCGGAAGACGGGGATCAGCTTGAGCAACTCGTTGGTCACCCCGTGCCCGGGATCCACCGCCTTGCCGGACCGGGCGCCGGCGATCTCCTCGACCTCGTCGATGAAGAGCAGCACCGAGTCCAGTTCCGCCAGCTCCGCGAAGACCTCGCGCAGTGCCGCGGCGAGTCCCTCGCTCGTGTCGGCCGCGAGCCGGGACGGGAAGAGTTCCACGAACGGCCAGCCGAGCCGTGAGGCCACCGCCTTGGCGAAGCTGGTCTTCCCGGTGCCGGGCGGCCCGAACAGGATGACCGCCTTGGGCGGGACGACGCCGTAGCGGTCGGCCAGCGCGGGCTCCGTCAGCGGGAGCACGACACGGCGTTCGACGACCAGTTTCTCGCGTTCCATGCCGGCCATGGCCTCCCAGCACCCGGCGGGCAGCATACGGCCGCCCAGAGCCGCGAGGACGTCCACGTTCGGGGCGCCGGGCGGTTCGACCTTCTCGTAGTAGATCAGGTCGTCGCGAGACCGGTAGCCGGAGTTCTCCAGCGCTGTCGTCCCGGGTGACCCGGCGGGCAGCAGCGCGCTGCTGTGGCGGATGCCCAGAGCCCTGAGCCGCCGTTCCAGCTCGGCGAGGAGAGCGCTGCCGATGCCCCGCTTGCGCCACTGCGCGGCGAGCGCCACCAGCAGGATCCATGCCCGCTTCCCGCACGTCTCGGCCACGGCCATGCCCACCAGCTCTTCGCCGACCGCCGCGACCACCGCCGTCTGACTGGTCTTGGCCGCGGCCATCACCTCGGAGATCGGAAACACCCGGTCCTCGTCGGCGCGGCGGCTCTGGTCCCAGATCTGGACGGCCTGGTCGAGATCGTCGTCGTGATAGTCGCGCAGATGCCATGCGGGCATCGCCACCACCTCACAGGTACGGGGGACCTCATTGTCCCCCGCGGGAGCTTCTGGGAGCACCTTGAGCCGGGGCGGCGCCGCAGCGGTCAGCCCGCCTCCCGCCCGCGGGCCGAGGACCGGTGGGTGAGGGGTTCGCGCAGCCCGAGGTGGGCGCGCAGCGTCGTACCGGTGTACTCGGTGCGGTACACGCCGCGCTCCTGCAACGCGGGGACGAGCAGGTCGACGATGTCGTCGAGACCGTCCGGGATCAGATACGGCGTGACGTTGAAACCGTCGAGCGCGCCGTGCCGCACGAAGTGGGCGAACTTGTCGGCGAGACCGGACGGGGTGCCCACGTGGCCGCGCTGCGGCCCGAGCGCGATGACCGTCTCGCGCAGCGACCAGCCGTGCGCCTGCGCCTTCGCGCGCCACTCGGCCACCACGGTGCGCGGGTCGGCGATGCGCCGTGCGCCGAAGGAGCCGTCGTTCTCGGTGACGACCGGATCCTCCTTGGGCAGCGGGCCGTCGGCGTCACGGTCGGACAGGTCGATGCCCCACAGCAGTTGCGCGATCCCCAACGCGGTCGCGGGGGTGACCTGTTGCAGCCGGATCCAGCGCTTCTTCTCCAGCGCCTCCTCCTCGGTGGCGCCGAGGATGATCTCCGTGCCGGGCAGGATGCGCAGGTCGTCGTCGGGCCGCCCCACGGCCCGCAGCCGGCGCCGGATGTCCTCGGCGAAGCGGAGCGCGTCGTCGAAGTCCGAGCCGTGCGCGGAGAAGATGACGTCGGCGTTGCGGGCGGCGAAGTCGCGTCCCTCGCCGGAGTCCCCGGCCTGGAAGATGACGGGATGGCCCTGGGCGCTGCGCGGCAGGGTCGGGACGAGGTCGACGTCGAACTGCGGTCCGCGGTGCCGTACTCGGTGTACGGCCGAGGGCGCCGACCAGGCGGGGGCGCCCGCGGAGCCGGCGACGGCCCGGTCCTCCCAGCCGTCCCAGAGGGCGCGGGCCACGGTGAGGAACTCCTCGGCGCGCCGATAGCGGTCGGCGTGGTCGAGGAAGCCGCCCCGGCGGAAGTTCGCGCCGGTCCAGGCGTTGTCCGTGGTCACCACGTTCCAGCCGGCGCGGCCTTCGGAGAGCAGGTCGAGGCCGGACAGGCGCCGGGCGAGGTCGGAGGGTTCGTTGAAGGTCGAGTTGGAGGTGGAGACCAGGCCGATCCGGCGGGTGACGGCGGCCAGCGCGGCGAGCTGGGTGATGGCGTCCGGCCGCCCCGCCACGTCGAGATCGTGGATCCGGCCGTCGACCTCGCGCAGCCGCAGCCCCTCACCGAGGAAGAACGCGTCGAACAGGCCCTGTTCGGCTCTCTGGGCGACCCGCTGGAAGGAGGCGGGGTCGATCTGCGAGCCGCTCTCGGGGGCGGACCAGATGGTCCAGTGGTTGACGCCCTGGAAGAACACGCCGAGGTGGAGCCGCGCGTGCGGCCGGGGGACGTCGAGGGGGTCGGTGCGGGTCATCGGGCATCCTCCTGGGTGGCCGCGACGGCGAAGCGGTTGGCGGGGCGCCGCAGGCCCAGCGTCGAGCGCAGGGACGTGCCGGGCAGCGGGCGGGTGATGCGGCGTCGTTCGGTGAGGGCGGGGAGCACGAGGCGGGCGAGGACGGGCAGGTCCTCGTCCAGCACCAGCGGATGCAGTCGTACGCCGTCCACGATCCCGCTCAACCCTTCGAGAAGGGACGCCAGTTGGGCCGCCGGTCCGGTGTGGCGCAGTCGGCCGCGGTCGCTCCAGGGGGCATCTCGCTCCAGGTCGGCGACGCGCTCGGCGCCGGTGGCGTCCGGCGTGTCCAGGGCGACCTCGACCTCGGCGAAGACGAGCGGGGTGCCGGCGTCCGCAGCGGCGGCGGCCACCGCCGCACGGTCGCGGCCTGTGACCAGGGCGACATCGAGCCGGTCCGCGGGCACCGCGTCCGGGTGGCCGAGGACGACGAGCTGCCCCTGGGGCGGACGCGGCACGATCGCCGGGCCCTTGACCGCGTATGTCTGTCCGGTGAAGTCGATGTAGTGGAGCCGGTCGCGGTCGAGGTAGCGGCTGGTGGCCACGGAGCGGATGACCGCGTCGTCCTCCCATGAGTCCCACAGCGCGCGGGCCACCTCCACACCGTCACGGGACTCCCGTGCCCGTGCTGCGGCGTCGCCGACGAGGGGACGCCCCCAGGCGCGGGCCGCCTCGGGCCGGTCCTCCTCCTTCACCACCCAGCCGGCCCGGCCCGCGGAGATATGGTCCAGGGACGCCAACTGGCCGGCTACGTGGAAGGGTTCGGCGTAGGTGAGGGGTGCGACGGGCGCGATGCCGAGGGTGCTCGTGGACGCGGCGACGAAGGCCGCACGCTCCACCGCGCCGATCCGGCCCACCGGATCGGGCGCGGCACCGGGCGGCAGCACGCCGTCGTCCAGGGTGATCAGGGTGAACCCGGCGTTCTCGGCGACGGCGGCGAGGTGGGCCACCCGGCGTGGGGTGAGGAGCTGGTCGGGGGAGTGGGCGGCGCGGCGCCAGGCCGCGGGATGGGCGCCGTCGCCGTCGAGTTCGACGGCGAGGTGCAGGGCGGGACCGGGCATGGGTGATCCTTCCGGGAACACGGGGGCGGACGGGCGCGGGGCCACGGCGAGACGGCCGGCGGTGCGGGCCGGCCGGGTCAGATGTGTACGGAAGGACAGACCGCGGAGGAGGTGCGGCAGTAGTCGACATGCCGCCGGGTGATCAGACGCGTAGCCGTGCCGGCACCCCGCGGTGCCATGCCGGGTACGCGCATCGAAGTCCTCCACCGTCCGGAACGTGCGGGTTCAACGTAAGTCGTCGGCCCGTGTGTGTGTCAAGGGCGCCGGATGCCGCCCGCCGTGCCGCGTACGACGACGCGTCGACCCGTGTGTGTGTCAAGGGCGCCGTCAGTCCGTGGGCTTGGCGTCGCGCGTGCGCTGATGGTGACGCCCGGCCCTCGTCCGGTTGCTGCGGACGGCCATGGAACACCGGCGGCTGGTGATCGGCGGCGCCCGTGGACCCTTCACCGACCCGGACGGGTTCGCGTGGGAGGCCGCGTCCCTCGCAGCGACGTCCTGAAGCCCCGTACCGTCCCCGGCCGCCCGCCCCGCCCGGCGGGTCACCCGCCCTGGCCCCGCCGCGCCTTCAGGGCATCCCGCGGCCGGGTGAGCCGCGCGATCTGCGCATCGAGCACCGCGATCCGCTCCTCCACCACCACCGCACCGACGGCGGCCGGACCCGGGCAGGGGCCTGCCGGCCGGCGGGTGTGGGTGTTCACCGGTACGGGCGGCGGTTACGTCGAGCAGGCCGTCGCCCCCGTCGGGGAGATCCCTCTCCTCCCGGCGGGCCTGTCCGGCATCGACGCGATGACGCTCGGGAGTTCCGCGGTGGTGGCCCGATTCGGCCTCGCCCATGCCGGTCAGGGGGCGGTTTTCGGGGCGAGCAGGGCTGTGTGTTCCTCCTGGTTCGCCCATGTCCAGGTGACGGCGGCCGCGGCGACGGCGAGGGGCAGCATGCCCACGATCATGGCCAGCCCCTCCAGCGAGTGCCCGGCGGCGATGACGCCGAGTGCGGGCAGGTCGAGCAGCGGTGCGGCGAGGAAGAGGCACAGGCACCGGCCCGGGTCGCCCAGCCGGTGCCGGGTGCGGCCGACGACCGGGACCCAGAACACCACGGCCGCCGCCACCAGCACCGGCTCCGTCACCAACGCGCCGCCCGGTGGCCGCAGTCCGGCCACGGGGCCGGCCAGCACCGCCCACGCGTGCGTCAGCACCAGCAGCGCAAGGGCGGCACCCGCCGGCAGGCTCACCCGCTCCCACAGCGGCGCCCGCCGCAGGAGCAGGACGAGGCCCGGGACCACGGTGGCCGGCAGAAACCCGGCGAGGCCCATCGCCATCACGGACGGCAGCGGGGACATGTGCGGCGAGTGGTCCATGCGGTTCCTGCCCGTGGGGTGGCTCGGACCTGCGGAGGTCACTCGGACCTTACGAAGGTTCCGGGCGGGTCGCGAGCGGACACACCGCCCACACGGCGGGACGGGCCCCTGACCGGCGGTGACGCCGGCCAGGGGCCCTCAGGGGGTGAGGAGCAGAGGTCAGCCGTCGGACTCCGACGACGGGACGAAGGCGCCGGGCACATCGCCCGGCGCGTAGAGCTTGTGCTCGCCGGGGTACGGCTTTGTGTACCCGTACGTCTGGTACCACGTGAAGTGGTTCATCTGCGCGGGGTTCGCGAAGTCGGGAACGGCGTGGGACCCGGTGAGCCGCTGGTGCGACTTCCATTCCTCCCATGTCGCCGCGAGGGACTTCTTGTCCGCCGGGACCTTCCCCGACGGCACGGCCGCCGCGGCCGGGTTCTGCGGCGCCGGGACGTCCGGGCCGCAGGCGGGCGGCGTGGCCAGACCGCTGGTCAGCGAGGTCCGGTTGGGCAGGGCGGTGAACGGCGTGTAGTCCGGCTTCGTGGTGAACGCCGCACTCATCGGGGTGGCGGCGCTGTCCTTCTGGTTCATCGGCTTGATCCCGAGGATCTGCTCGATGGTCCGCACCATGTTGATCTGGGAGTAGTAGTGGCTGTCGACCGTGCCGTGCTGGGCCCAGGGGCTGATGATCTGGACCGGCGCACGGTGGCCGTCGACATGGTCCTGGCCGGCCTGGGAGTCGTCCTCGACGACGAAGATCGCCGAGTCCTTCCAGTACTTGCTGTGCGAGATCGTGTCGACTATCCGGCCGGTCGCCAGGTCGTTGTCCGCGACCTGGGAGGCCGAGTTCACCGGGCCACCGGTGTGGTCGCTGGAGAGCCAGAACATGTTCAGGTTCGCCGGACCGTGCTGTGCGAAGTCCTTCTTCCAGATCTCCGCCCGGTAGACGTCCGGGACGCTGGTGTCGAACTTCGGGAACCCGGGCACCGAGACGCTGTTGAGCGACGGGATCGGCGAGGACGAGGTCAGCTTGTAGGCCGTGTCGTCGCCGGTCGCCGCCATGTTCTTGGCGTCGCAGTACAGGTTCTGCCAGCTCGCGCCCGACGGCTTGGTCAGGAACTGGTGGAACTCGCCGAAGTCCCGCACGGACTTGCCGGCGTCCTGCGCACCGGACCAGATGAAACCGGTCCGCTGGTGCCCGAGGGCGTCGTCCTCCGTGTCGTAGCTGCGCAGGTACTCACCGGCCGAGGACTCGGTGTACTCCGGGTTGTCGGCCTGCATCAGCCAGTTGTGGCCCTCGGCGGAGTTCGTGCCGATGTCGTACGTGTTGTCGTACAGCCCGAACTGTTCGGCCAGGGCGTGCTGGTTCGGCGTGACGTTCTCGCCGAACTGCGTCAGCGCCGGGTCGCCGTTGCCCTGCGGCAGATCACCGAGGACCTGGTCGTAGGTCCGGTTCTCCTTGACGATCAGGAACACGTGCTTGATCGTCGAGGGGTCGCCGATCCGGTTCGGGACCGGCACGGCCTTCGCCTTCTTGCCCCGGGCCAGCTTGACCGAGCCGTGCATCCAGCCGTTCTGCTCGAAGACCTTGGCCGTCTGGGACCTGATGACCTTGTCGCTCGGCAGGGTGAAGTACTGCAGGCTCGACGTCGTGTCGTGGGTGCCGTGCCCGGCGTTGGCGGTGGGGCGGCGGGCGTCGACACCACGGGTGTTGGAGACGACGATCTGCCGGCCGACGGTGGCGATCTCCGCCGGGAAGTAGTCCGTCGGGAGCAGGCCGACGTAACCGACCGGCTCCTGCGGGCCCTTGTACGTGTAGACGGCGACCGCGTTGGCACGGCCGAGCGTCACCAGCAGGTGCCCGTCGTCGGTGAGCGTCACCGCGTTGGGCTCGTAGCCGACCGACGCCTGAGGCCACGGCTGGGTGGAGATGGTCTGTACGACCTTGTCGTCGGCGGTGCTGATGACGGACACGTCGTTGCCGGCGGTGTCGGTGACGAACACCGCGCCCTTCGTGGCGTACAGCGCGGTCGGGTGCAGGCCGACGTCGATGCTCAGGGCGCCGGCCGCCGGGTTCGCCAGGTCGATGACGCTGACCGTGCCGGTGGTGGTGGCACCGGTCTTCGGGTCCGCCGGCACCTGGGTGTTGTACGAGTTGATGGTGGGGTCGCCCGGCCTGGCCGCCCGTCCGCCCTCGTTGCTGACGTACAGCTTGGAGCCGGCCTGGACGATTGCGCGCGGGGCGTTGCCGGTGGCCCAGCTCTGCTTGATGGCGCCGGTCGCCGCGTCGATGGCGACCACCCGGTTCTGGCCGTTGACCGCCGCGTACACGGTGGAGCCGTCGGCCGAGAAGACGGCCGCGCTCGCCAGCGCGTGTCTTGGACCGTCCGCCGGGATCGGGACGTTCACCGGTTTGGCGAGGGTGCCGTCGGCGTTCACGGTGAACTTGGTGTAGCCGTCGGTCCGGCCCAGCCACAGCTGCTTGCCGTCGGGCGAGTACGTCGGGCCCTCCTGGCCGACGTCCTTGCCGCTGATCTTCAGGTCCACGGCCGAGGAGTTGCCGATGCGCTGCACCACCTGACGGGACTTCAGGTCCACGATGACCAGCGCCGAGTCCCCGTCGGTGACCGAGGCCGCCAGATGGGTGCCGTCCGGGCTGACCACGGACGACATGATCTTGCCGTTGTCGATGACCGAGCGGTCACCGTAGGGGTCGATGTACTGGTTGCTGGAGACCAGCTGGCCCTTGGAGGTGGTCTGGCCGACCTGGTCGGTGCCGAACTGACGGGTCTGGGCGAAAGCGGTACCGGCGGCGAGGAGGCCCATGGCGGTGATGCCGGCCGTCACCAGAGGCGTGCGGCGGCCGATGTTTCCACCGAGAAGACCGAAGCGGTCCTTCTCGACACGCCTACGGCGTGATACCTGCATTGATCTGTCCCTTCGGGGTGTTGGCCGGCAGTTCGACGTTGCCGTCGAACTGCCACAGCGGGTTCGGTGCGTCTCCCTGGGGGGTTCGCACCAGGAAGTAGCCGTTCACTTCCTTCGGTCCGTCGCCGTCGGCGACGAACCGCCCGTCCGGAGTGACGTCGAGTTGATAGACGGCCGTGCCGGTGGCCTCGACGTCGGGGAGGTGCCAGGAGACGACGCAGCGCCAGTCGTTGCCCGACCCCTGGGCGGAGGAGTCCTGGACGTCGCCCTTGGCGCACGCCGCCGTGGCCTTCAGCTGCGCCTCGGTGACATCGGGGCGGTTGAGTTCCTTGGTCTGCAGCCGGTACAGGTGGGCGAACGCGGTGGCGACCGAACGCTGCACCTCGGCCTGCTCGATCCCCGAACCCGTGGCCCCCGTCGCCAGGGCGAGGACCGCGGCCGTCGCGGCCGGCAGCACGATCAGGGACAGGGCCGCGAGGACGACCGCACGGCGCCCCGAGCCGTCATGGCCCTGGTTGGTGAAGTCGCGCCGCACGAACAGCACGAAGGCCAGCGTCGTGGCGACCACCGCCCACACCAGGCTGACCGCGACGCCGATGAGGAGCGGAGTCAGTTGCGCGGGCTCGGTGAACAGACCGTTCCAGGAGACGAAGGCGTATCCGGGCAGGGCGAGACGCACGGCGACGGGCAGCGGCAGCATCTGGGCGAGCTGCATGGTGAGCGCGACGAGCGCGGGCAGCAGCAGCCCCATCGGGGACCGCCCGAGGACCACCGACCCGAGCAGCCCGATCGCGGCGAGCGCCAGCGTCGGGGCGAGCGCGCAGACCCAGGCGAGCAGCACCTTGCCGGCGGCGTCCCCCGGCGTCAGCAGGTGCCCGTCCAGGCCGACCAGCGGCCGGTTGCCGACCGCCACCAGCCCGCCGGCCACGCTGGAGCAGGCGAGACCGGCCACGAGCAGCAGGACGACGGTGAGGCCGGCCAGCGCCTTCGCCACGAAGATCCGCCGAGCAGAGCGCACCGCCATGAGCAGATGACGCCAGGTGCCCAGCCGGTCCTCGGCGGCGAACACATCGCCGGCCACCACCGAGGTCAGCAGCGGGAGCGCCCAGGTGCCCGCGAAGCCGAGCATGACCAGCGGTCCGGCCCACCCCGTGGCGTGCATCCAGCGGCCGAAGAGGGTGTCGGTGGGCAGCGTGCTCTGCCGGCTCACCGCCATCACGAAGAGCGCCGGCGCGAGCCAGCAGGCGAGCACCAGCAGCCGGACCCGCCACTGCGTGACGAGCTTGACCAGTTCGAAGCGGTAGCCGCGCGTCACCGGAACGCGGCGGGCGACGGCGACCGTGCCGTCGGCGAGGGTCGCGGTCATCGGCCGCCCTCCTGTGCTGCGGTCCGCTGTTCGGTGAGGGCGAGGAACGCGGCCTCGAGCGGCGAGACCACGGGGGCGAGTTCGCGCAGCGCGATGCCCGACCGCACGAGCCGCACCACGAGTTCGTCCAGGGCGGGCCCCAGCGCGCGTATGACGATCAGCCCGGTGTCCTGCCGTGCGGGCCCGGCGTCGTCCACGGTCCGGATCCCGGCGGTGTCGGCGGCCAGCCGGCGGGCGGCCTCGGGATCGGAGGTGAGCAACCGGTAGTCGAGTTCACGGTTCTCAGCGGTCAGCTTGCCGGGCGGGCCGGAGAAGACCACCCGTCCGGTGGCGAGGATGGTGACCTCGGAGCACAGCGCTTCGAGGTCGTCCATGCGGTGGCTGGACAGGACGACGCCGGTTCCGTCGGCCGCGAGCCGGGTCAGCACACCGTGGATGTGTCTCTTGCCGGCCGGGTCGAGGCCGTTGGAGGGTTCGTCCAGCACCAGCAGCCGGGGCCTGGTGAGCAGGGCGGCGGCGAGCCCGAGCCGCTGCCGCATGCCGAGGGAGAAGCCGCGGGCCCGGTCGTCGGCGACATCGGCGAGACCGACCTGCTCCAGCGCCTCGTCGATCCCGGCGCTTTGCGCGTCCTCGCCGCGAAGTGCCGCCAGCGCGGCGAGATTCTGCCGGGCGGTGAGCGAGGGGTAGAGGCCGGGGCCGTCGACGAAACCGGCGACGCCGTCGGGGACGGCCGGCACCCGACCGACCGGCGCACCCAGGATCTCCAGGGTGCCGCTGTCGGCGACGGACAGACCCAGCAGGAGGCCGAGCAGCGTCGTCTTGCCGGCGCCGTTCGGCCCCACCAGGCCATGGATCTGACCCTGCGTCACATCCAGGTCGACGCCGTCGAGTGCCACGACGTCGCCGAAATACTTCGCGATTCCCCGAGTCCGGATTGCCAAGGGTGTGTCCATGAGGCCCCTTCTTTCGAAAACCTCAGGAACCCTAGGGACCTCACACAGCCCTTGTGCGAACAGCGAGTTGAACGTTCTTCAAACGGATGTCGACTGCGACAAAGCGCTGGTCAGGATGGCATACTCGGGGACTTGGTCATCTCAATTCCCCTTCTTTTTCTGTCCTTTGCCAGGCTATTCAGAAACCTTTGTTGTCTGAATAGCCTGGCGAAACTCCGACGCCGGCACTAGTCCTGATCGATCCTGAAGCGCCCCGCCAGCAGATCGCGGTCGCGGGACGAGGAGCCGACCAGCAGATCGAACGAGCCGGGTTCCACGACGCGGCGCCCGTCCGCCGTGACGAGGGTGCAGTCGGCGGCGGGCAGCACGATGTCCACGTCGACCGTCTGGCCGGGCCGCAGATCGACCTGACGATGGGCCTTCAGCTCCTTGTCGGCCCAGGTCACCGAGGTGACCAGGTCACGGATGTAGACCTGGACGGTCTCGCGGGCGGGCCGGCGGCCGGTGTTGGCGAGGGTGACCGTCGCCCGCACGTCGCCCTCCGGTGCGACCTGCGGCGTATGGATCCGCAGATCCGTGTAGGCGATCTCGGTGTACGCGCGTCCTTCGCCGAACGCGAACAGAGGGTCCTGGGTCAGATCGGCATAGCGGTCCCCGTGCTGGCCGCGGATCTGGTTGTAGTACACGGGCTGCTGACCGACGTGCCGCGGAACGGTGAGCGGGAGGCGCCCGCTGGGCTCGATCAGACCGAGCAGGAGTTCCGCGATGGCGCGCCCGCCGCGCATGCCCGGGTTGAATGCCTGGATGAGCGCCGCCGCGTCCACGGCCGACGGCGGCAGGACCTGCGGCTTGGAGCTGATCACCACGACGACCATGGGTTTCCCGGTGGCCGCCAGCGAGTCGAGGAGTTCGACCTGGCCGCCGACCAGGTCCAGGGTGGCGGTGGAACGGGTCTCACCGATCAGGCCGATGGTGTCGCCGACGACGGCGACGACGAGGTCGGCCTCCTCGGCGGTGGCGACGGCCTCACGCAGCAGGACCGCATCGGGCCGGGCTGGCACGACGATGTCCGGAGCGGGCTGTCCGTCGGGCAGCAGCGGTCCCTGCGGGTCGGGCACGAACTCCGCGATGTGGCAGCCACGGGCGTGGGCGACCGACCAGTCGGCGGGCACGACCGCCCTCAGGCCGTCCAGGACGGTCTCCGTCAGATGCCGCGGATGGCCAACGGGCAGCCAGTCGGCCTGCCCGGAGGAACCGGCCCAGTCACCGAGTTGTGCGTCGACCGCGTCGGCGTTGGGGCCGATCACGGCGATGCGCCGCGGGGCCGCCCCGGCGGGCGCCGCGGCCCGTCCCGAGGCGTCGGCCGTCGCCTCGTCCAGAAGGGGCAGTGTGCCGTCGTTGGAGAGGAGGACGAGGCTGCGGCGCGCCATCTCCAGGTTCAGCGCGGTGTGATCGGGGGAGCCGATGGACACGGCCTGTCGGGCGGGGTCGGGCCGGCGCGGGTTCTCGAAGAGCCCGAGTTCGAACTTCAGCGTCAGGATGCGCCGTACGGCGGCGTCGATCTCGGCTTCCGTCAACTGCCCGCGGGCCACCGCGTCCTGTGCGCCGTCGAAGAACTGCGGCGTGGTCATGATGAGGTCGTTTCCGGCACGCACGGCCCGGGCCGCGGCCTCGGTGTGGTCGGCACACACATGCTGCTCCCACACCATGCGGCCGACGTTGTCCCAGTCGGTGACGAGGGTGCCCGTGTAGTTCCACTCGTCGCGCAGGACCTCGCGCAGCAGCCACTGGTTCATGGTGATGGGCACGCCGTCGATCGACTGGTATCCGATCATGAAGGTGCGGCAGCCCTCGCGTGCGACGCGTTCGAAGGGCGGCAGGAACCAGGAGCGCAGCTTGCGGCGGCTGAGGTCGGCCTCGCTCGCGTCGCGGCCGCCCTGGGTCTCGGAGTAGCCGGCGAAGTGTTTGGCACAGGCGAGCACGGCCGTGGGGTCGTCCAGGCCGTCGCCCTGGTACCCGCGCACCATGGCGGAGCCGAACTCGCCCAGCAGATAGGGGTCTTCGCCGAAGGTCTCGCCCACCCGCCCCCAGCGCAGGTCGCGGGCGATGCACAGCACGGGGGAGAAGGTCCAGTGGACGCCGGTGGCGGAGATCTCCACGGCGCTCGCGCGGCCGACGCGCTCGACCAGCTCCGGGTCCCAGGAGGCGGCCATGCCCAGTTGGGTGGGGTAGATGGTGGCGCCAGGCCAGAAGGAGTGCCCGTGGATGCAGTCCTCACCGATCAGCAACGGGATGCCCAGGCGGGTGCCCTCGGCGAGGTCCATGGCCTGCACGATGCGCTTCGGCGACGCGTGCAGGACCGACCCGACGTGCAGGTCCTCTATCAGATGGGTGACACCGTCCTTCGCGTTGAGCTGGAGCATCTGCCCGACCTTCTCCGGCAGCGTCATGCGGGACACCAGGTCGTCGACCCGTGCGGGAACGGGCAGTGCGGGGTCGCGGTAGGGGAGGTCGGCCATGCTTGTTCCTGTTCGTGAGGCACATTCGTGAGGCGAAGCGGGTGGATACGGATCCGACGGCGGGGCCGGCGGAAAGCGGCGGCTGGATCAGTGCCGGGGCTGGGGCATGATGGGTGGATGACCTCTGCCGAGACCCGCACGGCGGGCACCACGCCCGCCTACGCCAAAGGCCGACAGCGTCGTGCGGAGATCGTCACCGCGGCCGCGTCCGTATATGCCGACGCCGGGTACCACGGCGCGTCGCTGCGGGAGATCGCGAAGCGGGTCGGCATCAGCCATGCGACGCTGATCTACTACTTCCCCGACCGGGAGGCGCTGCTGGCCGCCGTGCTGGAGCGGCGCGACGAGGAGGACGACGCCCGCGGCTTCCCCCGGGAACCCGTCGGCATCGGGGGCGTGCGCCACCTCCTCGCGCTCGCGGCCCACAACGCGCGTCATCCCGGCATCGTCGAGTTGTACGTCCGCCTGGCGGCCGAGGCGATCACGCCCGAGCATCCGGCGCACGACTACTTCACCCGGCACTACCGGGACGCGCGTGACTACATGCACTCCGCCTTCCGCGCCATGGCCGAGGGCGGGCATCTGCGCGAGGGCGTCGAACCGCGCACGGCGGCCGTCAGCTTCATCGCGCTGATGGACGGGCTCCAGGTCCAGTGGCTGACCAATCCCGACGAAGTGGACCTGGTGAGCCCTTTGAGGTTCTTCCTCCAGCAGGTGCTGACCACCCCGGTGGATTAGGGCGTGTTTCGAAAGTCCCGTCTGGCGCGCGACGCCTGGCACGGCACCTCGCCGCGTTGTCGGGATCGTCCGCGTACGCCCAGTAAGCGGACGACCCTCCGCCTTGCGATGCACCGCACCGGACGCCGCGGGCCCCGCCCTCCGGGCGGACGACGCTACTTTCACAACACGCCCCAGGACGGCCGGGACGACGCGCCGCTGCCCCATGGCCTCTCCCTCCTCGGGTCCGGGAACCGTCCATCTTTTCTACCACCCGGTTGAAAATCCCGCCATGGTGTGGGGAGCGGCGGCCGGGGTCAGCAGCCGGAGTCGGCGAGCACGTAGTGACCCGACGACGTCTGCTTCAGGGTGTGGGTGACGAACACGTTGTACAGCCCCATGTCCTCGTCGGAGCCGTTGGCGTATGTGTGGCCGCCGCTGGTGTGGGCCCGGCCCGCCGTGACATGGGCGTAGTTGGTGGACGTCGCGCAGGTCGTGGCGGAACCGGTGGTGGTGGCCTTGACCGCCGAGGACGGCGTGCCGACCGTGCCGTCGGCGGCGACCGCGGCAACCGTGTACGTGTACGCCGTGGCCGGGGTCAGGGCGGTGTCGGTGAAGGTGGTGCCGGTGGGCGTGCCGACCTGGGTGCCGCCCCGCTGGACGCGGTAGGACGCGGCACCCTGGACCGGGGACCAGCTCAGGGAGACCGAGGTGTCGCCGGCCGGGCTTGCCGTGAGGCCGGTCGGTGCGGGGAGCTGCTCACCGCCGTCGCCCGGGCCGGTGCTGCCGTCCTGGTCGAGTCCCCAGAACTTCGCCGTGTAGTAGCTGGAGCAGATGGTGCCGAGGAAGTACGCGGCGGTGCTGCCGCACTGCTCGGCGCCTGAGCCCGGGTCGACGGCGAGACCGTGGCCCATGCCGTTGATCTGGTAGAGCTGTACGGCGGGCTTCCCGGACGTGTCGTCATAGCTGGTCAGCGTGGTACCCGCGGGCAGGCTCGTGGTGCTGGACGGGGTCTGTGAGATGCCGTGGACATTGGTCCACTGGTCGCGCAGTTCGGTCGCGTTGACCGGGTAGACCGTGTAGTCCGAGGTGCCCTGCCAGATCGCGACGCGCGGCCACGGCCCGGAGTAACCCGGGTACTGGGCGCGGACCTTGTCGCCCCACTGGGCCGGGGTGAGGCCCAGGCTTCCCATCTGGCAGCTGGACGCGCCGAGCTGGCTGGTCGCGCACTGCGCGGGCAGACCGGAGGCGATCGAGCCGCCCGCGAACACGTCCGGGTACGCGGCGAGCAGGTCCGCGGCCATGCCGCCGCCCGCCGACAGGCCGGTCACATACACGCGGTCGGCGTTCGAGCCGTACAGCGACCCGGCCTTGGTGACCATCTGGGCGACCGAGGCGGCCTCGCCCTTGTCGCGGGTGGAGTCGGCCGGGTCGAACCAGGTGAAGCAGGAGAGGGCGTTGTTCGCCGAGCCGGTCTGCGGGAACACCACCGCGAAGCCGTACGTGTCGGCGAGCTTGGTCCAACCGGAGTTGGCGTAGTAGTCGTTGGCCGTCTGGCCGCAGCCGTGCAACGCGACCACGAGCGGGGCGCCGGCCGGCAGGCCCGCGGGGACGTACGTGTACATCGACAGATTGCCGGGGTTGGAACCGAATCCGGTCACCTGGGTCAAGCCGCCCGCGGCGGAGGCGGGTGGGGCGAGAACGGTGGTCCCGGCAGCCGCCATGAGCAGACCGGACACGGCGAACCGTCCGATCAGCCGGGCGAATCGGCTGAGCAGGGTGGGGCGCACAGTGGTACCTCCGGAGATTGTGAGACGCACGGAGGCGGGGGATTGACCCGTTCGCGCGGCTCTGGGGTCAGAGGGACGGTAGGCGCGGCGCGGTGGGGGCGGACATGTGGCGGTGCGCCATCGGGCATCCCGGGAAGTGTGGTTACCGGCCGTTGCCCGAGGCTGTGCCGAACCGAGAGCGCAAACGTGCGCCGACCCTCACGACTGAGACCCTATGGGGCCGGACACTATGACTGGATGGGGGAATGTATGTGCTGCCCCTGTGTGTTCGGCCGGTTCGGCTTCCTACGGTAACGGCCAGCGAACGCAGGGCGGGGGACGTACAGAGGTGGGGGGAACGACACGGGAGGCTGACATGAACGCGAGCACGGCAGTGGGCGGCGAAGAACGACCCGTCGCCGCGATGCCGATGCCCCGGGCCCGCGCCGAAGAGCCCTCAGGCGCCCTCGGTAAAAAGGCCGACCGCGCGGGAAGCGGCGATCGCGAGGCCCTGAGCGGTACGGACCGGACCGGAAGCGGCGGCGGGAACTCCCGCGGGCCCTCGGCCGCTTCGCACCTGCGGCGCCTGCTGGAACTCCTCGCCACCGGCGCGCCCGCCGAGGCGCTGGGCGCGGTCACCGGGCAGGCGCGTGAGGCGGGCGTCGAGGGGACGGACCTGGCGGAGACCGAGCGGGCGGTGGCCACGGCACTGCGGGTGCGCAGCTCACTGCGCGCGCATCGCCGCCGGGAACTCGAACTCGCCGCCCTGTTCGACACGGCCGGCGACCTCGCCGCCTCCCGGGACGTCGACGAGGTGCTGAAGGCCATCGTCCGGCGGGCCAGGATGCTGCTGGGCACCGACACGGCGTATCTGACGCTGCCGGACGAGGAGGCCGGGGACACCTACATGCGGGTCACGGACGGCTCCGTGTCCCCGGTGTTCCAGCACCTCCGGCTGGATCTCGGCGAGGGACTTGGCGGCCTGGTGGCGCAGACCGCCCGCCCGTACGCGACCCCGGACTACTCCACCGACGAGCGCTTCCGCCACACCCGCGACATCAACGCGGGCGTGACCGAGGAGGGTCTGGTCGCGATCCTCGGTGTACCGCTGCTGCTCGGCTCGGTGCACGGCGGGGACCGGAAGGTGATCGGCGTGCTGTTCGCCGCCGACCGCAGCCCCCGCTCGTTCAGCCCCGACGAGGTGGCGCTGCTGTCCTCGCTCGCCGCGCACGCCGCCATCGCCATCGACACGGCCCGCGCGCTCGACGACACCCGTGCCGCGCTCGCCGAACTCGCCGAGGTCAACGAGGTCGTGCGGGCGCACGCGGCGGCCGTGCAGCGGGCCGAGGAGGCACACGACCGGCTCACCGACCTGGTGCTGCGCGGCGGGGACGTGCGGGAGGTGGCCGTCGCCGTGGCCG
Source organism: Streptomyces sp. NPDC001508 (assembly GCF_040298665.1). NCBI lineage: Bacteria > Bacillati > Actinomycetota > Actinomycetes > Kitasatosporales > Streptomycetaceae > Streptomyces > Streptomyces sp. NPDC001508. Next base: position 17,415 of record NZ_JBEPAP010000088.1, read on the forward strand.
GACTGCTCGACGGGGCGCTCACCGTGCACGATCCCGGCGGCCGGCCGCTCGCCGCGGTCCGGCACGACGGCGGGCCGTTCGCCGCCGACTCGATGGACGCGGGCTGGCTGGTGTCGGCCGCCGAGGAGTCCCGTACGGCGGGCCGCGCGGTGGCCCGCTCGGGGCGGTGGATCTGCGCGGTGCTGGCCGGGCACGAACTGCTGGCCATCATGGTGCTGCACCGGGGCCACCCGCTGGCGGACGCCGACCGGCGGATGTTCGAGCGCGCGGGCGTCGTCACCGGCCTGCTCATGCTGCTGCGGCGCACGGTGGCGGAGACCGAGAACCGGGTGCGCGGCGAACTCGTCACCGACCTGCTGACCGACACCGGACGCAACCCCGCGCTGCTCGCCGAGCGGGGCCGCAGACTCGGCGTCGACCTGGACCGGCCGTATCTGGTGCTGGTCGCCGACACGGAGCCCGCGGCCCGGGAACGGCTGGGGTCGGCCGCCGTGCGCTATCTCTTCGGGGCCCCGGCCGGTTGCGCAGGCGCCGAACACGCCGGTGCCGTCGTGCTGTTGACGGTGGCCGACGAACGGCTTACGCCCGGTCAGTGCGCCCGCGCCGCGGCCGTACAACTCGGCCACCTCACGGGCGCCCCGGTCACGGTGGCGGCCGCAGGACCGGTCTGCGGGCCGTCCCGGATCGCGGACGCACACGCCGAGGCGGTGCGCTGCCTGCGCGCCCTGCATGTGCTCGGCCGCCACGGCGACGGCGCGTCCGCCGGTGAACTCGGCTTCCTCGGCGTGGTCTTGGGCGACAGCAAGGATGTGAACGGCTTCGTGCGCGGCACGCTCGGGCCGCTCCTGGAGTACGACGCACGGCGGGGCACCGAACTGGTCCCCACGCTCGCCGCCTACTTCGGCGCGGGCGGCAGCCTGACCCGCGCCAAGGACACGCTGCACGTGCACGTCAACACGGTCGTGCAACGCCTGGACCGCATCGAGGCGCTGCTCGGCGCGGACTGGAGCCGCCCGGACCGCGCGCTGGAGCTGCAACTGGCCCTCAGACTGCGGGAACTGAGCGGTTGACCCGCTCGCTGACGCCGGGGCGGCGGCCAGGCCGCCGCCCCGGCGTGTCAGCGGCCCGTCGACCCGACGGCGGCCTCCAGCAGCAGGTCGGCGATGCGCGCCGCGCCCTCCTCACCGGTGAGCACCGTGTAGTGGTTGGTGCCCGGCGAGCGCAGCGGTGTGACGCCGGTGCCCTCGAGGGCGGCGCGGGCGAGGCGTTCCTCGTCGTACAGTCCCTGCGGCTCGTCCATCAGACCGCTGTCCGCCCACAGCAGCGTGGCGGGCGAGGGCAGATGGCGGATCGCGGCCAGCACGTCCTCGTCGAACACGCCGACACCGTCGGTGCGCACCGCCTCCAGACGGCACGAGGACCGCAGCTCCGGCTCCTCACCCACCAGGTCGCGCTGGATGTACGCGTCCACCTCCCGCGTCCACCGGTCGGCGAACGCGGGATGGACCCGCCAGAACGCCCGGTAGGCATCCCGGTCGCGGAAGGTCATCGACAGCCGGTCCATGGCCGGGCCGATCACCGCGGTCATCAGCTCGTCGGGGGACAGCTCGGTGGGGGCCGGGAACCCGAGCCCGCCGTCCACGAGCAGCAGCGGACCGAACCGCCCGGGGTGGCGTACGGCGGCCAGCGCCGCGGTGAACGCGCCCATCGAGTGCCCGGCCAGCACCGGCCGTCGCAGCCCCAGCGCCTCGGCCGTCGCGGCGGCGTCGTCGGCGTGCACGGCGATGCCGTACGGCCCGGGCAGGTGCCGGCTGCCCGCGCGTCCGCGCAGATCGGGGGCGACGAGCGTGGCGCGGCCCGCGAGACGGCGGGCGACCGGCCCCCAGGACAGCCCGTTGGCGGTGATGCCGTGCAGGGCGAGCACCGTGGGCGCCTCGGGATCGGCGGCGGCCCAGCGCAGCACGGCCAGGTCGCCGCCCGGCACGGGGACGCTCAGCTCCTCGAAGGGCAGCGGCTCGGGGCCCGCGGGCGCGTCGGCGGGCGAGGTGTCGGCGGTGGTCACGACGATTGCCTTTCCTTGACGTCGGCGTCGGCGGAAGCGGCCGACGCCCTGCTGCGCCGGACGTCGGGAGCGGTCCGTGGGTCACCGGTGGCGGACCCGGATCCGTCGACGTCCGATTCTCGCCCGGGACCGCCGTCACCGTCACCGGAGCCGGCCGTGGCACCGCGGCGTGCGGCGCGTGCGGCACGGACGCGTCCGGGCAGGGCGGCGAGCCCGCCGGGCAGGACGCCCACGATGACCACGAACAGCACGCCCAGCAGGAACAGCGGCTGGCTGAGCGGCACCCGCAGCACGGCGGGCAGGTCCGCGACGGCCGCCGAGCCCGCGACATCGCCGAGGCGTTGGTCGGCCCAGGTGTACAGGACACCGCCCAGCATCGGCCCCCAACGGGTACCGGAGCCGCCGAGGACGACCATCACCAGCAGCGACAGCGTGAACTCGGAGCTGGTGGTGTGCGGGGTGGAGCCGCCGGTCAGCAGCAGGTGCACGATGCCGCCCAGCGCGGCCAGCGCGCTCGCGACGGTGAAGGCCAGCAGCTTGAACCCGTACGGGCGCAGGCCCAGTACCTCGACGCGCCGCTCGTTCTCCTTGATGCCCTCCCAGACACGGCCGGTGGGCGAGTGGGTGGTCCAGTGCACGACCGCGAGGGTGAGGGCGAGGAACGCGAGGGTGATCCAGTACAGATTGGCGGTGTTCTCGATGCCGACGAGCCCGGACGGCAGCAGGTCGGCGGCGACCGCGCGGCCCTCCTCGCCGCCGGTGAAGCCGCCCGGATCGCGGGCGACCAGGATGGAGGCGGCCTGGGCGAAGGCCAGCGTCACCATCGAGAAGGCGATGCCGGTGACGCGCAGGGCGACCGAGCCGAGCAGCACCGCCAGGGCGATGCCGAAGACGAGGCCGAGCACGGCGGACAGGCCGAACGACAGCCCCGCCTCCTGCATCATCGTGTTGGTGGCGTAGCTGCCCGCGGCGAAGTACAGCGCATGCCCGAAGGACAGCAGGCCGGTGCGGCCGAGCAGCAGGTCGTAGCCGGTCGCCAGGGCGCCGAACAGCAGGCACAGCGCGAGGAGTTGCAGACTTCCGGGACTGCCGACGGGCCCGTCGAGCAGACCGGGGATCTCGATGGCGCCGTACGGAAGCACGAACAGCAGGACGAACAGGCCCACGGGCCACCAGCGCAGCAGGCGGCGGGCGGCGGACCCCTGCGCACCGGCCGCGAGGGCGGTACCGGTGCCGGTGGCGGTGCTCATGCGAGCCTCCCGGTCAGACCGCGCGGGCGCACCAGCAGCAGGGCGGCGAGCAGCACGACGACGGCGAGGTCGCCGAGTCCGGCGGTGGTGTAGTAGTTGGCGAACTGCTGGACGAGGCCGATGACGACGGACGCGACGGCCGCGCCGGTCACCGAGCCCATGCCGCCCGTCACGACGACCACGAACGCGAAGATCAGCAGCGAGGTGCCCTGACGGGGGTCGACCGAACCGAAGTACAGGCCGCCGAGTGCGCCGCCCAGCGCGGCGGCGGCACCGCCGATGGCGAAGACCAGGGTGAACGCCTTGCCGACATCGATGCCCAGGGCGGTCACCATGGCCCGGTCCTCGACACCGGCCCGGACCACCAGGCCGTGCCGGGTGCGGTCGAGGAACAGCTTCAGACCGGCCCAGACCAGGACGGCGCCGGCGATCAGCACGAACCGGTTGGCCGGGATCTGGGCGCCGAGCACGCCGACCGTGTCCTTGAGCGCCTTCGGGCCGGGGAAGGTCAGGGCGTCGGTGCCCCAGATGCCCGAGAGCAGCGCGGGCACGGCCAGCGAGACGCCGACCGTGGCCAGCACCTGCTCGCGGGGCCTGCTGTACAGCGGTCGTACGACGGCCAGTTCGAGCAGGACCGCCGCGAGGGTGCCGACCACCACGCCGAACACGACGGCGAGCACGAAGCCGAGGCCGCCGGAGCCGGCGCCGGGCAGATTGCCCGAGGCGGCCCACCAGGTGGCGTAGGCGCCGATGGACAGCAGCGCGCCGTGCGCGAAGTTGAGCACGTCCATCAGGCCGAAGATCAGCGAAAGGCCGGAGGCGATGAGGAAGTACAGCGCGCCGAGGCCGAGCCCGGTCAGGGTGAGCAGGACGACGGTGTCCATCAGGCGTCGGCCTCCGTACGGTCGGACCGTGGACCCGCGGGCGCGTCGGCGCTTGCGGATCCGGCGGGCGGGGCGGCGGCCGACGCCGCGAGGGCCGCGGGTGCGGTGGGCGCGCGGCCGACACCGAGCAGCCGGCGGGTGGCGTCCGGGTCGCCGAGCAGGTCCGCGGCGGGACCCTGGTGGGCGGTGCGGCCGTCGGCGAGCACCGCGCAGTGCGTGGCGAGCCGGCGGACCATGGCGAGGTTCTGCTCGACGAGCAGCACCGGAATGGCCTCGGCGGCACGCTCCAGTACCTGGGTGACCTCGGTGACGACCTTCGGGGCCAGGCCCTTGGTCGGCTCGTCCGCGATGATCAGCCGATTGCCGTTGAGCAGGGTGCGGCCGATGGCCACCATCTGCTGCTGGCCGCCGGAGAGCGTGCCGGCCGCCTGCTTGGCACGCTTGAGCAGTTCGGGGAAGAGTTCGTGGACGAGGGCGTAGTCCGGCTCGCCGTCGCCGCGTTCGGCCAGACGCAGGTTCTCCGCGACGGTCAGCCCGGCGAAGATGCCACGGTCCTCCGGGGCGTAGCCGATGCCGCGGCGCACCAGGGCGTGCGTGGGCAGGCCCACGGTCTCCTCGCCGTCCAGCCGCACGCTGCCGGTGCGCGGCACCAGGCCGAGCACGCCCCGCACGGTGGTCGTCTTGCCCGCGCCGTTGCGGCCGAGCAGGGCGGTGACGCCCTGCCCCGCCACATCGAGGTCGACGCCGTGCAGGATGTGCCGGCCGCCGATCAGCACCCGCAGGCCGCGCACGCTCAGCAGCGGAGCGCCGCCGGCGGCGGGCGGTGCGCCGGTGACGGGCCGGGCCGTACGGTCCTCGCTCACAGGGCCTCCCCGAGGTAGGCCTGCTGGACGGTGGCGTCGGCGGTGACGGCCTCGGGGCTGTCCAGCGCGAGCAGACTGCCGTGGTGCATCACGGCGAGCCGGTCGGCCAGACCCAGCAGGACGTCCATGTGGTGCTCGACCATGAGCACGGTGCGGCCCTCCTCACGGTGCAGGGTGCGGATGAGTTCGGTCAGGGCGGGTACCTCCTCGGCGCTGACGCCCGCCATCGGCTCGTCCAGCAGCATCAGCCGGGGCTCCGCGACCAGCAGGACGGCGAGTTCCAGTTTCCGTTTCTCGCCGTGCGAGAGGGCCTGGGCCAGGGCGTCGACGCGGTGCGTGAGGCCGGTGCGGGCCAGCACGTCGTCGACCTTGTCCTGGTGGCGTGGGGCCCGCCGCCAGATCCGGTACGAGCCGCCGACCGCGGCCTGCGCGGCGAGCCGGACGTGTTCCGCGACGCTCATCGCGGGCCACAGGCTGGACGTCTGGAAGGTACGGCCGAGGCCGCGCCGCGCCCGGGCGTACGGGGCCTCGCCCGTGATGTCCGTCCCGTCCAGGACGACCCGGCCCGCGGTGGCCGGGACAAGCCCGCTGATCAGGTTGAACAGCGAGGTCTTGCCGGCCCCGTTGGGACCGATGAAGGCGAGGAACTCGCCCTCGTACACCTCCAGGGAGACGTCCGAGAGGATGGTCGCGCCGCCGACGCTCCAGCCGACGCGGTCCAGGCCGAGGACGGCCGCGGGGGCCGCGGTCGTACCGGGCACGCGTCCCGCGCTGCGGGATGCCGCGGTCACGGGTCAGCCCGCCAGGGGCTTGACGGGCGGGGCCACCTTGTCCAGCGGGAGCGTCCGGACCAACTCCGGCTCGGCGGTCTTGCCGCTGCCCTTGAGCCGCGCCTCGAACATCGGCTGGAGCAGGGCGTGGTCCTCGGCGCGGATCCGCAGCTCCCCCTTGACGCCGTCGAACGTCCAGCCCTCCAGGGACTTCACCATCGCGTCGGTGTCGTCGGCGCTCGCCCCGACGGCGCGCACGATCATCTGGGCGGCGGTGAAGCCGTCCGGGGTGAACAGGTCGGGGGTGCCGCCGGCCCGCTCGACCGACTTGGTCATGGCCTTCTCGACGTCGGTGCCGGCCGCGCCCGCGAAGTAGTGCGCGAGGAAGGTGATCTTCTCGCTGCCCGCCCCGAAGACGGGGTACGAGGCGGTGCCGGCCAGGCCGGTGGTGACCTTCGACGCGCTCAGCACGCCCTGCTGGTCGAGGGCGGTCCACAGCGCGGGGGCGGTGGCGCCCGCCCAGGCCACGAACACCAGGTCGGGCGCGGCGGACTTGACCTGCCGGGCGAACGGGGTCAGGTCGGTGGCGCTGGGCGGGGCCAGCACGGAGGAGACGGTGGCGCCCTCGGCGCCGAGCACCGCCTTCACGGCGTCGACGTTGGCCTGGCCGAAGGTGGAGTCCTGGGCCAGCACGGTGACCTTCTTGCCCTTGGCGTCGCCGAGCATCGCGGCGGCGGTCAGGGTGTCCTGGTAGGACTGCCGGCCGGATCGGAACGTGTACTTGTTGCTGCCGGTCACGGCGTCCGTGGCGGCCGGGCCGTCGATGAACAGCACCTTGTTCTGGGCGGCCAGCGGGGCCATCTGCAGGGCGATGCCGGAGTCCGTGCTGCCCGCGAGGATCTTCGTGCCCTTGCCGATCAGGTCCTTGGCCGCGGCGACCGCCTTGGAGGCGTCACCGGCGTCGTCGCGCTCGGTGATCTCGATGGTGTGGCCGCCGACCTTGCCGGTGCCGTGGGTGGCGTGGTCGAGACCGGCCCTGAAGCCCTCGATGTACTGCTTGCCGTAGGCGGCGAGCGGGCCGGTCTTCGAGTAGACGAGGCCGACCTTCACGGCCGCCGTGCCCTTCTGGTCGTCGGCGGATCCGGAGCCCGCCGTGCCGGCCTCGGCGCAGCCGGAAGCGAGGAGCGCGGCGGCCGTGAGGGCGGCCGCGGCGAGGATTCTGGTGCGGCGCAGGTGTGCGCGGTGTGCAGGCATCGTGGGCATCGGACCGGCTCCCGGGGGGTGGATGCCGCGCCGGCCCGTGCCGCGGACAGTGGCGGCGGCACATATGCGGCGGACGGCGGCGGCGCGGTTGCTGACGCAGGGGACGGTAAGAGCCACCGAAGGGCTACCGACATGGTGTTGACCACCGCAGCTGAGGCGGTGGACATATGTCCGTCCCACATGGTTGTGGCCCACGCAGAACGGTCGGCCGCTCCGCTTCCGGCCGACGAGCCTGCCCGTGATCGTCGTCAGGCCCTCGGAGGGGAGCCAGCCGCCGGTCTTGGGCCGCCACCCCGGTCAGCTCGAACACCGGCCGTTCCACCTGCGGGAACGGCCGGAGGATCCGGTGGTCGGCGAACGCAGCCCTGACTCCCCGGCCGGCGAGATGCCGGCCGCGACCTGAGGCCCGCCGCCGGGGCGTCCCGAAGGAGCATCCGCAGTCGTGTCGGCTCGTCGCCGGGGCGTCCCGCAGGAGTGCCCGACGGGGACGAGGATCCGGGCGGCGCGGGCCCGCACCTCGTGTCAACGCCAGCGCAGCAGCGCCCCCAGCCCGCCCACGGGCGTGTCCTCGTGTGCTCCTGTCGCCGGGGTCACCGAGAGGGCCGCGGCGTCGGTGGCGACCACGGAGCGGATCACGGCGTCGTCGGCGCGGGTCGGCCAGGGCCGCGGCTCGCCCAGCGTCTTGAGATCCGTGCGCCGCACCGCCAGCTGGTCGGGAGCCTCACCGATCCACACCTCGCGGTGTGTGTCGGGGCCGTCCGGACGGACCAGCAGTTCGTCGATGCGGTGCTCGCGCGCCGCCTCGACCAGCGCGGGCACGCCCTCCACGGCTCCGGTGCGCCCCTCGCCGTCCGGGGTCCGGGCGGCCAGGAATCGTCCCAGCTCCGCTTCCGCGCGCCGCCGGACGTGCTCGGCGCGGGCCCGCTCGACCTCCTCGTCCAGGAGCCTGCTGCCGATTCCGTGGTCGGCCTCCACCACCCGGTCGGTCAGCTGCTGGGGCAACCGCTCGTGCACGGCACGGCACTCCCGCTGCTCCCCGACCAGGATCAGCAGGTCGGCGCGGACCTCGTCCTGGCACGCGGCGAGCGCGTCGGCGATCTCCCCGGCATTGCTCTCCCAGGTGTTCTCCACCCTGAGCTGGAAGTGCCGCTCCGACCAGTCGGCCGTCGCCGTGCGGTGCAGGGGCCAGGGCTGACCGGTGACCGAGCCCGCCGCACGGCTGCCCACCCCGCTGCGCAGTTCGACGTCCGCGCCCCTGCGGTCGACGTACGCCACCAGGCAGACGGGGTCCTCGCCCGCCAGTTCCAGCAGCGGCGCCACGTGCCGCAGGGGCGCCCACCGGGCCGAGGTGCCCGCGGCGCGTGACAGTGACACGGACGCGTTGCGGGCGGCCGCGTGACGGTGGCACGGGGAGCCCGGGAAGACGGGTGTCCCCGCGGCCGGGACACCCGGTCCGGCGCCGCAGCGGCCCGCGACCGGCCGTGCCCTGCGGGCGCATGGGTGCGATGCCGGTGGGTACTCCGGGCGGCGTCACACCGGCGTGGCACGAGCACGCCGGCTCCGCGGGAGGCAACCGGCGGTGACCGGCGGCCCGCAACGCGTCCGTGTCACTGTCACGCGGCGGCCCGCAACGCGTCCGTGTCACCGTCACGCGGCGGCCCGCAACGCCTCCCGCTCCGGTACGCCCGCATCCTCCGCAGCTCCTCGCACCGCCCGCGGCACCGCGGCCGGCAGCCGGCGCGCCCGCAGGGCCCGGCCGGCTGTGATCGTTCCGGCGATGAGCAGGCCGCCGACGACCAGGGCGCCGCGCGCACCGGACAGCTCCATGAGCAGGCCGAGCGCGGGCGGACCGCCGAGGCTCCACACCGTGCCGATGCTGTTCCAGACGCCGAGCACCCGGCCTCGCAGATGGGCGGGCGGGTCGGTCTGCAGGACGGCCGTGCCCGCCGTGTCGGAGGCGGACTCCACCACGGCCATCGGCAGGACCAGCACCAGCAGTACGGCCAGCGAGGGCGACAGTCCGGCCGCCACCTGCAGCAGTCCGCCGGTCGCGGCCAGCGTGCCGACGAGCCGGACCGAGGGCCTGCGGGTCCGGGCGCCGAGTACGGCACCCAGGGCGCCGCCCACGGCGAGCACGGTGGACACGGTGCCGAACGCCCCCGCACCGCCCGCGAGCGGCCCGGTGACGAGCACGGCCAGGGTGAGCCCGTAATTGCGGCCGAGGACCGAGCTGATGCCGGTGACACAGGCGAGCGCGACCAGACGTGGCCGCCGCGCGAAGTGGGCGAGCCCCTGGCGCACGGTCATGTCCCGGCCGGCCGTATCGGCCCGCACGGCGGGCGCATCCTTCGGCACGGTGCGCGCGGAACTGCCGTACGCGGGGCGCAGCAGCGGCACCACCGCGGTCACGAACAGGAACGACAGCCCGTTGGCGGCGTAGGCGGCGGCCGTGCCGAGAAAGCCCACGGTGACGCCCGCCAGCGCCGTGCCGAGCAGCCGGCCCGCGCTGTGCACCAGGGCGCCCACGCCGATGGCCGAGGGCACGTCCCCCGCGGGCACGAGATCGTTGCCGAGCAGCGCGCAGGCCGGTCCGTCGACGGTGGCGACGACGCCGGTCAGGGCGGCGAGCACGAGCAGGGACGGCAGGTCGAGCCGGTCCAGGGCCACGAGCGCGGCCGTCGCGAACGCCACGAGGCCGAGCAGGGACTGGCTGACGGCGACCGTCAGCCGGCGCGGCCACCGGTCGACTGCGGCGCCGCCGAGCAGGCTCATGAGCAGCGCGGGCGCGGCCTGCACGGACATGGACAGGCCCGTGGCGGCGGCCGATCCGGTGATCTGCAGGACCAGCAGGTTCTGCACCGTGAGCTGCATCCAGGTGCCGACGTTCGACACGAGGTTGGCGACGGACCACCAGCGCATGCTGCGGTGCCTCAGCGACCGCCAGGGCGCATGCGAGGCCGCGGCGCGCGGGGCGGCGGATTCGGGCATGGGGGAGGGAGGGGAAGGAGGAGAAGACACGGTCCGGTACTCGATGGCGACGGGGAGTCAGCGACAGGGGCCGGGCGGAGCCGAGCGGCCCGACCGGTGCAGCCGAACAGCCCGGCCGCGCTGCGTGCGCAGCGTCCACCGAGTCGGTCACGGCTCGGACCATCGTGGCAGAGCGGTCCCCGGCCGACGGATCCCGTGCCGCGGATGCCGCCGCGGCCCGGCCCAACCGCGTGCGATGGCACGGTACTTGGGTCCTGAGTGTGTTTGCTCACACGCACACCCGGCCAGTAGCGTTCACCAGTTGAAGCCAACTACGTCCGCCCTGGTCAGCGGGGCGCGGCGGAAGCTGGGTGCGGGAGCGGTCACGCGCCGTGCCCGGGTGGCTGCCGACCCCCGGGTACCGGCGGGCAACTGCCGGGTGACACAGGGGAACCGGGCGCGGGGAAACCGGGTTGCCTCTCACCGGCACACGGCTGTGGCCCGGGTGTGCGGTCCGTGCGGCCGTCCGTACGGGCCGGCTCCGGCGCTCAGAAGGCGCGAGCACACCGAGTAAGTGGGACATTAGGAATCAACGCGTGAAAACTACTGCCTGGGGGAACCCAGTGGCAGTGCCGTCCGCACAGCGGCGGACCCGGGGCACGCTGACGCTCGCGAGCGCACAACAGCCAGAACGTTCACTTTCGCACAAGCACCTTTCTCTTCCACGCCGGACGGTACGGGCAGCGTGGCCTTCACCCACCGCGACGCGGACAAAGGACGCCTTATGACTGATACGAAGACGTGTGCCACATGGCGGCGCGCCCTGGTGACCGGCGGTGCCGGGTTCATCGGCAGCCACCTGTGCGAGCAGTTGCTGAATGCGGGAACCGAAGTCGACTGCGCCGACAACCTGTTGTCCGGAGCGCGCGCGAATGTCGCACACCTCCAGGGCCGCCCGGGCTTCCGGTTCGTGGAGTGCGACGTCTGCGCGCCCGACGCCACCGGGCGGCTGGCCGGACCGTACGACCTGGTACTGCACTTCGCCTGTCCCGCCTCGCCCGCCGACTATCTGCGGCTGCCCCTCGAAACCCTCGACGCCGGCAGTGTGGGCACCCGCGCCATGCTGGCCCTCGCCGAGCGGGACGGCGCGCGGTTCCTGCTCGCCTCGACGTCCGAGGTCTACGGCGACCCCCTGGTGCATCCCCAGCGCGAGGACTACTGGGGCAACGTCAACCCGGTCGGCCCGCGCAGTGTCTACGACGAGTCGAAACGCTTCGCCGAGGCCCTGGTCACCGCGCATGTGCGCACCAAGGACGCCGACGCGGGAATCGTGCGCCTGTTCAACACCTACGGGCCGCGCATGCGGGCACATGACGGTCGTGCCGTGCCCACCTTCGTCTGCCAGGCCCTGGCCGGTGAAGCGCTGACCGTGGCCGGGGACGGCAGCCAGACCCGTTCCCTGTGCTACGTCGACGACATCGTGGACGGCATCCTGCTGGTGGCCGCCAGCCGGTCGGTACGCCCCGTCAACCTCGGCGGCACCGACGAGGTGACCGTGCGGGAGATCGCCTCGCGCATCGTGGAACTGGCCGGGTCCTCCTCCTGTATCGAGTTCGTCGACCGCCCCGCCGACGACCCGCAGCGGCGCCGCCCGGACACCGCGCTGGCCCGCGAACTGCTGGGCTGGACACCCCGCGTGCCCTGGGAGGAGGGCATCAAGCAGACCATCGCCCACTTCGCGGCCCGGCCGGTGCGCGAGCCGGCCCCACATGTGTGAGACGCCCCCCATGCCCCGACGGAGGCACCATGCGCGTTCTGGGAATCAACGCCCTCTTCCACGACCCCGCCGCCGCACTCGTGGTCGACGGCCGGATCGTGGCGGCCGCGGAGGAGGAACGCTTCAGCCGGCGCAAGCACGGCAAGCGGCCGATCCCGTTCTCCGCCTGGGAACTGCCCGAACTGTCCGCCCGCTGGTGCCTGGACCACGCCGGCCTGACCCCGTCGGACCTCGACGCGGTCGCCTACTCCTACGACCCCGAACTCGCCCGCCCGGCCGGCCTGATGGGACTGGACGACCCCTGGGACCAGCTGCGGCAGGACTACGCCCGCCGGGCACCGCAGTTCCTTGCCGAGGCGCTGCCAGGACTCGACCCGGACAAGGTCCGCTTCGTCGCGCACCACGTCGCCCACGCCGCCTCCGCCGGCCAGGCCTCCCCGTACCCGGACTGCGCCGTCCTGGTGCTGGACGGCCGCGGCGAATGCGGCTCCCATCTCGCCGGCCACTACGTCAACCGTGAACTGAGCGCGCTGCGTTCGCAGTCGCTGCCCGACTCGCTGGGCCTGTTCTACGAAGACCTCACCCAGCACCTCGGATTCCTGCGCAGCAGCGACGAGTTCAAGGTGATGGCCCTCGCCTCCCACGGCGAGCCGCGCTTCCTGGACCGGCTGCGCGCCTATGTCCACCCCGACGCCGACGGGGGCTTTCGGGCCCGCCCCGTGCCCTGGGCGTCCCTCGTGCCGCCGCGCCCCGCGGGCGGCGCCTGGACACAGGACCACGCCGACGCGGCGGCCAGCGCCCAGGCGTGCCTGGAAGAGGTCCTGCTGGGCCTTGCGCGGTGGCTGCGCGAGCACACCGGCGAGGACACGCTGACCCTGGCGGGCGGCGTGGCACTCAACTGCGTGGCCAACACCCGGCTGCACCGTGACGGCCCGTTCACGCACCTGTGGGTGCAGCCCGCCGCCGGGGACGCGGGAACCGCCCTCGGCGCCGCGCTGCACGTCGCCCACCAGAAAGAAGCCGTGGAGGCCATGCCGTCCGCCGCCCTCGGACGCGGCTGGCACGACGCCGAACTGCGCGCCTGGCTCGAGCGAGCGGCCGTACCCTACGAGGAGCCCGAGGACATCGCGGAGACCGTCGCCGAAGAACTCGCCCGCGACGGCATCGTGGCCTGGTTCCAGGGCCGCAGCGAATACGGCCCCCGTGCCCTCGGCCATCGCTCGCTGCTGGCCCATCCCGGCCGCGCCGAAAACCTGGAACGGCTCAACGCGGTCAAGGGACGTGAAGAGTTCCGCCCCGTCGCCCCGATGGTGTCGGCCGAACGGGCCGCGGAACTGTTCGACGGCCCCCTGCCCAGCCCGTACATGCTGTTCGTGCACGACGTGGCCGCCGAGTGGCGCGAGCGCATCCCCGCGGTCGTGCACGTGGACGGCACGGCCCGGATCCAGACCGTGGACCGCGCCACCGAGCCGCTGGTGGCCCGGATGATCGACGGCTTCGAGCGCCGTACCGGACTGCCCGTGGTGGTCAACACCAGCCTCAACACCGCCGGGCGGCCCATGGTGGACGACCCGCGCGACGCCCTCGAGTGCTTCGGCTCCGCCCCCGTCGACCTGTTGGCGCTCGGCCCGTTCGCGGTGCGCCGGAAGAAGGTGTTCGCATGATGTGCGGCCCCGGCGTGCGGGGGCGCGAAGCCCCCGCCTACGCCGTCGTCGTCCCCACGATCGGGCGTGGCTGCCTCGCCGCGTGCCTGCGCGCGCTCGCCGCCGCCGACGGCCATCCACCCGAGGAGGTGGTCGTCGTCGACGACCGCACCGACCCCGCCACGCCGCTGCCGCTGGAAGCGACGGGCGTCCTGCGGGACCGGACGCGCACGCTGCGCACGGGCGGACGAGGGCCGGCGGCCGCCCGCAACGCCGGGTGGCGCACGGTGCGCGCGCCCTGGACCGTCTTCCTGGACGACGACGTCCAGGTGCTGCCCGACTGGTCCCGCCGGCTCGCCGAAGACCTCACCGCGGCCGCCGCGACCACCGGCGGGGTGCAGGGACGCCTGCGGGTCCCGCTCGATCCGGACCGCAGGCCCACCGACTGGGAACGGGGCACCGCGGGTCTGGAACACGCGGCCTGGGCCACCGCCGACATGGCCTACCGCACGGCGGTACTGGCGAAGGTCCAAGGCTTTGACGAGCGGTTCCGCCGTGCGTTCCGGGAGGACGCCGACCTGGCCCTGCGGGTCTCGGACGCGGGCTGGTCCCTGTGCCGCGGGCGGCGCACCACCCGCCACCCGGTGCGGGACACCGACCGGTGGGTGTCGGTACGGGCCCAACGCGGCAACGCCGACGACGCGCTGATGAGCCGTCTGCACGGCCGCGACTGGTGGCAGCGCGCCCGGGCACCGCGCGGCCGGCTGCCCCGGCACACGCTCGTCACGGCCCTGGCCCTCGCGGCACCAGCGCTCGCCCTGGCCGGCCGGCCGCGCGCCGCCCTGGCCGGCGCCGCCCTGTGGGCGCTGGGCACCGGCGAGTTCGCCCTCGCCCGCATCCTGCCCGGACCGCGCACCGCACCGGAGATCGCCACCATGCTCGCCACCAGCGTCGTCATCCCGCCGCTCGCGGTACGCCACTGGCTCACCGGCCTGGTACGGCACCGGGCGGCCGTGCCGCTCGGGCCCGTGCCGCCGTCGACGCGGGCAGCGGCCCGCGCACCGGCACCGACCGCCCGCCGCGCCACGCCGTACGGAGGCACGCCATGAAGCACCGTGCCACCGCCCGGAGTTCCACCGAGCCGCGCCGCGCCCCGGACCGGGCCGCGCTCCAGGCGCGCGCCGCCGCCACGGCCGCCGTCCGGGCCCGCGCCGCACCCCACATCCAGGACACGCCCGGCGGCATGCACGGCGGTCCGGTCATCGGCGGTCCGGTCACCGCCGCCGATGTCAGCCGTCGCGACCAGCACACGGGGACGGCGCTCGGCGGGACCGGCACCCGGGCGCACCGCTCGCGCCCGGCCGACGACGGCCGCGGCC
>NZ_JBEPAP010000089.1:0-31221 GCF_040298665.1 Streptomyces sp. NPDC001508
GTCACGGTGGAGTCGAAGTAGTACTCGCCCCGCTCGTTGGTGACCGCCGTACCGATCTTCTTGCCGGCCGCGTCGTACAGGTTCACCGTGGCACCCACCACCGGCTGCTCACCGGGGTCCTGGATGCCGTCCTGGTCGGTGTCCTTCCAGACCCGGTTGCCGATCTGCAACGGCGCCTCGTCGCACAGCACTTCAAGGTCCGCGATACCCCGGGACTTGCCGAAGGCGTCGTTCAGGAACAGGCCGTCGGTGTTGGCGGCAGTGCCGGAGAAGCGGTCGGCCCACCGAACACCGCTGCCCGTCTTGGGGATGGGGTCCATCGCGGTGAAGGGCACGGTCGTCTCCACCTTGGACAGGGCCACACCACCCGAACTGATCTCGTGATGGGCGCCCATGTTGTCGCCGGGGTAGAACTCCTTGACCTTCGGGTCCTGTCCGGAGTTCTCGGAGGTGGCGTTGTTCGTGCAGCCGCCGTTGCCATCCAGGACGAACATGTGGTTGCCGCCACGGCAGGCCCGGTTGATGTCACCGCCTTGGAACGCGGTCGTTGCCGGCCAGGTGGCGGAGGTGCTGGGCAGTGCCCAGCCGGCGCGGTCGGAGAAGCGGTCGGCGAAGCCGACGACCATGTCACCGTTGCTCTCGAAGCCGATGTCGGAAAGTTCCGGCTCCGGGTTCTGGATGTAGGCGTTGGTGCAGGTCTTGCCGTCCTGGGTCAGCGGCCGGACATCGGTCCACGGGTACCAGCCCTCGCCGTTGCACACGTCCTCAGGCAGGCCGGCACCGGTGAGACCACCGCGCGGGAAGTTCAGGGGCTGGTCCATGACCGTGCCGGTGAACTGGCCCGTGACCGGGTCGAAGACCTGCACGACGGCCCGCATGTCGGCCTTGCTGCGGGTCGACTGCGCCGAGCAGACCCCGCCGACGTACACCTTGCCCTCGTAGACGCCCAGGCCGTAGGGGCGCCAGTCGCCGGGTGCGGCACAGCCCGGGTCCTTGATGGGGTAGGACGCCTTCGGCGCGGCGGCCGTGGGCTGGGTGGCGTCGTAGCGGTAGAGCCTGCGGTCGTGCAGGTTGACGACGTACAGGTCCTTGCCGTCCGCGCTGACGTCCAGGTCGCCCAGCGACTCCTTGCCCACCACCGGGCCGAACGCCTCGTCCATCCGAACGTCCGGGTTGTGTGGGGTGGCGCCGGGGCTGGGGACCTTGGTGAACAGCGAGGTCCGCTTGGTGGCCGGGTCGGTACGGTAGATCGCGCCCGGACCGCCGGGACCGTATTTGGTGCCCCGTTTGGCATACGCGGCGGAGAAGAGCTGCTTGGTCACCCGGTTGTAGCCGATGCCCCAGACCGTGCCCGTCTGCCCGTTGTTCGCCAGGTCCGTGACAAGACCGGGATTCTCCATGGCGTCGCCGCGCGCGTTGTACGGGAAGGACGTCAGCGTACGGTTGCTGTCCGGCGCCGGATTCGCCGGCGGAATGGTCGGGTTCTGGCAGGCCGTCACCAGGGTGGCGTTCTTCTGGCAGTAGTCCTCCGGGGACCAGAACGAGGTGGTGATCTCCGCGTTCTTGCCGCCGGACAGGTCCACGAACTCCACGTCGGACGACAGCACCGTCGGATCGATCAGATTGCTCCGCGGCGACGCGAACCCGGGGAAGAGCACACCCTCGTCGGGGTTCTTCACCTCGATCCGGTACTTGCCGCCGCCCAGGCTGTTGCCCGGGGTCAGCTTCACCGTGCCGTCCGCCTGTGTGGTCCCGGTGACCGACCGCCCCTCGTCATCGGTCAGCACCACCGTGACCCCGGACATACCCGGCTCGAGGGCCTGGTCCCACTTGCCGTTCGCGTTCACCTCACGCACGACCCGGACGGTCGCGTCACCGTCCCCGGAGTCCGCCGCCGCCGGGGAGATCGCCGAGACCACCCCCGTCGCCGCGAGCGACGCCGATAACGCGGCCGACAAGGCCAAGGACATACCGCCGGACCATCGCCGGCGCTGCCGCTGATCCACTATCGATTCCTTCCTCCGTCAATGGACATGCATCCGAAGCGAGCCTTCTCGCTCATCTGAAGATCTCCACGGCCGGCTTATGTGACGAACAGATGAGCCGGACGAGCGAGTGGTGGGACGGGGAGACGCCTTCTTCCGTCGGTCACCTCGTTGACCCGGTGGGCCGGCCCACCGCCGCAGGCGCACGCTGTGGCAGCTCGTAGCATGGTGGTCCCGGAGCCGGAAGGGACCACGATGCACGCTGGGAACGATCACACTGCGGCCCTTGACCAGGCGACGAGGGACTTCCTGGCTGCACGCCCCCAGCTCTTCGGTATCGCGTACCGGATTCTCGGCAGCTCGGTGGAGGCTGAGGACATCGTCCAGGAGACATGGCTGCGGTGGCACCACGCGGACCGCACGAACGTCCTGGAGCCGACGGCCTTCCTGACCACGGTCACCGCGAGGCTGGCCATCAACCTCGCCCGGTCCGCCAGGGTGCGGCGGGAGTCGTACATCGGGCCGTGGCTTCCCGAACCCGTGGACACCACCGTGGACCCGCAGATGGGCGCCGAACGGGCCGAGGCCCTGGAACTGGCGGTTCTCTTCCTCATGGAGAAGCTGAACCCGGTGGAACGCACGGCCTACGTCCTCAGAGAGGCCTTCGACTACCCCTACCACCGGATCGCGGACATCCTGGAGACCAGTGCCGCCAATGCCCGCCAGTTGGTGAGCCGTGCCCGCAGGCGTCTCGCCGCCGAGCGCAGGAAGCGGGTGAGCCCTGCCGAGCACCGACGGCTGCTGGAGGTGTTCCTCGCCGCGGCGCAGACGGGCGATCTGTCGGTACTGGAGGACCTTCTCGCCGAGGACGTCGTCAGCTACTCCGACGGCGGCGGGGTGCGCGGCGCATCGAGGATCCCGGTCGTCGGGCGGCTGCGCGTGGCCAAGTACCTCGCGGCCTTCGCACCCCGCTTCTGGCCCGAGGCGGACATCCAGTGGGTCGAGGCCAACGGGCGGTCGTCCGTTCTTGTCTCGGCCGGCCAGAACGCCGTGGCGCTGCTGTGCATCGATGCGTCCGCCGAAGGCATCGACCGGATCATGTGGGTGATGAACCCGTCCAAGCTGTTGCCGTACGTGGCCTCCCTGAGCGGCTGATCGTCGTCGGCCGGTGATCTCCTCAACCCTGGAGACCCTGATGCCGCCTCCGTGACGGTCAGAGTCTGTGTCTGGCCGGCTTCGGGGTCCCCGTCTCAGGGGCGGCAGCCGAGGCGACCTCCCCGCATGCGTCGAGATACAGGACTGATACGACGAGACACGGTCTCGGCGTGCACATGCCGCTACAGTGTTGGCCTCGTGATGAAGCGCTGGAAAGGCCACGTCGTACGTCATCCGCTTTGGGGTGCCCTGGAGTTGACCGTCGCCTGGCATGCCGTGCTGTTGCTGACGGCCAAGGTCGTGCTGCCGCCGCTGGCCCCCGCCTGGTTTCCCGAACTCGGGGCGACCGTGGTCAACATGGTCTGCTGTGCGGGCGTGGTGTTCGTCGTATGGCGGTGGGGGTGGCTGCGCGGGTCCGGAACGGCCACATGGGGCCGGGTGCGCAGATGGTGGCTGGCGGCACCTCTGCTGGCCATCGCCTGTTCTTACGCCGTTGCCGGGCTCAGCGGCGGCACGACCGTTGTCGTCGGCGGGCTCTTCTCCCTGCTGTGGGTCGGTGTCAACGAGGAGATCTACAGTCGCGGTCTGGTACAGCAGACGTTGACTCCGCTCGGCCCGGCCCGCGCGGCCCTGTGGGTCGGGCTCCTCTTCGGCTGCGGACACCTCCAGAACCACCTCTTCTTCGACGCCCCGTTGGACAGCACCCTCTGGCAGATGCTGTCCGCCGGGCTGTTCGGCTTCACCTGCGCTGCGCTGCGTTACGCGATCGGTTCCGTCTGGCCGATGGTCGTCGTCCATGGGCTGGACGACTTCTTCCAGATCCGCTCTCCCGGGGCGGCCCCGGACTGGTGGCAGGTGAGCGTGTACGTCTTCCACGCCCTGTACGGCGTCTGGCTGTTGCGCCGGTACGGGGTCGGCGATGCGGCAGGGGCCGGGCGTTCCGCGGCGGCCTCCGGGTCTGCCGGGGCCCAGGCCCCGACAGACCCGCGGTAACGCGCAGAAGCGGCGCCGGAGACTGTTCACCGCGCGGGGCTGCCGATGGGGTGCCCGGTCCGGGAAGGCAGGGCGGCCGGGCGGGCTGACGCCTTTGCGCAGGGCCGGCCTCGACCGGCTGGGGCACGAACGGCTGACGGGGGTTTCGGCGCCTGCTCAGCGGTGCCGGTGCCGGCGGTGGTAGACGTCGCTCCACGTGGGCGCGGCGTTGTCGACCGAGCGGGCGTTGAACGAGACCCGGTCCATCTCCGCCTGGAGTCGTGCATCGCGTTCGATCAGCAGACCGTCGGCCGTCTGAGTGCGACTGCTGTTCCTGCGGAGCAGGACGACGACCAGGAGCACGACGAGTGCGCCGAGCACCCCGAACAACACGAGTACCGAGGTCATCCCGTGCTCCCCCCTCTACGTCTCTCTCCGGGAGCGTGGTCGCGGAGTGCGTCGGCGCCGGGCATGCCGACCTGCGGCGCCATTCTGGCACCGCGTCCCTGGTCATGTCATCGCCGCAGCCCGGCAGTCGCGACGCGTTCATCGTGCCGGTGAACGGGCGTCCGCCCTGCTCCCGCCGTACCGGCCCTCGGGGCCGCGGACCGGAGCGGACGCCGTGCTGTTCAGCGCGGCGCTGTGTCCTGCGCTTCCGCGACGGACTGCGCTTCCGCGGCGGACTGCGCTTTTGCGGCGGACCCGTCACGGGGAGCCGCCACGGCCTCCGCCGGGTTCTCGCTGAAACTCATCACCGGAGGCTTCCGGCTGAACATACGGGTCAGGAACAGCAGATACAGCAACCCGGCCAGCATCCAGCAGAGCCCCACCTCGAAGGTGATGCCCTCCAGGCTGGTCCACAGCCACAGGGTCAGGGCGAAACCGATGACCGGGAGCAGTCCGTAGGACAGCAGATCGCGGCCGCTCCGGCGGCCCTTGTCGACCAGGTAGTGCTTGACCACGCTCAGGTTGACCACCGAGAAGGCGATCAGCGCGCCGAAGTTGACCATCACCACGGCGTTGTCGAGGCTGATGAACAGCGCGACCAGGGAGACCGCGGACACCAGGGCGGTCGCCACCGCCGGCGTTCGAAAGCGCGGGTGGAGCCGGCCGAACACCCGTCTCGGGAGCACCCCGTCGCGTCCCATCGAGTAGAGGATCCGGGACACACTGGCCTGCGTGGCCACCCCGGAGCCGAAGGCGCCCGCAACATAGACGGCGACGAAGAACGAGGTGAAGGCGGAGCCGCCGAGCGTTCGCATGATGTCCAGGCCAGCGCTGTCGGGGTCGCTGAAGGTGGAGCCCGGGTGCACCAGCGCGCCCATCCAGGACACCACGATGAACAGCACGCCGCCGAGGACGGTGGTCAGCACGATGGCGCGGGGGATGGTGCGCCGCGGGTCCTTGGCCTCCTCCGACATGGTGGAGACCGCGTCGAAGCCGAGGAAGCTCAGCGCGAGGATCGCGGCCCCGGAGAACGCCGCCGAGGTCCCCGAGCTGCCCGGCAGGAACGAGGCGAACGGCGCGGAGGCACCGTGGTCGAGCGTGCGGTGGACGGACAGGGCGACGAAGATCACCACGAGCACCCCCGCCAGGCCCACCACCAGGGTGCTGAGCCGGCTGATGAGGTGCACGCCGAGCACATTGACGAGCAGCGAGAGCAGCAGTGCGGCGAGCACGAACACCTGCGCGGGCACCGACGGGAACTGGCTGTGCAGATAGATGCCGATCAGCAGGAAGTTGATCATCGGCAGGAAGAGGTAGTCCAGCATCAGGGTCCAGCCGACCATGAAGCCGACATGCCCGCCGAAGGACTGCTGGGTGTAGGTGTACGCCGACCCGGCGGCCGGGAACGCCCGCACCATCCGCCCGTAGCTGAGGGCCGTGAAGAGCATCACCACCAACGCGATCACATAGGCGGCCGGCAGATGTCCGTCGGTCACGCCGGTGACCGCCCCGTAGGTGGTGAACACGGCCACCGGGGCGAGATAGGTGAGACCGAACAGGGTGAGTCCGGGCAGTCCGAGGACCCGTTTGAGCCCGGGTTCCGCGGGGATGTCTGTCGCCGTCATGAACTGTTCCTTCCGCAAAGAGAGAATGACGGGTTGCCGGGCGATCCGGCAACGGGCGGTGGCGGGGCGTGCGGCGGCGCCCCGCCGTGTGGTCACCCGTGAGCGTCGTGGGTGCGCTCGCCGGCCAGCCAGGTGCCGCGCACGGTGATGCGGGGCACGTCGTGCGGGTCGCAGTCGCGGGGGTCCCGGTCGAGCCAGACCAGGTCGGCGACGCGTCCCGGGGCCAGGACACCGCGGTCGTCGGCCATCGCCTGGTGGGCGACGCCGGCCGTGTAACAGGACATCGCGGTTTCGATGTCGATCCGTTCCTGCGGCAGCCAGCCGCCCTCGGGACGGCGCTGCGGCGTCTGCCGGGTCACCGCGACCGGCAGGCCGGCCAGCGGCCGGTGGTCGGTGACCGGCCAGTCGCTGCCGAAGGAGACCCGGGCGCCGCCGCGCAGCAGCGATCCCAGCGGGTACTGCCGCCGGGATCGTGCCTCGCCCAGGCGGGGCATGGTGAGGTCGGTCATCACCTGGTCGGTGCGCAGCCACAGCGGCTCGATATTGGCGATCACGCCCAGTTCGGCGAAGCGGGGCAGGTCCTCGGGGTCGACCATCTGCACATGGGCGATCACCGGGCGGCGGTCCCGGGGGCCGCGCACCTCGGTGAGGTGGGCGACGGCGTCCAGGGCGGTACGGATGCCGGCGTCGCCGATCGCGTGCAGATGCGGCTGCAGTCCCAGCCGGTCGATCTCCAGCAGTGCCTCGCGCAGCTCGGCGGCGGTCCACAGCGGCATGCCCCGGGTGCAGGGGTCGTCGGCGTACGGTTCGAGCAGCGCCGCGGTGCGGTTCTCGATGATGCCGTCGACGAAGAACTTGACGGTGCGCAGGGTCAGTCGGTCAAGGCCCGCCGCCTCGATCCGGTCCCGGTCGGCCGCGAACTCGGCCAGCTGCTCGCGCCAGCGCGACGGGTCGGCGCGCAGGGCGAGGTTCACCCGCGTGGCCAGTACGCCCTGCCCGGCCGCCGCCAGATAGGCGTCGACGGCCTCGTGCTCCACCCAGGCGTCCTGGATCCAGGTGACCCCGGCCGCGGCGTAGGTGCGGGTGGCGAGGGCGAGGGCCCGTACCCGTTCCTCCGGGGTCCACGCGGGTGCCGCGCCGAGGACCGCGTCGACGGCGTCCCACTCGACCATGGTGCCCATCAGGCTGCCGTCAGGACGGCGGGGGAAACGCCCCCGCTCGCTGTCCCGCACGGAGTCGTCGAGTCCGGCCCGGCGCATGGCCTCGGTGTTGCACCACAGTGTGTGGTAGTCCCAGGCGCGCAGGGCGACCGGGCGGTCGGGTACGGCGGCGTCCAGCCAGCGGGCGTCGAAGAGGCCGTCGGGGGCGAGCGTGGCGTCATAGCTGCCGCCGAGGATCCACTCGGCCTCCGGGTGCTCCGCGGCGTACCGGCCGACCTCCGCGACCAGCTCGTCGACGCTGGTACACGGCCTGATCCGCGGGCCAAGCGCCTCGAACCCGCCCTGGTCGGGGTGGCAGTGGCCGTCTCCGAAGGCGGGCATGAGCAGGCCACCGCCGAGGTCCAGCAACTCGTCGGCGGCGTCGGCCAGCGCCTCGGCGGCGGCGCCGACGGCGGCGACCCGGCCGTCCCGCACGGCCAGCGCGGTCGGTGGCTGCCCGGCGTCGGACGGCGTGGGCAGACCGGTCCACACGGTGGCGTGCCGGAAGACGGTGAGGGGCATACGCACTCCTAAAGCGAAAGCCATTCGTTTTAGTGGACGCAGGTTAGACTCACGCGACGACGCTTGGGAAGAGGGGCGGAACAACGGATGAGCGCCGGGACGCGCAGGACGGGACGGCCGAGCACACCCGTACTCGATCGCGAGGTGATCGTGCGCGGCGCGCTCGATCTCATCGACGAGGTGGGCGCCAAGGGGTTCTCCGTCGCCCTGCTGGCCCGGCGGCTGAGGGTGCGGCCCTCGTCGCTGTACAACCATGTCAGGGGCAGGGACGACATCCTGGCCGGAGTGCGCGAGCTGGTGTCCGACCCGATCGACGCGGGCGTCTTTGACACCCTTCCCTGGGACGAGGCCCTGGTCAGCTGGGCCAGGCTCTACCGGGCGGCCTTCGCGGCGCATCCGCAGACCATCTCGTTGCTGGCCACCGTCCCGGTGTCGGGTGCGCACCGCACCCTGCGGATGTACGAGTCGGTGGTGGCCGGGCTGGAGCGCGGCGGATGGCCGACCGCGTCGGTCATCCCCGTCATGGTCGGCGTGGAGTCGTTCGTCCTGGGTTCGGCGCTGGACCTGGTGGCACCGGCGGCGATGTTCGATCCGGGGCCGGACTCACCCCAGGTGCCCAGGTTCACCGCCGCGGTACACGCCCGCGACGAGGTCTCGGCCGCGCAGCGACGGCCCGCCGCCGACCTGGCCTTCGAGGTCTCCCTCGGGGCACTGGTCGACGGCCTGCGCACCCGCCTGACCACGGAACTCGCCACGAAGAGCACGCCGGCCGACGCCACGTCGGGCTGACGGCACACCGCCGCGTGCGAAGGGGCGCCACCGCGGCGCGCGGAGGTGCGCAACCGCCGAGGGCACACCCGTGGCCTCAAGTACGCGGTGAACGGCCGCCCGGGCCTCGGGCCCCGGTCCCGTTGGCCGCTCGCCGCTCCGGGAGCGGCGGCTCATGTCTGCCGCTGCGGCGCATACTCGGCCTCCTCAAGTCCGAAGGTCCAGGCGACGCCTTCCCTGGCGGTCCGGGTGCGTGGCGGCACCCGCAGCCAGTAGGTGCGGTGGGTGCCGTCGGGCTCCGGGGTGGAGTTGACCACCTCGACCATCACCAGGGGCTCGTCACCCTCCAGTTCGATCCGCCAGAGCACTCCTGCCTCGTCCCGTTGCAGGGGTTCGGCG
The DNA here is from genome assembly GCF_040298665.1 of Streptomyces sp. NPDC001508. Lineage (NCBI taxonomy): Bacteria > Bacillati > Actinomycetota > Actinomycetes > Kitasatosporales > Streptomycetaceae > Streptomyces > Streptomyces sp. NPDC001508. The sequence continues at coordinate 9,073 of NZ_JBEPAP010000089.1, forward strand.
CCGGACTCCTCCAGATAGCGGTCGTAGCCGTAGTACTCGAGCATCACGCGGCGCAGTTCGGCGTTCTCCTCCTCGCGGATGCGCCGCGGGGTCAGCCCGGCGAGTTCGCCGAGGAACGCGGCCGGGACCGGCATGCCGCGCCAGGCACCGCGGCTGCTGCGGCAGCCGGTCGGTGCCCGGCGGCACGGCGGCCTCCGCGACGGGCACGATCAGGACGTCCCCCTGCCGGTACATAGGTGTCTCCCTTCCCCGTCGGCGCCTCGCCGATCGATGTCCACGACGCTACGCCGGGGGTCTGACAACGCCCCTCGGACCGGCCGCCGCAGGGCCGTTGCCGGCGATGTCAGTGCCGCTTGGTACAACTCTTCACGATCACTGCTTCGCGTCCGGGTCCCAGGAGGCCAACGCTCATGTCCTGTGTCGAGCATCTGAAGGAACTGCACGGTCTGCCGGCCTTCGACTTCCCCGGTCCCGCGGAGCGAGGGGAGTTGCCGGCGGCGGGCGCCGTGGCCTGGCGGCTGGCCCTCGATCCCTACGACGACTCCGAGGACGAGGACTTCGGCGGACTGTGGGACCGCTTCCTCGAAACCGTGGATCCCGCGGGTGTCCGCGCGATCGTCGTGGGCCCGTGGGGCGAGGTGTACGACAACGACTCCGGTGGCGTCGTGCGGTCTCTGGCGGACGCCCGTGACCGACTGACCGCGCTGCGGGCCGTGTTCATCGGCGACCTCGAGATGGAGGAGGCGGAGATCTCCTGGATCGAGCAGTGCGATGTCACACCGGTCCTCGACGCCTATCCGCTGCTGGAGGAGTTCGGAATCCGCGGCGGCACCGGACTGCGCTTCCCCGCGGTCGGTCACCAGCGGCTGCGTACGCTGCGTTTCCAGGCCGGCGGCCTGCCCGGCGAGGTCGTGCGCGGTGTCGCCGCCGCCGAACTCCCCGCGCTGGAACACCTCGACATGTGGCTCGGCGTGGAGGAGTACAGCGGCGACGCGACGGTGGCCGACCTCGCGCCGATCCTCGCCGGGGGACGCTTCCCGGCGCTGCGCCATCTCGGTCTCCAGGACAGCGAGTTGCAGGACGAGATCGCGGCGGCCGTCGCCTCGGCGCCGGTCGTGGCGCAACTGGAGTCGCTGAGCCTGTCCATGGGCACGCTCACCGACACCGGTGCCGAAGCCCTGCTGCGCGGCCAGCCGCTGACCCATCTCAGACGGCTGGACCTGCGCCATCACTTCCTGAGCGAGTCCATGGCCGAACGGATCGGTGCGGCCTTCGCATCCGCCGGGACCGAGGTGGACCTGTCGGATCCTCAGACGCCGCACCGGTGGCGGGACGAGGAGTGGCGTTATGTCGCCGTCTCCGAGTAACCCGGCGCCCGGCACGCAACTTGGCGTCCCGGCGCCCGGCGCTGGACGGGGCGACTTCGCGCCCAGCGCGGGACTTGGTGCCCCCGCGCGCGGTGCGGGTCCGCGCGCCGGGGCACCCGGTCCCGGTCTGCGCGGTGCGGCGCCCGCTGCCGGCCTGCGGTTCGCCGTCGTCGGCAATCCCGAGAACCGGCGCACGGCCATGTTCGCCGATGCCGTCGGCTCGGCCGGCCACGCGGCACCTCGCGTGCTCGCCTGGCGGGACGTGCTGCGCGGGCGGTACGCCTTCACGCCGGGCGAGTTCGTGCGGATCGACTCCCCCGGTGAGAACACCGAGGTCGACCGGCTGCTGCGGGGCACCGACGATCCGGCCCGGGTCGAGGGAACGGCCCTGTGGTACCGCCGTTTCACCGCCGCGGTCCGGGAGCTGACCGGCGTGGCGCACCGCGCGGGCGCGGTGACGTCCGCCGACCCGGAGGATGTCGCGGTCATGTTCGACAAGCGGCGCTGCCACGCCCGGCTCGCCGCCGCCGGCGTCCCCGTGCCCCCGGCCCTGACGGGCCCGATCGGCGGCTGGGACGGGCTCAGGGAGCAGCTGAAGGCCGCCCGGATCTCACGGGCGTTCGTGAAGCCGGTACACGGCTCGTCGGCCTCCGGTGTCGTGGCCCTGTCGATGGCGGGTCCCGGCCGGATCAAGGCGACGACATCCGTGGAGACCACTGCCGACGGCCGCCTGTACAACTCGCTCCGGATACGCCACTACACCTCGGAGACAGAGGTCGCCGCCCTCGTCGACGCCCTGGCGCCGGACGGGGTGCACGTCGAACGGTGGCTGCCCAAGGCGGCGCAGGGCGGCCGGGCCGCCGATCTGCGGGTGGTGGTGGTCGCGGGGCGCGCCACACATGCCGTGGTGCGCACCAGCCGGCACCCCATGACGAACCTGCACCTCGGCGGCGCCCGCGGCGATCTTCCGGCGGCACGCGCGGCGATCCGCGCCGCGGGCGGCCGCTTCACGGACGTACTGGAGGTGGCCGAGCGGGCGGCCGCGTGTTTCCCGGGCACCTTGTGCGTCGGCGTCGACGTCCTGCCGGCCACCGGGTGGCGCCGCTTCACGGTCGGTGAGGTGAACGCCTTCGGGGATCTGCTGCCCCGGCTGACCGGACTGCCCGGCACCGGCGCCGAGGGCCTGGACACCTACGCCGCGCAGGTCGCCGCGGCATCGGCCGCCGTACGGCGGGCGGAACACGAGGAGCAGCACCATGACACCACCGCTTGACATGAGGGAGGTCGTGGGCAGCCACGACATCCTGCTGGTCACGCTCGACACCCTCCGCCACGACGTGGCACAGGAGTTGGCCGCGGCCGGTCGCATCCCGAACCTGGCGAGGCATCTGCCCGGCGGTGCCTGGGAGCGCCGGCACGCACCCGGCAGCTTCACCTACGCCTCTCACCAGGCGATGTTCGCGGGTTTCCTGCCGACACCGGCCGCGCCGGGTCCGCATCCACGGCTGTTCGCCGCCCGTTTCGCGGGCAGTGAGACCACGGCGAGCGGCACGTTCGTCTACGACACACCCGACCTGGTCTCGGGTCTGGCCGCCGTGGGCTACCGCACGGTCTGCATCGGCGGTGTGGGCTTCTTCAACAAGCAGGGGCCGCTCGGCTCGGTCCTGCCCGGGATGTTCCAGGAGAGTTACTGGGAGCCGGAGTTCGGGGTGACATCCCCCACGTCGTTCGAGGCGCAGGTGGCCTGTGCCGAGAAGGTCGTCGCCGGGCTTTTGCCCGAGCAGCGGCTGTTCCTCTTCGTGAACGTGTCGGCCCTGCACCAGCCGAACTGGTTCCACCTCGACGGGGCCACCCGCGAGACGGGCGACACCCGGGCCAGCCACGCCGCGGCGCTCGAGTACGTGGACCGGCACATGGGGCGGCTGCTGGCGGCCGCCGGCCGCCGCCCGTGCTTCGCCATCGTCTGCTCCGACCACGGCACCGCGTACGGCGAGGACGGCTACAGCGGCCACCGCATCGGCCATGAGGTCGTCTGGACCGTTCCCTATGCCCACTTCTTCGTCGACGAGGCCCGATGACCATCACCGAAGCGGCGCCCGCGCCCGCCGTCCGCCCGTACCAGCAGTACGTGTACGCCTATCCGCACAAGACCGCGTACCGGCCGCTGCCCCGGGAGCGGGCGTCCTTGCGCGAGCTGTGGGCGGACCAGCCGAAGGACGCCCTGTCCCTCTATTTCCACATTCCCTTCTGTGAAGTGCGCTGCGGCTTCTGCAATCTGTTCACCCGGATCGGGGCGCCGGACGGCCTGGCCGCCGCCTACCTGGACGCGCTGGAGCGTCAGGCCGCCGCGGTGCGCGAGGCGCTGGGCGGCGCGGCACGGTTCGCCAACGCGGCCTTCGGCGGCGGCACTCCGACCTTTTTGGAGGCGGCAGAGCTGGAGCGGCTGTGCGATCTGGCCGAGCGGGGCCTGGGCGCCGATCTGGCCGCCGTCCCGTTGTCGGTGGAGGCCTCGCCCGCGACGGCGACCGCCGACCGGCTGGCCGTGCTGGCCGCCCGCGGCGCCACGCGGCTGAGCCTGGGCGTGCAGAGCTTCGTCGACGCCGAGGCGCGCACGGCCGTACGCCCGCAGCGCCGTGCGGATGTGGAAGCGGCTCTCGCCCGGATCCGCGACGCCGGCATCCCGGTCCTCAACATCGACCTGATCTACGGCATCGACGGCCAGACCGAGGCGTCCTGGCGCCACTCCCTGGAAGCCGCCCTCGCCTGGCAGCCGGAGGAGCTGTACCTGTATCCCCTCTATGTGCGCCCGCTCACCGGTCTCAGCCGGCAACGCGGCGGGCCGCTCGGCGAGGCGGCGTGGGACGAACAGCGGCTGCGGCTGTACCGGCACGGCCGTGACCATCTGCTCGGGCGCGGCTACGAACAGGTGTCGATGCGCATGTTCCGCCGTACGGGCGCCCTAACGACCGGCGGGGAGGACTATGCGTGCCAGACCGACGGCATGGTCGGACTCGGCTGCGGCGCCCGCTCCTACACGTCCGCGCTGCACTATTCCTTCGACTACGCGGTGGACACGCACCGCATACGCGGGATCGTCGACGACTATGTCTCCCGCTCGGCCGACGACTTCCGGCACGCCGACCACGGCTGGGAGATGACCGCGGACGAGGCCCGGCGCCGCCATCTGCTGCAGTCACTGCTGCAGGCCGAGGGCATGTCCGTGGCCGACTACCGGGCCCGTTTCGGCAGCGTGCCGGGCGACGACTTCGCCGCCGAGCTGGACCGGTTCAGCGACCGGGGCTGGCTGGACGACTCGGCCGGTCCGCGGCTGCTGCGGCTTTCCCAGGAGGGACTGGCCCACTCCGACGCGCTGGGTCCCGAGTTGTTCTCCGCCGCCGTACGCGAGCGCATGGCCGCCTATGAACCGAAGTGACGGAGCCCGTATGGACCTGACCATCCTCTACCGTGGCCCGCTGGCGTCGTGCGACTACGACTGCCCGTACTGCCCGTTCGCCAAGCGCCGGGACACCCGCGCCCAACTGGCCGCCGACCGGGCCGCGCTGGAGCGCTTCGCCGCCTGGGCGGCGGCGCGCCAGGACGACCGGCTCTCCCTGCTGTTCACGCCGTGGGGCGAGGGCCTGGTGCGCTCCTGGTACCGGCGTACGCTCGTGGAACTGAGCCGGCTGCCGCATGTCCGCCGGGTGGCGATACAGACCAATCTCAGCTGCCGTACGGACTGGCTGGCCGACGCCGACCTGGACACCCTCGCCCTGTGGTGCACCTTCCACCCCGGGCAGACACCGTACGACCGTTTCCTCGCCAAGTGTGAGGACCTGGCAGGCCGCGGGGTCCGTCACAGTGTCGGCGTCGTCGGCCTCCCCGAGCACCTGGAGCAGGCGCGCCGGCTGCGCGCCGATCTGCCCGCCCAGGTGTATCTGTGGGTCAACGCCGCCGAGGGACACACCTACACCGATGCCGAGGCCGGCCGGTGGACCGCCCTCGACCCGCTCTTCCCTTACAGCCGCCACCCGCACCGCAGCGCGGGGCTGCCCTGCCGTACGGGAGAGTCCGTCATATCGGTGGACGGCGACGGCACGGTGCGGCGCTGCCACTTCGTCCGCGCCGAGCTGGGCAACCTGTACGACGGCTCCTACCGGCGGGCACTGCGCCCCCGGGTGTGCCCGCTGGCCGTCTGCGACTGCCATATCGGCTACGTCCACTTGGAGACCCTGCCCCTGTACGACGTCTTCGCCGGCGGTGTCCTGGAGCGGATTCCCGCACAGCCGCGCCACAAGACCGGCGACGGCCGATGATGCGGCCGCTCCCGCTCCCGCCCAGCACGAGGCTCGGGTCGGATGCTCGCCGTCCAGCAGACGCCGGCGATGCCCTCGTCCGTCCGGACAACAGCGGGTGAAGCGCAGCGATCAGGCCCACCACTCCTTTCTCGGTCACCAACGGCGAAGTGGCTGTGCGTGATGCTCAGGGCTGCCGTCGGCCGGCTCGGGCCTGAAGCAGGCCCGCAGCATCGGCGGTTTCAGCCGGGGTGGCTTGAAGTGTTCGTAGGTGTTCAACGCGTTCACGCGGCAGGCGTGCTCTGCCCCTGGCCTGCGCTCGGCCGACAGACCTATTCATTTCAATAGGAATCGACCGCCGGGTATGGAGGTTGCCGTGGCACACGACGTGGATCATCTGATGAAGGCGACGACACCGGACACCGCTGCACACGTGCACGCGAATCGATTGGTGACGGCTGTGGCGGCAGGGGAGGCCGGCGCAGCCGAGGTGGCAAGGGTGGTGGTGGGCGAATATCACGCGCATACCGCAGAGGTGGCAGCCTTTGCCACACTGGCCGCCCGCCATCCGCAGCGTCCCGTGGCCGGTTATTTCCTGGATCTGGCGCGGCTGGTGCTGGACTGCGAGCCCCCTCTGCTGGCCTGTGCGCATGCGCTGGGCAGGAGCGAGGACGAGATACGCGGTGAGCGTCCGCCGACCGGGATGCGGGCCTTCGGTTCACTGATGGGCCGGCTGGCGACGCAGGCGGGACCGGCCACGGCGGCCTGCGCGATCCGTGCGGACCTGTTGCTGTGGTGCGGCGTCTGCTCCGCACTGACCGATGCCCTCAGGGCGTTGGACCCCCGGCTGCCCGAGCCGGTGACGGACTACTTCGAGTTGTTCCGGAATGCGCCGGACCGCTTCGTCGACGGCGCTCGCGAGGTGGCCGCCTTCGGCCTGGCTCACGGGGAGTCACCGGCCACGGTCGAGTATGCGTGCGCCCAGGTCGAACCCGTACTGGCCGGTTTCTGGTCCGCGGCCCTGGAGCCGACCGCCCTCGGATCCCGGTGATTGTCGCAGTACCCCACACCTCCGGCTGGTCTCGCTGTCATCTGCCGGCCAGCGAACCGACCGTCCCGGGACCCCGCGGCATCGGCCGCGCGCCCGGCCGCGACGTAGCGGCGTCGTGATCCCGATGGGGTCGGCGTGCCGTTCCCGAGGTTCACGTGTCCCTCTGCTTCAGCAGCACTGTCCCTACGAGCAAGCGGAGCATGCCCATGACGCCCATATCGGATACCCAGAAGTTCTCGCCGCAGGATCACCACGCCCAGGTGCGCAGATGGAACGGCACCGTCACCGCCTATCCACGCGAGGCGAGCGTGTCAGATCTGTTCATCAGGCAGGCCAAGGCACACCCGGGGGCGGTCGCGGTCTGTCAGGGCCGTGAACGAGTGACCTACGGCGAACTGGAGGAGCGAGTGGGCCGGCTGGCCGACCACCTGGTCGCCAGTGGCGTCAAGCCGGGCGATGTGGTGGGGGTGCTGCTGGAGCGCTCGGTGGCGTGTGTGGCGGCCGTGCTCGCGGTGATGCGGGCCGGTGGCGCCTACCTGCCGTTGGACCCCCACTACCCGCGGCAGCACCTGCTGCAACTGCTGAAGGACGCGCAGGTCGGCGTGGTGGTCACCGGCGCCGGTCACCAGGAACTGGTCCGTGAACATGCCCGGGTCGCGGACGTCCACGCGGTGTCGGACCGTACCGGGGCGTCGGACAAGATTCAGGTCGGCCCGGACGATCCCGCCTACGTGATCTTCACGTCCGGGTCGACAGGCGTGCCCAAGGGGGTTGTCGTACCCCACCGCGGCCCGGTACGGCTGGTGTGCCAGGGTGATGAGCGGCTGCGGCTGACGCCCCGGGATGTGCTGCTGGCCACGACCAGCCCCACCTTTGACGTGTCCTGCTTCGAGTGGTTCGCGGCCCTGCTCAACGGGGCCCGGCTCGTGCTGGCCGAGGTGGACACTCTGCTGGCCGCCGACGCCCTGGAAGACGTGCTCGGCAGCGAGCGTGTGAGTGTCATGTGGCTGAGCGCGGGCCTGTTCCACCAGATGGCCAAGGTACGTCCAAAGATGTTCGCCCGTTTGCGGTGCCTGATCGCGGGCGGGGATGCCCTTTCGCCTGAGGCGGTGCGTCGGGTGCTGGCCCACGGCCGGCCCGGGGTGCTGGTCAACGGCTACGGCCCGACCGAGAATTCCTCACTGTCGACGGTGCACGCGATGACCGAGCTGGGCGCCGACGCGGAGACGGTGCCGATCGGCACTCCGGTGGCCAACTCCACGGCGTACGTGGTGCGCGCGGACGGCACCCTGGCCGCTCCGGGAGAGACCGGCGAGTTGTGGGTCGGCGGCGACGGGGTGGCGCTGGGCTACCTGGGGGACGAGGAACTCACCGCGGAACGCTTCGTGCCCGACCGTCTGGGACCCGATGCCTCCGGCCGGTTGTACAAGACGGGGGATCTGGCCCGCTGGCGCCCGGATGGGGTGCTGGAGTTCCTGGGCCGCCGTGACCGGCAGGTCAAAGTGCGCGGCTACCGCATCGAACTGGACGAGATCGAGGTCCACCTCAGCGCCCATGAGTCGGTGCGCGAGGCAGCGGTGATCGCACCGCGCGGTGGCGACCACGACCGGCTGGTGGCCTGGGTGACCCCGCAACCGGGCGCGAACAGTGCCGAACTGAGCTGGCGGCTAAGGGAGTTCCTGCGCGACCGACTGCCCGTGTTCATGGTGCCCAATCCGATTCTGGTGCGTGACCGGCTGCCGCTCACGCGTTCCGGAAAGATCGACCGTGACCGGCTCGCCCAGGATGCCGACCGGCACGGCACGGCAGCCTCGACCGGGACACAGCCGGCCTCGACCCCGGTGGAAGTGGCTGTCGCCGAGCTGTGGGCGGAGATTCTGGGGATCACCGAGGGCATCGGGCGCGACACGGACTTCTTCGCCCTGGGCGGTCACTCGTTGCAGGCCACGAGGCTGGCCGCCCGGTGCCGGGCTCGCTTCGAGCTGGCCCCGGAACACAGCCGTTACCTGATCCGTGCCCTGCTGGCAGGCCCCACCGTGCGGACCTTCGCCGCCCGCATCGAGGAGCTGACCACAGCCGCCGCCCAGGACACGGACGAGCAGGCCGTGGACTTCGAAGCCGTCTCCCGCCTCGATGCACGCCTGTCGTTCCCGACCGCCACCGAACTGCCGCCGCGGGGGCGGCGTGTGGTACTCAGCGGCGCCACCGGTTTCCTCGGCACCTACCTTCTGGATGCCCTTGTGCGCGACCGGACCGCCGCACAGGTGTACTGCCTGGTACGTGCCCACGACGAAGCGGAGGGCAGGCAGCGGCTGGCGGCCCGGATGCGCCGCTACGGACTCGACTTCCAAGCCGTCAGCAAGCACGTCACCGTCGTACCCGCCGACCTGGCAGCCCCGCGGTTCGGCCTCGATCCGGCCACGTTCCAGGCGCTGGGCGAGGGCAGTGACACCATCCTGCACGGCGGATCACGCGTGAACTTCGCCTACCCGTACGCTGCGCTGCAGGCCATCAATGTGGGTGGCACCCGTACCATGCTCGACCTCGCGCGTATCGGCCCCGCCAAGGCATTCCACTACGTCTCCAGCATCGCCGTCATCGCCGGGTTCGGCATCGCCGGTGTGCGGCACGTCGATGAAGACACCCCGCTGCGCTTCGCCGAACGCATCTCACTGGGCTACCCGGAGACCAAGTGGGTCGCCGAACGCCTCGTCGCCCAGGCCGCACAGCAAGGTCTCGCCGTCGCCGTCCACCGCCCCTACGAGATCACCGGGACCCGCCGGGGCGGCGTCTGGAACACCGACACCATGATGTGCGCACTGTTCCGCAGCATCGCCGAGACCGGCCTGGCCCCCGACATCGAACTCCCCCTCGACTTCGTGCCCGTCGACTACACGGCCCAGGCCATCGCCTACATCCTCGCCCACCGGCCGGCCCGCGGACACGTGCACCACATCACCAACCCCCACGACGGCCGGCTGCGTCTGCTGACCGAGCGGCTCCGCGCCCGCGGCTATCCGGTGCGCACGGTGCCTTACGACGAGTGGGTCGCCTTCATGGCCGACCTCACCGCCGCCGACCCCAGCCAGCCGATGGCACCGTTCATGCCGATGTTCATCGAACCGGCACGCCAATCCGAGATCTCGGTCAAGGAGATGTACTTCGCGGGCACCTTCCCCACCTTCGGCCGGACCAACTTCGAAGCAGGCATCGACGGATCCGGCCTGTCCTGCCCGCCCGTGGACGCCACGATGCTCGACTCCTACGTCGACTACTTCATCGACTCCGGCTTCCTCCAGCCCCCCGTCCCCGCCGGCCCGTCCATTCCTGCCTGAGCGAAGGAAAAACACCTCCCCATGCGTATCGCGATCATCGGGGCAGGCATCGCCGGACTGACGGCGGCCTGGCTCCTGGACGAAGACCATGACATCACCGTGTACGAGGCCACCGACCGGCCGGGCGGCAACATCCGCACCATCCCCGTCCCCACCGCCGGACACGGCACCCTCGACACCGACCTGGGCGCCCAGTTCCTCTCGCCGACCGCCTACCCGGACCACACCGCCCTGTGCCGCGCCCTGGGCATCACAGCCCACGACACCACCGCGGTGCCGCTGACCACCACGCTGCTGCGCGCCGGGCAGGACGAGCCGTTGCTGGTCACTCCGCATGCTCCCGGGGACGCGGAAGCCGGGCGCAAGCCGCTCACGGGGCCGGCCTGGGAGGCCCTGGGCACCTTCCTGGCCGAGGCCGCCCGTCTCGAAGCCGAGAACGGGCCACAGACCATCACCGTCGCCGACCTCGCCGCCCCCCTCGGCCTCCCTGACGACCTGTACCGGCACGCCGTCCTGGCCTGGTGTGCCTCCTTCATCGGCTGCACCCTCGTTCAGGCTGCCCGGATGCCCGCCCGCGCGGCCGCGGCCTGGGGCACCCGCACGCCACCCGAGCAGGCGGAGGCCGCGCCGATCTGGCACACCCTCACCGCAGGACTCGGCGCCCTGGTGCACCGTCTCACCGCCGCACTGCGGGCCCCCATCCGCTACAGCACACCCGCCCGGCACATCTCCTTCAGCGGTGACCGGCCCGTCGTGCACAGCGCGGACGGGCAGGCGATCGGCTACGACAGTGTGGTCCTGGCCCTGCCCGCTCCCCATGCGGCCCGGCTCCTGCACCAGTGCCCACAGCTCACCGGTGCCGCAGCCCAGCTCTCCGAATTCAGCTATGTCCCCACCACGGTGGTCCTCCACCGCGATCCCGGGCACATGCCCGCCGACCGTGCCCACTGGTCCAGCTCGAACACCACCAGTGACGGCCACTGGGCGGAGACAACAAGCTGGCTCGGCCCGCTCGTGGGCACCGATCTCTTCAAGAGCTGGATCACCCACCGTCCCCCGCCGGACGAGATCATCGCCACGGGCCACTTCCGGCAGCTCCTGCCCACCGTGCCCGGCCGCCGGGCCGCCACCCGGCTCACCGCCTGCCAAGGGCACTACAACGTCCACTACGCCGGCAGCTACCTGTACGACGCCGACAGCCAGCAAGGAGCCGTCCGCTCCGCCATCGATGCGGTTCGCGCCCTCGCCCCCCACAGCCACCGGCTCCAGGCACTCACCACGCCGTGACCGCCGGCCGCTGTCCCCTCCGCGCCTGTCCGGCGGCCCGGCGACGGTGCCCCTCCCGCCGGGCAGGCCGCACCCTGGCGATGAACACGCGACGGTTCACCAAGCCTGCGTGACGCCGTACGGGCCGCGCTCGCCCGGGCCGCGGCACCGCCCGCACGGCGCCGGACCCGACCGGCCGAGGACGGGGACCGGCTGCCGGCCCTGGCGCGGACGACGGGACGCCCGGGTCCGTCGGCCGGCGGAAGCGGACGGCAGCCGGGCTCGAACCGGCGACCGTCCATGCCGAAGGCTGCCGGGGCACGATCCCGAACGTAGATTCGGACATATGGAGGAGGTGCCGGAGCGCATCGATCCCGCGACGGACCGGGTGACCGCCGCGATCCTGCTCGGCTGTGCACCGCACGAGGTCGGGTACTGCCCGCGCTGTCTGGGACTCACCCACCGCTACGGCCGGAACGCGCGGGTCCTGTGCCCCGCCTGCGCCGTCATGTCCGGCGGGCACCGGCCGGCCGGCGACGCGGTGCGGCGGCACGACTGACCGGTGCGCGGCGTCCCGCGGCCCGTGCGCGGTACACCACGTACGGTGCGGGTACCGGGCGGGTGGCCGACCGACCGCGAGAACTCCGTGCCGGCCGTGTCCCCTCACCATTCCCGTGTGGCGATCAGTTTCTCCACGTCCGCGTCGGGAAATCCGTAGGCCGACGCGATGAACCAGAAGTCCTCGGCGATCTCCTCCCGCGCCACCGTCTCGATCTCGCTTCCCGCCGCCTCGAACTCCGCCTCCAGCAGGTTGAATTCCTCCGTGGCGGCCTGGGTGAGCACATACAGGGCCGCCACGTCCGCGGGCTGCTCGGCCTCGATCCGTTCACACAGCCGCAGCAGGATCGCCCTGCCCCTGTCGACGACCTGGTCGGGAAAGTAGGCGTCCGCGTACAGCTGCCGCAAAAACGCGCGCCCTGCCACCTGCTGGTTCGTGATCGACACGTGCCGTCCCATCCTCTTCGACAACCGACGTGCCGATCATGCATCACCGCACTGACAAGGCGTTTCAGTTCTGCCGCCGGGGCGTCATGACGCGGAGGTCCACCACGGTGGCGGCGAACGCCACAGGGCCGGGCAGCAGCGGTGTCAGCAGGGGCATGGACCAGGTGAGAAGCGCGGCCAGGAGTACGGCGCTGCCCAGCAGGAGCGTGCCGCGCGGATCGGCGGCCGAGCGGAGCAGTGCCTCGCGTGCGGACGGCCGGTGCGGGGCCGGGAGCGCGGTGGCGCGCAGTCCCACGGTCGCACAGCCCAGGGTGAGCAGCGCCAGCGCGGGCGCCATGGCGGGGGCTCCGGGCAGTGCGCCGCGCACCAGCGCGGAATCGACGAGCAGGACCACGGCGAGCAGCGGTACGGCAAGACCGGCGGCCAGCGAGCCCGCGGACAGATGTGCTCGCAGATGGCCGGCGTACGCGCCGATCCGGATCTGTGTGCCGGTGCCGACGCTCTCCCTGAGGGTTGCCGAAGCCGCGCAGAAGGCGGCCGGGACCGTGACGACCGGGAGACAGGCGAGGCTGGTGAGCAGGCCCACCAGCAGCATGTCGGCGAACAGGGCGAAGCCCGGACTGAAGATCTCTCCCGTCTCCCGGCGGTCACGGGGCGGTGCGGGTGCGCGGCTCATGGTGGTTCAGCCCTTCAGTCCGGTGGTGGCCATGCCCTGCACCAGATAGCGCTGGAAGACGAAGAAGAACAGCACGATCGGCAGCACGGAGATCACCGACATCGCGAACATGGGGCCGTAGGCGGAGGTGCTGGACTGGTCGACGAAGCTGCGCAGGGCGAGGGTGATGGTGAACTTCTCCGGCGCGAACAGGTAGATCATCTGGGTGAAGAAGTCGTTCCACGTCCAGATGAAGGTGAAGACGGCCGTCGTGATCAGCGCGGGCCGGCTCAGCGGCAGTGTGATCGACCAGTAGGTGCGGAAGGCGCCGCAGCCGTCGAGGCGGGCGGACTCCTCCAGTTCGCGTGGCAGTCCGCGCATGAACTGGACGATGAGGAAGACGAAGAACGCCTCGGTGGCGAGGAACTTGGGCAGGATCAGCGGCCAGTAGGTGTCCACCATGCCGAGCCGGTTGAAGATGATGTACTGCGGGATCAGCACGACGTGGTGCGGCAGCATCAGCGTCGCGACCATGAAGGCGAACATCGCTTTGCGCAGGCGGAAGCGCAGCCGGGCGAAGGCGTAGGCGGCCAGGGAACAGGACAGGACGTTGCCGACGACGGCGCCCGCCGCGATCAGCAGGGTGTTGGACAGGAGGCGGGTGACGGAGATACCCGACACGCCGTCCAGGGCGGTCGTGTAGTTGGACCACTCCAGGTGGCTGGGCCATAGATCGAGGCTGGTCACCACCTCGCTGGCCGGCTTCAGCGAGGTCGCGAGCAGCCAGGCCAGCGGGTACAGCAGAACGAGCAGGCACACCGCCGCGACGGTGTGCGGCAGCCATCGCTTCGTGGCGATGTTCATCGCGTCTCCTCGTCCGCGTAGAAGACCCAGGACCGGGAGGTCCGGAACAGGATCAGGGTGATGACGCCGATGGCGATCAGCAGCAGCCAGGCCATGGCCGCCGCGTAGCCCATGTGCGAGGCGGTGAATCCGCGCTCGTACAGGTACAGCGTGTAGAACATGGTCGAGTCGGCGGGTCCGCCGTCGCCGCCGCTGATGGCGAAGGCCGGGGTGAACACCTGGAAGGAGTTGATGATCTCCAGTACCAGATTGAAGAAGACGACCGGGGACAGCATCGGCACGGTGATGGAGACGAACTGCCGCCGGCGGCCGGCGCCGTCGAGGGCGGCCGCCTCGTAGAGATCGGGCGGGACCTGCTGCAGTCCCGCCAGGAAGATCACCATGGGCGCCCCGAACTGCCACACCGTCAGCAGGGCGACGGCGTACACCGCGAGGCTGGGGTTGCCGACCCAGCTGCCGGTGTGGATGCCGAACGTGCCCAGGACGTCGGGGACGGAACCGCCGTCGTTGAACAGCGCCCGCCACACCAGCGCGACGGACATGCCGGCCCCGAGCAGGGACGGCGCGTAGAACGCGGAGCGCCCCGCGGCCTGTGTGGCCAGCTTCTGCAGGTAGGAGCCGAACTCGCCGTTCGACGTACGGACGGTGACACCCGGGTGTTCCTTCTCGAAGAGCCGTACGGCCCGCTCGGTGCGGGCGGCGCGGTCGTTGTTGCCCCACCAGGAGAACGTGAGGGTGATTCCTTCGGATGTGGTGCCGACGCTTGCGGTGGAGCACGCGGTGAGCGCGGCCGTCAGGGCGGTGCTGAGGCCGACGGCCGCCGCGGTCAGCACGGCCCGGCGGCGCGGGAGCCGGTGCCGGCCGCTTCGGGGCTCGGACATGGTGGCCCTCCAGGGCGGGTGCAGGAGAGGGGTTCGAGGAACGGGCCGGCACACCGGCGGCCGGTGCCGAAGGCGCGGCGGGCCGGGTTCGCGGCCGAGCCACCGCTGTCGTAGCGGCGGCGGGGTCAGATGCCGGGGTAGACGTCCAGGCGGCCGCACATGCCGAAGCGTCCGCGTGCGGTGGGACCGGTCGCGGCGACCCGGGCCGCGGCGAGATGCCGCCCGTCCTGGTCGCGCAGCGCCCGGAGTTGGGTTTCGCTCGCCGTTGCGGCGGCGTGGGCGCCGGAGCGCCAGCGCTGTTCCCAGGCGTCCAGTCGGGGCCGCACCAGTTGCGCGGCTGCCCGGTGGAAGGCCGCCAGTGGCTCCGGATCGCCGTTCTCGGTGGCCTTCCGCAGCTCCCGGAAGCGGCGCGTCGCCAGGTCGCGGCGGGCGCGTGCGACCTCGGCCTGCTCGGTTGCGGGCGCGTCGGCGGGGATACGGACCGCGTGCGCGTAGGTGTCGGTGTCGCTGAGGAGGTCCTCGGGCAGGGTGAGCACGGCGTCGCCCGCCTCGGGCAGGCCGCTGTTCTGCATCACGACGGTGATCTGCAGGCCGCCGTCGTTGATCAGCCGGTGGATCGTGCCGGGCGTGCACCAGGCCACCGTGCCCGGCTCCAGGGGCGTCTCCCGGTAGCCGGAGGCGGTGAGGGTCTGCACCGTTCCCCGGCCGGCCGTCACCACGTATCCCTCGCTGCACGTCAGGTGCATATGCGGGGTGCCTCCGCCGGGCCGGCCGTCAAGGGTGGGCCAGTCGTACACGCTCAGCCGGGACACGCCGACCGCCGCGGGGAATCCGTCGTACGTCGCGCTCACCACGGCCGCCCCCGCAGCTGCGCGGCGACCCGCTCGCGGTCCCAGGCGCCGTCGGCGACGGTCACCCGGTAGCCGCGGGTCAGGGTGTCCGCGGGGGCGAGGACCAGTTCCTCGTGGAACGCCCAGGAGGGCGCGACCGCGGCGAACGGGTCGGTGCGCACGAACCAGTGGGCCGGATGCGTCCCCTTGTCGCCCGCGTGGTCGTTCGCCGGCGCGTGCTCGAAGACGAGGGTGGCATGGCCGTCGCGCCCGTCGTGCTCACCGACGTACGCCAGCCAGGGCGCCTGACTTCCCATCAGGTCGCCGCCGGCCGTCTCTGCCGTGAAGACCTGGCCGTCGCGGAAGGCGCGCGGGCCGCGCCAGAACAGCCCGGTGTATCCGGCGGCCGGACGGCCGTGGGTGGTGGGGCTGCCGAAACGCAGCGGCTGGTCACGGCGGTTGGTCACGGCCGAGGTCCAGGTGAACGACCAGCTGCCGGCGTCCGGGTCTACTTCGCACACCTCGATCCGGCGTTCTTCCTCGGCCCACAGCTCACCGTCGTACGGATGCCAGGTCAGACGCTCGGCGATGACCACGTTGTCGCCTTCCGCCGCGACCTCGGCGAAGGCGACATGGGCCATGGAGCCCACCTTCTCGGGCAGCGCGAGGTATCCCTGCCCGTGCACATAGGTGTTGCCGCCCCACAGGTTGTGACCCGACAGATGAGAGGCGGTCAGCTGTAGTCCCTTGTGCCATCGGTGGTCGTTGGGCCGGTAGTCGGTGACGAGCGCGCCGGACAGGGTCCTGATCGGGTGCAGGTAGGGCTTGGGCGCCTCCCACGCGTCCTCGGGACGGTACACGTAGGCGAACAGCTCGGTCCCGGTGGCCTGGTGGGTCACGGTGATGCGGTCGCCGTGGGCGTGCGTGAGTTGGAGGGTCATGCGGGGGCTGCCTCCTTGCGGGCGGCGGCGGGCGCCCACCCCTGAGCGCCGCCGTGCAGTGCGGTGTAGTAGGGGTCGCCGGGGCCGATGTCCCCGGCGCGGACGGGAACATCGGTGAACGCGGACTTGTACAGGGCGGTGATGAACTCGAGCGTGCGCCGGCCCCCGGCGCCGCTGCTGGGATGGCGCCGGCCGGCCCTGATGTCGGCGACCAGGGCGCGTAGTTGGGCCACATGCGAACTGGGCTCGTCGGCGCCGAAGTCACGCCAGGCGGCGGCGGTCTCCTCGGGCACACCGGGCGCGGGGGTGATGCGCCAGTCGGCGTTGCGGTATCCGTACAGGTGGGTCAGTTCGATCGTGGCGCGTTCGCAGTCGATGCGGATCCGGCTGACCTCGTCCGGGCTGAGCACGCTGTTGACGACGGTGCCGACGGCGCCGTTCGTAAAGCGCACCAGCGCCGTGGAGACGTCCTCGGTCTCCACGGCGTGCACGAGCCGCGCCGCCATGCCCCGCACCTCGCTCCAGGGCCCCATCAGATCCAGCAGCAGGTCCGTCTGGTGGATGCCGTGCCCCATCGCCGGGCCGCCCCCTTCGGTGGCCCACCGGCCGCGCCACGCAACCGCGTAGTAGGCGGCGTCCCGGTACCAGGTGGTCTGGCAGTGGGCCACCAGCGGACGGCCGAACTCACCGGCCCGCAGCAGCCGGCGGACATGGCGGGCACCGGAGCCGAAGCGGTGCTGGAAGACGATGGACGCGTACGCTCCCGTGCCGCCGGCCCGCTCCGCCGCCGCGATGGCGTCGAAGTCCGCCAGCGACGGGCACGGCGGCTTCTCGCACCACACCCAGGCTCCGGCCCGGAGCGCGGCCACGGACTGCTCCCGGTGCACGGCCGGAGGCGTGCACAGCACCACCAGATCCGGGCGCACCTCGGCCAGCGTCGCGTCGAGGTCCGTCGAGACGTGGGGGATCTGGGCCTCGGCGGCGAACGCACGCGCCGCCCGCCCGTCGACGTCGACCGCGGCGACGACGTCCACCTCGCCCTCGGCGGCCAGTGTCCGGAGCGCGGGCAGATGGCTGGAGCGGGCGATGCCCCCGGTGCCGACCACGGCTGTGCGCAGCGGGGTGTGGGAACGATGCGGAGACATACGGATCCTCTCGTGCGGCGGACGGACGGGTCACTGCGCAGAGCGTGGGTTCGGGACGGCGGCATCGGCGCGAGCCCGCGAGCGGCGCCGTCTCGTCGGGGCGGGCGGGCTCGGCTGCCCAGGTGGGGCGGCCGTCCGAACTGCCGCCGACGCGACCGTCGGCGTGCGGTTCCAACGTTGTAACGGTGGGGCCTCGCCAGGGTCAACCCCCTGTCAGAAAGGGATTTCCGCGGGGTCCTGAGGGCTGACGCTCGTGGTGCGCTCGTGCATAATCCGGGGAAACCACGGTGAGGGGGTCGGTCGGTGACAGCGGTGACACTCAAGGACGTCGCGGAGCGGGCAGGAGTGTCCATCAAGACTGTCTCCAACGTTGTACGTCATGCGCCACGGGTGTCCGAGACCACACGTCAGCGGGTGATGCAGGCCGTGCACGAACTCGGCTACCGGCCGAACCCGTCGGCGCGCCGTCTCCGCACGGGGCACAGCGGTCTGATCGCCCTGGCCGTCCCGGAACTGACCATGCCCTACTTCGCGGAGCTGGCCCATCATGTGCGGGCACAGGCCGCGGCGCTGGGCCTCACCGTCCTCATCGAGGAGACCCTGGGGGACGCGACGGAGGAACTGCGCCTCGCGACCGGCATCGGCGCGTCTCTGCTGGACGGCGTGATCCTGTCACCTTTGCATGTCGCACCCGATGAACTGGCCGCTGTCGCCAATGAGTTCCCGCTCGTTCTGCTCGGCGAGCGCAGCTACGGGCGCGAGCAGGTCGGCGCCGACCATGTGCTGATCGACAATGTCGCGGCGGCGCGCGACGCCACCGCGCACCTGATCGGTCTGGGCCGCACCCGGATCGCCGCGATCGGCGTGGACCACAAGACCTCGGAGACCAGCCGCCAGCGTCTGGAGGGCTTCCAACTCGCCCTGCACGAGGCCGGGTTGACCTATGATCCGCGGCTCGCGCCACGGGTGCGGGAGTTCAACCGGCACAATGGGCTGCGGGCGATGCGCACCCTCAGCGCGCTGCCCGCCGGCGTACGGCCCGACGCGGTCTTCTGCTTCAGCGACATGTTGGCCCTCGGCGCGCAACGCGCCTTGTTCGAGGCGGGCCTGAGGGTTCCCGAGGATGTCGCCGTGGTGGGCGTCGACGGCTCGGAGGAAGCGCTCTACAGCACCCCGTCCCTGACCTCCGTCGTCCCCGACAAGGCCGCGATCGCCTCGCTGGCCGTGCAGTGTCTGGCGACCCGTATCCGCGCGAAGGAAGCCCTGCCGTTCGAGGTGCATCTGGCCCCGCACCGGCTGGACGCGCGGGAGTCCACGGTCGGTGGACGACGGCCGTTGTCCGGGCACGCTCACCCACGCGGCGCGGCGGGGACGGCCCGTCCCGCCGGCCCTCAAACCTCCCCGGGCCTTTGAGGCGACCGGCGAAGACCGGTGCGGTTCGACAGCGCCCTGAAGTTGAAGGGGCGCGGGGAACTGCGCGACCAGCCACGATGGTGCCGCGGACGATGGTCGGCGCATCGCGGCATGTCCAGCGGGGCGACCTGCTCAGACGGCCTGTTCATGGCGTGTGTGGGCCCGTCCGTGACGGCTGGCGCCGTGCAGAAGATCGCTCAGGTGGAGATCGCTGAGGTGGAGCCCGCTCAGTGAGGTGGGGGTGCGCTGGATGGCGAGGATGGCCGCGTCGTCGTAGAGGGCGCCGTCGGTGTGGGCGAGGAGGTCCTGCCGGACGTGGTGGACGAGTGTGGTCGGGCTGCACTTCGCGCAGAGGGCGACCCGCTCCTCCAGGGGGTAGAAGACGCGGCCCGGGTCGCGGGCCTCGACGACGCCGTCGGTGTACAGGAGGAGGGTGTCACCGGCGAGGAAGGAGAACGCGTGCGTGGTACGGGTGTCCGGCCCCAGCTCCCAGGTGCCGAGGGGCGGTGCCGGGTACGGGCTGGCGATGGGCGTCACCCGGCCGTGCCGGAGGAGCAGGGGCGGCGGGTGTCCGCACACCGTCATACGGGCCACGGGGCTGTGGTCGGGGATCTCCAGCAGCAGTGCCGTGATGAAGTGCTCCTGGGCCTCCTCGTCGGTCTCGGGGAACTGGGTGAGGTAGCGGTGGACGCTGCGGTCGAGGGCGTCGGCCAGGATCTGCAGGGTGGCGTGCTGGTGGGCGGCCTCCTGGAACGCGCCCAGCAGCATGGCCGCCTCCCCGACCGCGGAGAGTCCTTTGCCCCTGACGTCACCGATGAGCACGCGGGTTCGTTCGGCGGTGCGTGCCACCGCGTACAGATCGCCGCCGATGTGGGCCTCTTTCTCCGCGGCCAGGTAGGAACTAGCGATGTGCAAGGGGCCGAGGCGGTCGGGCAGCGGGCGCAGCAGGGCCTGTTGCGCGGCCTCGGAGACCGATCGCACCCGGGCCAGCTGCTCCTTGTGCCGCTCACGCACCCAGCAGACCAGCACGGAGAAGACCGACAGGGCGGCGAGCCCGGCCAACTGGGCGATGTTGTCGGAGGTGGCCACTCCGCCACTGCGTGTGCCCAGGAATGCCTGGGCTCCCAGGGCCAGCGCCCCGATCAGTCCGGTCAGCCGGGGACCGGCGAAGGACGTGGTGATGGCGGGGGCCGCGACGAGCAGCGGACCGAGATGGACAGGGGTCGGGGACTGGATGTCGGCCATGGTGATGGCCACGATCAGGATGAGCGGGAGCGCGACCAGCGCATGGCTGGTATGCCACCGCTGCCACACACGGACGAGGTACCGCCCGACGGCCATATCTCCAATGTGCACGATCATCTGGCCACGATCCACTGGGGCGTCACTGGTTTTCCCGGACCGATCGGGCCGGATCACCGATGCGGGAGCGACGGGTCATGCATGGGTGCACAGCCACCTGATCTGGTCCGAGATCCAGCGGATGCGGGCGGCGTCACCCGCGTGCCCCTGTTGGTCGGCGCGGGGGATGATCTTTACTCCGCCGACCCGGTTCACCTGCTTGCAGATCTCCGCCCAGTGCTGGGGGCCGGGGGTGCGGTCGGTGTGCCCGGAGCGCTCGGTGTGGGAGACGACCGTGGCTCCGTCGCCGGGCGCAGCCGTCGCCGCCGAGGCGGAGCCCCCGGTGGCGAGGAGTGCCGGCCCGGCGAGGGCCGCGGAGGCGAGTGCGATCGAGGCCCGGCGGGCGATGCTGCTGGTCATGGTGTTTCCTTCGTGCTGGTCCCCGGCCGGTGCCGGGTCGTCCGGGTGGCGGGCGGGTGGCGCGGCCGGAATACGGCGTGCAGACGTCATGGGGTGCACCGGCCGCGATCGCCCGAGCGAGATCATGGGTCGGGCGATGGTGTCGGCGTCACTGAGCCAGTCCAGCCACTCATCGGCGCTGTCGCAACCGGAGCCGGGCAAAGCGGCGAGGGCGAGGGCGTCCAGGACGCCGGCAGCGGCGGTGCGGCCCCGCAAGGAGCCGTCGATCCACGGGATCCGGTCCCTTCACCGAGAGGCCGGCCCGCACTGTCCGTGGCGGTGTCGTTCCGCTACGTCCGGGCGGTCCCGCACTCGCCTCGGACGCGCCCCGCGCAACCGGGCCGCCGCCCGCGGGCGGCCGATGTGGCAGAGGCCGCAGGGGGGTCGGTCGTGGGACGTAGGGCCACGGCCCCATGTGTGTTTCGATCTTGCTGGCTAGGGTCGGCGTCATGGAGAACACGCGAACCGTGCCCCGCTCGCCGGCCGAACGCACACGGGAGACGCTGACGCGGCTCGCCACGGAGCGGGACGTCTGGTTGGCCAGCGCCCATCCCGAGCACGGGCCGCACCAGGTCCCGTTGTGGTTCTCGTGGGACGGGCAGGCGGTATGGGTGTGCACCGGCGCGGCCTCCGCCACGGTGCGCAACGTCCGCGCGGAACCTCGGGTACGCCTGGCACTGCCGGACTCCTTCGATGTGGTGCTGCTCCTCGGAGAGGCCCGGTGCTTTTCGGACCGGGACGTGCCGGCGCGGGCGGCGGACGGGTTCGCGGAGAAGTTCGGGTGGGACCCGCGCACGGAGGACGACGCCTTTGTGTATGTGCGGGTCGTACCGAGGACGGTGCGTGCCTGGCGTGGCGCATCGGAGCTGCCCGGCAGGGTGATCATGCGTGAAGGCGCCTGGTCGGCGCAGCCCCCGCCGTGAGCGGACGCCCCGCGCCGCACGGGCACGCGATCACCGCGGGGTGCGTCGCAGCAGTCGGTGGATGCGGGGTGCGTCGCAGGAGTCGGCGGATGCGGGGTGCGTCGCGGCTGTCGGCGGATCAGGATGGTGGTAGGAATCGCCCGGCGGGAGTCTGCTCGCGCTCCGCAGTCTCCTCGCGCTCCGGTGCGCGCGGCGCCGGTGAGGTGCCGACCTCGTCCGGGTGTGACCGGCCGAGCAAGGGGAAGACCTTCGGCGCCGCCGTCGTCCCCTCATCCGAAGGACACCACATGAGTTCCCTGAGTCAACCTCTATGCCGCCAGCGGTGTGTCCCCGGGATTGTTGATCTTGCTGTTGGTCTGGTGGATCACAGGGTCGTAGCAG
>NZ_JBEPAP010000090.1:0-30971 GCF_040298665.1 Streptomyces sp. NPDC001508
TTCACCTCGGGCAGCACCAGCACGACCACCCGCCCCGTGCACCCGTTCCTCGCATCGCTCACCCGACCACCGTAGACAGCGCCCGGTAGCGTCCACGAGGCCCCTCAGCACCGGGCAGCGGACAGATCAGGCACTCAAGAAGAAGGAACCCGGCTCCCACCCGCGACACCTGGTCCATCCCGCGCATCTCGGTCACACAGGCGTGGGCACGGCGATACGCGACAGCACATGCCTGCCGCCGGCGTTGTCGGAAGCGCCGGCCGCGGTGATCCGCATCGGCCGAGATCCCGGCGCTCCCGGCATCCAGGGCACAGACACTCGGCTCGAGCCCCGCCCGACGCCTGGCCTGCGAGAACTCGACGAAACGGCCTACAACAAGCTCCACCAGGCTCCGTGCTTCCTCGCGGCCAGGCTCCTACGCCCCTGACCGCACGCGATCCGTAGCCTCCATGGCGCTTCATCAGGGGGATGCGATGGACGTCGGTCTCTGTGGTGAGGGGGATGACGGTGAGGCTGCCGTTGGGTGCGATGGCTTGGGCGGCCAGGAGCCGGTGCATCGCCTCGCGGATGCGGGTGCGCTCGTCCGGTTGCCGGTTCACATCAGGGCCCCGGCGGAGTGGGCTGTGTCGTGGTGGGCGTCGGCCGCCGTTCGGAGCCGGTTGGCGTTCGCCCGCAGTTGCTTGCCGATCGGGGCGGGTGCGCGGGCGGCAAGCTCTTCGGCGGTTGCGGCGGTGAGGGCTCTGCGGGTGGCGGGCCGGAGACCTTCTCGCCCGGTAGGCGGGCGCCCCGGTCCGCCGCCGACGACTCGACGGCCTCTGGCACGCGGCCCACAAGCGGCTTCAGCTTCGACGACCGCCGCCGCGGGCGCACGCATCGGTGATCTGACCGATGTGGCCGCGCGGCTACGCCCGTAACGATCGGCAGATCACGTTCGCCGCAAACCCGAAGGAAACCCCATGGCTACCGTCTGCCTCTCGTTCGACTTCGACGCCATCTCCGTGTGGGCAGGCACTCTGGGCCTCACAAGTCCCCAGTACATCTCACGTGGCGAGTACGGCGCCAACATCGCGACACCGCGAATCCTGGACGTGCTCGATCGGGAAGAGTTGAGCACGACGTGGTTCATTCCCGGAATGGACGCGGAGAACCACCCCGAGGTGTGCAAGCGGATCCGCGACAACGGGCATGAGATCGGCCACCACGGCTACGCCCACGAGAGCCCGACCGCGCTCTCGCCCGAGCAGGAACGCACTGTCCTCGAACGGGGATTTGAAACTCTCGACTCGGTTCTCGGAGTACGTCCCACCGGATACCGCTCCCCCGCGTTCGACCTCACCGAGGTCAGCACCCAGATCCTGTCCGACATGGGTTTCGACTACGACTCCAGTCTGATGGCCAACGACTTCCAGATGTATCGCACCCGCACCGGCGACGTGATCCACCGGGACCGCGCCAGTGAATTCGGCCGTACTCTCGACCTGGTCGAAGCACCCGTGTCATGGACCTTGGACGACTTTCCCTTCACCGAGTTCGTCATGTCCGCGAACTTCTACTCACCCGCCTCCACCGACGTCGAGGCGATGGCACAGCGGTGGCTCGACGACCTGGACTTCATGATGGAACAGGAGCCGGACGGGTACTTCATCCAGACCTTCCACCCCCAGGCCATCGGGCGGGGCAGCCGACTGCGGATCCTGGAGCGCGTCATCAAGCGCGGCAAAGACCACGGTGTCACCTTCTCCACCATTCAGGATGCCGTGAACTCGTGGCGTCGCGACAACATCTACGTGGCCACGGGCGCAGCGAGCTGACAGCTCAGCCGTCAACAGGCCAGGTGACGCACGGGTCTGCGCATCCACGGTTGTGGACGAAGCCGCGTCACGGCGAACGGCAGCGGGGCGATGATCCGATTCTCCTGATCCTGCACCTGTAGGATCAGGTGCGCCTGGGAGAGCGACAGATCCCGGGATTGCGCGGGGAAGGCCATCGGTGCCTGTGTCCTGCCGCCCATGAAGTAGCTGCCGTTCACGCCGCGATGGACGAGATCACGCAGGGCCGCGCTGACTCGCACCGGCGATGTCGTACCCGCATCGGACCAGGCCCGCCGGAGCAACTGAACCGCGTCGTAGTGAATGCTCGCGCTCGTCGTGGGTTGTTCGGTTCCGAATCGGCACAGGAACTGGCTCTGGAATCGGGAGCCGAGCTGATCGGTATATCTGCCGGTCGTGGTCGCCCAGATGATGCCCTCGTCGTGACCGAGCGTTCCGGCGAACGCGGTCGTGCCCGGAACCCAGAGGCAGTAGAGCAGCACCGGGGACGGCGCTGCGTAGAACGCGTCGAGAAACGTCCGGACCGACGGGGCGAGAAAGGACGCGACCAGAACGGCGTCCGGCCGTTCGTCCGCCAAACGAGCCGGCGCCTCACGCCATTGCGTTTCGGTCGAACAGGACCGCAACCTGATCTCCACATTCGCGGTCCGGCCGTACTCGCGCCATTCATCCAGGAAAGACGGGATGTGGTGGTCGTCGGTGAGTACGACCGCTCGCAACCTTTCCCGACCGCCGAAGACCGCACCGCGGGCACTGTGCAGGAAACGGATGAACTCGGTTCCGTAGTGCCTGTCCCCCGGGCTCAACTGGAACACCCGGCCGAGTCTGCGCATATCGGTCCTGACCTGTTCCTCGGCACTCGCGCTGGTCATGGTGTGCAGGAACGGGATCTCAAGATCGGCCGCCGCGTCAAGAATCAACGGGACTGCCTCACGACGCTCGACGTACGGGAAGGTCACCGCGTCGATACCGTGCCGTTCAAGGGCGGCCAGGGCATCGGCGAGAGACTCCGGCCGTCCGGTGTCACCGCTCTCCACAACGTGCTCGAGCCACCGCCCGCCGATGCCTCCGGCCGCGTTGACCGCCTCGACCGCGAGCGTGGCGCCGTGGAGCATGTCCTTGCCTTCGGCGGTGGCCAACGGAAAGACACTGCCCAGGCGGATGGGAGATCCGCTGCGGCCACGGCCGGCTCCGTCCGCAACCTGGACGGAATGCCTGCGGAGCCGGCCTGCGCGCTGCTCATCGTCGGCGACGAGCGCGAGCGCGCTCTCGACCTCGGTCAAAACCTCCCCGTTTGGGGCTATTCCCGGCAGCGGGAGCCGGAGCAGGCCGTGCCGGAGAGCCAGCGACGCGGCTCCGGTCCGGTTGGTCAGGTCGAGTTTGGCGAGGATGTGTTCCACATGGGTCGACACGGTCCTGACGGTCACGTTGAAACGTTCGGCGATCGTGGCGTTGGTGGCTCCGCACGCGAGCAACGTGAGCACGTCTAGCTCGGAGTGGGTCAGTCCATAAGGCGGCGAGATCCTGCCCAGGGTCAGTTCCGCCAGGCGTGATCCTGACCCGGTCGTGGCGTTCGCCCGGTACCAGGTGGATCCGAGGACGACGATCCCGGTGACCTGGAGACCGCCGGCACGGCGCACACCCGCAAGCAGCTTGGGCAGCAGGGGGTAGCGCGTCGGTGTGCCGGCGGGGATCCACTGCTCGCAGTCGCCGTCGGCGCTCCCCCAGATACGCTCGGGTACAGGGGGTTGGACGCGAAGCGACCGGGTGCGGGCCATGACCTTCTCACCTCTGACGGGTCGCTGATCGTACATCGGTTCGGGCCCGAACGGACAGCCATCGGCAGTTCTACCGATACTTCGTGCCGGTCCATCCGCCTAGATTCGGAGCCCACGCCATCCGACGTTCACCGGAGGTTCCCATGGTCGTTCTCGCTTCCGCAGCGGTGGAATTCACGCCGCTGCGGGACTTCACCGACTTCGCCGCACACATGCGGGCCGTTCTCGATCGCACACCCGACGCCGCCGTCGTCGTACTTCCCGAATATGTCGGGCTTGAACTGCTCACGCTGGAAGCAGGCTGGGAGTCGATGACCATCGAGGACATCGTTCGGACTTCGCGGCGCACCGACGATTACGTCAACCTCTTCATCGATGAGGCACGGGCGCGCCAGCAGTACATTCTTGCCGGCACCCAACTGGTCGAGACCGCGACGGGGTGGCTCAACACGGCCCACCTCTTCGGTCCCGAGGAGGGTCTGATCCTCACACACGCCAAGACACACCTGTTCCCGGCCGAAGGACATCTGGGCACCATTCACACCTCGGATACCCCTCCGCCAGTCACCGAACTCCCGTTCGGACCGGTGGGCATCAACATCTGCTACGAGGCCCAGATCCCCGAGTGCGCCGATGCGGTCATCGCGCAGGGCGCCGAGATCCTCCTGGTTCCCTCGCTGACGCTGAGCGAGGCCGGCTCCTGGCGGGTCAACCACTGCGCTCAGTCCCGGGCGATCGAGAACCAGATGTTCGTGGTGAGCTCCCAACTGTTCGGCGCTCCCCAGGGCTTCTTCCCCGGCTGCTACGCACGCTCGGCCGTCTACGCCCCGTGTGACGCCCCGTGGCCGGCGCACGGTGAACTCGCCTCGACCAGCCCCAACACCGAGGAGTCCGTCAAGGCCGAGGTCTCCCTCAGCGACCTGGCCCGGGTCAGAGCCGAAGGCGCGACGCTCACCTGGGCCGACCGCGCCGACCGTGCTCCGACGTACGCCGGCTGGCCGAGTCGCCGGGTGTGACAGCGGACGTATTCCCTGTGGGAGCGACGACGGGCTGGTCGCCCTTCGCCAGAATCCGGCCACTGTCGTAACGAATCGTTGTCTTCGCCCGGACACGGCGGAGCGGTGTGCCGGACCTGCTCGCTCCTGGTGAACCGGAGCGGTGGCCCGGACAGACGGAGCGGGCCGCAGGGGGCAGCTCAGCCACCGGTCCCTGAGGTCGGTGAGCGCGCGCCGGGCGGTGTGGATCCGGGGACGGACAGGGCGGTGGCGACCAGCAGGGATCGCCGGCGGGCGATGACCGTGCGGGGTGCGGCTCCGCCACCGTCGGTGCCGTGCAGGGCGAGCGCGAACGGTTGGGCAAGCACCGGCCAAGCGTGGCCCAGGAGTTGGGGCAGCGCGCCGGAGAATTTTGCGGCGGAGTTCGGGCGGGCAGCTGCGGGGCATCACGGCCTCCGTAGGCTGCTGGCCGGTCAGTTGTCCAGCAACCCGACTCCATCAGAACCTGGGCAGACCGTCCAGCGAACGTTCCACGATCACGCGCCCCGCGTCGAGTCCCGTGGGATGAGCCGAGGGCCGAAGACGCGGGTCTCGTGGACATGTTCGTCACTGGCTTCGATCTCGTCCATGAGCAGGTGTACGGCGGTACGGCCCAGGTCTTCCACCGGCTGCTGGACGGTGGTCACGGGGATGGCCGCCAGCGTCGCGACGTCCAGATCGCCGTAACCGACCACCTGCACATCGCCGGGGACACCGATACCGCGTTCCGCCAGCCCCTGGCACACGCCCACCGCGAGAAAGTCGTTCGTGCAGAACACCGAGTCCGGGAGAGTGCTCAGGTCGCGGGCGATGGCGGCGCCGGCGGCGACCGTCATCTGCTCGGCGACGGCCTGGTCGAGCCGGGCACCGCGATGGCTGCGGATCGCCTGGCGGGCTCCCTGGTACCGATCGGCGCACTGCCTGATCCCTCGGCCGCCGTTGACGACGAGGACGTGCCGCGCACCGCTGTCCAGCAGGTGCTGCACGGCCAGACGGCCGCCGGTGACGTCGTCGACGGCGACCGAACAGCCCTCCTGTGGCGGCATCTTCCGGTCGGTCAGGACCAGCGGGATACCGCGCCGGCGCAGCCTGGCCAGGCGGTCCGGGTCGGCGCCGAGGGGCACGACGACGACACCGACCGCGCGTTGCTCGGCGAGCATGTCGAAGTAGTCGCGCTCCCGGCCGGGGTGATCGCCGCTGTCGCACAGGACGAGCGAGAAGCCGTGCTCGTACGCCGCTTCAGCCGCCCCCCGGGCGATACGTGCGTAGAAGGAGTTGACGATGTCCGGGAGGACGAGCCCGATCGACGAGGCGCGACCGTTGCGCAGGCCGGCCGCCCCCGGGTGCGGCACATAGTCGAGGTCGGCGATCACGGACCGAACCCGGTCGGCGGTGCGGGCGTTGACGCGCTCGGGTCGGTTGAGGACGTTGGAGACCGTGGACACGGAGACGCCCGCCGCGGCCGCGACATCCTGGATACGCGCGGGGTGCCTGGTGGTCGTCACGCCCCTCATCCTCCGATCACCTCGGTCTCAGCGCCATGTGCCGTCTCCGCCGGCGCCTGTGCGGTCATGATAGTGACCGGGCCCAGCAGACCCGAGACCAGCTGCGAGGGAAAGGTCCAGGCGGTAGGGGTGGCCTCGCTGAAGTACGGGGCCAGCGTGTTGTACACCGTCACGTCGATGCGTACCGTGCGGCCGGCCGTGCCCGGCAGCGGGAAGCGGTACGGGGCGCAGAAGGCCTCGCCCGTCTTCTCGCCGTCGACGGCCACCTCGACGGAGCCGCGTACCCGGCCGAGGTCGAGCACGGGCGTCACCGCCGGGTCGTGGCCGGCCGGGATCGTCACCGTACGGGAGTAGCGCAGCCCTCCGCTCCAGCCGGCGAGTCCGATGCCGTGCCAGTCGGCTAGCGGGACGGGGGCCTCGGCGGTGCGGACGGTGACCGGTCCGGACAGGGCGCTGCCGCCGCGGAGCGTAGCGGTGGGCTCGGTGACGATCTCCAGTTCCGCGGGTGCCCGGAGGGGCTGGTCCAGGTGGAGTGCGGTGCCCTCGAGCCGCCGCTCGGAGCCGTCCAGTGTCACCGCGGCGGCGAGCCGTAGGGGTAGATGCACCGCGACCGTGCCGGCGGGCAGCGTGGTCCGCAGGCGTTGTGGCGTCGGCACGGCGTTGTCGGTGGCACGCACCGCGTCCACGGTCGCGCCCAGCGCCGGAATGCCGTGCAGCCATGCGGTGCCGTGCAGCGGGTGCGGCCGGGTGGCGGCGTAGCAGGGCTGCAACTCGCTCCAGCGGCCACGGTGTTCGATCGCCGTCCCCCGCCAGTCGCCGGTTTCGGCTTCCCAGCCGGCGCCGCTGACGAGGGCGACGACTGCGGATTGCGTACGGGCGACCAGGTCGGCGAAGAGCACGTCCCCGGCGTGGGTGGTGTCGGCGACCAGTTCCAGCAGGTGTTCGCCGGCTGTCAGGTGCAATGTGTGACGGAAGAACATCGGGGTGGCGCCCCAGGCCGACTCGTAGTACTCGACCTTCTCCTGCCGGGCCACGGCGGTGCCGTCCAGCAGCACGGTGACGCCCGTGGCCGCGCCGACGACGAGGACGGCCTCGGTGGCGTCGTGGTCGAGCCGCACCCGGGCGCGGTAAGTGGCCCTGCCCGACGGCCGTACCCCCTCCGGCAGGCGCATGAACTGGGGCCGGGGGGAGAACTCGCCGGGCCGGGTCAGACAGAAGTAGCTGCCGAGCGGCTCGGTGTCGGCGTCCGCGGCGAGCCCGGTGCGGACGTCGGCGTCGGAAAGCTCGTACTCGATGATGTTCAGCGGCTGGTCGACGTCGATGCGGGCCGTGGCCAGATAGCCGCTGCCGGTGGGGAGTTCCACGCCGTTCCACCACAGACGCTTGCCGGCCGGGGCGCCGACGTGCAGGTCGGCGGCGCCGAGCCGGTCCGCCTCGACGATGGCCCGGACCCGGGCAACCGTGCCGTCCGTCGGCATGCGGAGGCGCACGAACTCCTCGCCGACGAACCCCTTGTGGCCGAGTGTGCCGTAACCGGGATCAGCCACGCCCCGGTCGGCAGAGTGGAGCGAGACCTCCCATTGGGCTTCGTCGTCGACCAGCGGCGCCTGCCCGGCGAGGACGCGGCCGACGGCGTCGCAGTCCAGCGGGTCCGGCGCCTGCGCGACCGGGACCGGGGAGAGTACCCGCACGCGGTTGCCGTAGGTCGCACGCACCGTCTGCGCCGGGTGACCGCCGGGTCCCTCGGACCAGTGGAAGTTCCAGATCTGCACGTCCTCGACGGACGACGCGGCGGGCAGCGCCATGTCACCCCAGGTGTTGTCCATGGTGGGGACGAGCCGCCCGCGCCAGCCCGTCGATATGTCAGTCGTGACGACAACCGCAGCGGGTGATGCGGGCGTGGGCGCCGCGGTCGGCGCCTCGCCTTCCCGCCAGGCCACGATTGCGGCGGGCGCGCCGTTCAGCGGCACTTCGATCCTGGAGCGCTGCCCGGACACCGTGACCTGGACGGCCCGGCGTGCACCGGTGGCCGGGTCCCAGACCTCCGCCTCCGCCACGACGGCGTTCACCTCGATAGACGACATTCCGGCATAGCGCGCCGGATCGAAGTCGTAGTCCTGCCATCGCCGGGTCGTGGCGTCGCGCAGCGGATGGCCGCTGGCGTTCGGGAACGCCCCGGTGACCAGGGCGACGGCCTCGGTTCCCTGGCGGCGGACCAGGAGCGGGACCTCGCCGGTGGCGTAGTCGGACCGGCCGGCCACGGACTTGGCGCCGGACTCGGGGTCGGCGAAGCGCTCAAGACGGGGGTGGGCGGCCAGCGCGGTGACCACGGAATCGTCTCCGTCGGTCCCGGCCGCGAAGGCCGGCGGCCGACCGACGACCACCACCCGGCCGCCGGCGTCGAGCAGCGCGATGAGCTGTCGTGCCGTGGCGGTCTCAAGCACGCTCGCGGACGGCAGCAGCACCGCGGAGAACCGCAGTCCGGCCACCTGCAGTGCGCCGTCGGCGACATCGGCACGCTGGACCGAGTCGTCGTCGATGATGTCGAAGGCCACGCGCTGCCGGTC
This sequence comes from Streptomyces sp. NPDC001508, assembly GCF_040298665.1. Classification (NCBI taxonomy): domain Bacteria; kingdom Bacillati; phylum Actinomycetota; class Actinomycetes; order Kitasatosporales; family Streptomycetaceae; genus Streptomyces; species Streptomyces sp. NPDC001508. The sequence goes on from NZ_JBEPAP010000090.1 coordinate 8,714, forward strand.
CAGTTCGCCTATCCTGGTGTGGAACCAGTTGTTGCTGCCGCACAGTTGGAGATAGTGGCGCTGTGTCTCGTCCAGTTCCGTGTGCGCTCCGCCGGCCTGCCCGTCGCCGAAGTGGTCGACGGGCAGGTCCAGCGGCAGCAGCGCCTGCGCGGTGGTGGTCGGGTGCAGAACAGCGGTGCCGGCGCTGTACGTACCCCACGACATGATCGATGCGATGCGGGAGACGGCCCGGGAGAAGGCCGGGTACTGCTTCCAGTACGGCTGGCGCCAGTCGGTGGAGGGCGGCGCCCATTCGAACCAACCGCCCGCGGTGCCGAAGTAGCTGGCATGCGGGTTGTAGAGGTTGGCGCCGCTGCGCAGGAAGGGCAGCAGCCAGTCGTAGGTGTCCTCCAGCGTCCCGCCCCAGCCGGAGGAGTGGAACGCCTCGATCCACACCCGCTCGTGGCCGTAGAGGTGGGCCATTGACGAGTGGACCTTCGCGTCCCCTTCGTGGTCACTGCCCGCGGCGCTGTACCAGCGGTGGGTGCGGAAGTAGTCGGTGTAGAGCTGGGTGGACTGTGTGGGGTGTCCCGCCCGCGCCGGGTTGCTCTGGTCGGCGCCCAGCAGCATGCCGCGGCTGTCGTGCCATTGGCCGAGCGGCTTGAAGAGCGCTTCCTCGGTGAGCTGGGCGCGGACCGCGAAGTAGTCGGTACGCACCTTGGCGGCCTGCCGGCCACCGTGCCGGAACAGCGCGGGCAGGTGGTCGAGGAGGTCGTAGCCCCGGCGGGCCTTGAACTCCGCGGGAAAGCGGGACGTCCAGGAGTTGGTGGCGGGCAGTTCGTCCTGGAAGCTGCCGGCGATGACATTGCCCAGATGCTGCGGAACACGGCGGTCGTACTCGCCGTGGACGGTGTCCATCAGGAGAGCGACGGCATGCGGGTCCAGGTAGTCGAAGGCCGTCGGGACAGAGGTGACCAGCAGGGCCTCGGTGCCGTCGGGGGTGTCCGGGAGATGCAGTCGGCTGCCGTCCGCCCCGTAGGCGCCGATCAGTGTCTCGGTGCCCAGCAGGTCGATGCGACCGCCGGTGACGACGGCATCGCGGCGGCGCAGCGCCTGGCCGGCCGCCTCGGGGTGCCGGTGGGTGATGGCGCCCTGGACGTTGGCGCCGGAGAAGCCCACCTGGTCGTAGAACCACAGCCGCATGCCGAGCCGCTGCGCGATCTCGCAGGCGTCGGTGAAGCGCGCCCACCACTCCTCGCTGAACCAGGCCGGGTCGTCGGCCTTGGCGCCGAACGTGGGCCCGGCCGGTGCCAGGTTGATCACCACAAGGTTGTGGATGCCGCCCGCAGCGAACTTGCGCATCTGCCACTCAAGCCGTTCCCGGGTGACCTTGGCTCCCGACCACCACCACAGCGGCGTCGGACCGAAGTCGCGGGGCGGGTCCTGGAACAACTCGGTGAGGGTACGGGAGAGCACAGTGTCGCGATCCTTTCACTGACGTCGGATGCCCCACGATGTAGAACGTTTTCAGTGATGTCACCGTACGCGTCGGACGCGGGCCGCACCAGCCTTCAGTTACCTCCATCAGGCATGATTTGCCTGCTTTGTTGGAGCAGCGTCCGGCGATGAGGACTTGCTGCAACCGTCTTGAAAAACGTTCTAACCCGCCCTACGGTCAATCCCATTGCTCAGCGTCACCCCTCTCGTGTGTTCACGTCCCCGACGAAGGATGCGTGACATGACCGGCCTGCCCGCTGTCTTCCGGACCGCCGAGCGCCCTGTGCCGGGGCGCTACTGGAAACTTGCCACCTTGTCCGGCATGGCGTCGTATCTCGACTCGGGCCTGCTCATCGCCATCTCGGTGAGCCTCGCCATCTGGCGGGACAGCTTCGGGATGGGGGTGTGGATGACCGGCGCGATCAGCGCCATCGTCACCTTCTGCATCGCCATCGGATCGCTGGTCGGCGGCCGGCTCGCCGACCTGTTCGGCCGCCGCAGGGTCTACAACGCGGACATCCTCTGCTACGCGGGCGGCGTGACGGTGATGACCTTCGCACCCAACGACATCGTGCTGCTCGGTGGTTTGGTCATCGCGGGCCTCGCCGCGGGTGCCGACCTGCCGACCTCACTGGCGGTCGTCTCACAGGCCGCACCCGCCTGGGCGCGCGGGCGACTCATCGCCTTCACCCAGGTCATGTGGTCCGTCGGCATCACCGTCACCATCGCGCTCGGCTATGTGCTGTCGGGGCTCGGCGCGCTCGGCACCCGGATCATCGTCGGCCATCTCGCCGTGGCCGCCGTCGTCACCTGGTTCCTGCGGGCCCGGCTGCGGGTTCCCGAGGACGCCGAGGCCGATGGTGAGCCGCTTCCGAAAGACTCCGCGGGCGGGCCCGGCGGCTCAACGGCCGTGCTGCCGCAGGGCACCCATCTGCGCAACCTGCTCAAGAAGTCGATCCTCGTCCCGATGGCGGCGACCTTCTTCTTCTACGTCGCGTGGGGACTGGGCGCCAACACCTTCGGCCAGTTCGGCACCTACTTCCTCGTCACCGTCAGCGACGCCTCGCAGTCCGTCGCCACCGGCCTCAGCCTCGCCTTCCTTCCCGTCACGCTGCTCATGACCGTCGTCTTCGTCCGCTATGCCGACACACCCTGGCGGGACCGGCTGTTCCTGGTCGCGGGGGGTGTGCAGATCGTGGCCTTCGCGATCCCCAGCCTCACCGGTGGCGCGTCGCTCGCAGGGATGGTTGCGTACCTCATCCTGTATCAGCTCTCCAGCCCGCTCGCCGGCGAGGCGAATTACAAGGTGTGGTCCCAGCTGACCCTGCCGCCCGACACCCGCGGCACATCGCAGGGACTCACCTACGCGCTGGCCCGGGCGGCCTTCGCCGTCGCGGCGTTCTTCACGCCGGCACTCCTGGAATACAGCGCGGGGCTGCTGCTGTGGTCGATCACCGCCTGTGCGGCGATCTCCATGGTGGTCGGCGTCTACATCGTCCGTGTCCTGATCCCCACGGCCGCCGCGGCGGTCGTACGCCCAAACTCGCCGACCGAGGCGAGTGCCGCAGCGCAGCCGGCCCCGGCCTCGGAGTGAGGCCGGGAACAGCACCCGAACACACCCACGCAACAGCCAACGAGCAGACCGCAGTCGCACACATATCTACAGAAAGAAGGCACAGCCCCCATGACTCCGAAGGAATCCGCACTCAGGGCCGATGCGACCGAGCCGGACCGGGCCGCCGAGTCAGCTGATCGGGTTGCCGCTTTGCACCGGCTTCTCCCGCCCGCACCACGCAGGGCGGTCCGAATCGGCCTGGTGGCGGGCGGCCTGGGCACCTACTGGCCGCAGTTCCCGGACCTGCTCCCGCAGCTGCGGGAGTCGGCCCGTTACGTCACCGAGCGGTTTGAGGCGCTGGACGCCGAAGTCACCGACGTCGGCTTCATTTCGGACGCCCGCGAGGCCGAGACCGCCGCCGAGCGGCTGCGCCAAGCAGACTGTGACCTGATCGTGGTGTTCCTCACCACCTACCTGACGTCGTCCATGGTCCTGCCGATCGCGCAACGCTCGGGGGCCCCGGTCCTGATGATCGATCTCCAGCCGACAGAGCGGATGGACCACGCGTCCTTCGATACGGGCATGTGGCTGGCCTACTGCGGACAGTGCCCCGTCCCCGAGGTGGGCAATGTCTTCCGCCGTGCGGGCATCCCGTTCCGTTCCGTGTCGGGCTGGCTGCGTGACCCCAACGCCTGGCGCCGTATCGAGCAGTGGGTCGCAGCGGCGAAGGTCCGAGCGGCGCTGCGGCACGCGCGCCACGGCCTGATGGGCCATCTGTATCCGGGAATGCTCGATGTCTCGACCGATATGACGCTGCTGTCCGCGCAGTTCGGCTCACATGTCGAAGTTCTTGAGTTCGACGATCTGCGGGTCCGGGTCGCCGATGTCACGGACGCGGAGGCCAAGGAGCGAATGAACCTGGCCCGGGAGATCTTCACTCTCGACGACTCCGTGGTAGCGGAGGACTTCGCCTGGGCGGCCAGGGTCTCCGTCGGACTCGACCGGCTGGCCGAGGACTTCGGGCTGACCACGCTTGCCTACTACCACCGTGGACTCGGCGGTGAGCAGCACGAACAACTCGGCGCCGGAATGATCCTGGGGGCATCGCTGCTGACCGCACGCGGGATTCCGGCCGCGGGTGAATTCGAGCTGCGCACGTCGGTCGCACAACTGGTGTCGGAGAGCCTGGGCGCGGGAGGCTCGTTCACCGAGATCCAGGCGCTCAACTTCACCGACGGCGTGGTCGAAATGGGACACGATGGCCCCGGGCATCTGGCAGTGAGCGCGCGGGATCCGCTGCTGCGGGGACTGGGTGTCTACCACGGCAAGCGCGGGTGGGGCGTCTCCGTGGAGTTTGACGTCAAACACGGCCCGGTCACCGCCTTCGGTATCGGTCAAGACCAGGACGGCACCTTGGTGTTCATCGCCTCGGAGGGGGAGACCGTCCCCGGACCTCTGCTGGAGATCGGCAACACCACCAGCCGGGTCGACTTCGGCACTGACCCCGGCGAATGGGTGGATGTCTGGAGCGAGACAGGCATCGGCCACCATTGGGCCCTGTCCACGGGCCACCGGGCTGCCGACTACAAGGCGGCCGCCCATTTGATGGGGGTGCCCTTCCGGCAGGTGTGACTCGGACAGCACACGAGCTGCGCCGTCGGCTGCCGGGCAGCGTGGTCCGCGACCCGGAGCCTATCGGCCTCGGCCTGCCCGGATGATGCCGCGTGAGCCGGACTTCGCCGCCTGGCGGCTCGGCGTGCACGAAGTGCTGGACACTGCGTCGCCGTGACGGAGGCGCGGCGCCCGCAACCCGGATCCGCGGTGCGGTCAGGCATGAACTGGACCGCTCTGTGCGGGTTGGCTTCTCGTACTTGGCCCGGCCGGGATACGTCGGCGAAAATGTGGTGCGTTGTATGCCCTTGCCGCTCCCTCGCCCGGCGCCGGCCGCGAGAATGCTGCGCCGGACTGAGCAGGTGCCGCCCTCTGCGGACACCGATGCGAATCGTCGACAACGGCCGCCTCATCACAGACCTTGCGCGGGGCACCGGGACACGGCTCGACCGCCAGGCCGTCCGGACGCGACTTTAGGAACCTGCGCTTTACTTGCCCACCGTCTGCGGCCGGATGCCCAGTTCAGCAGCCACCTGCTGGTTCGACGTCCCTCCGCACAGCCAGACATGTGCAGCGAACTTCAGGCGCAAGACATCAGGGCAACGTCAAGATCTCAGCGTCGCAGAACGCGGCGTTGCCCCTGCTCTGGGGGCATAGGTTGTACTTCCACGGGGGCAGAGCACCGAGACAGGAAAGGCCGAACGGCATGGCGTGGAGCACGCAGCGGCTCGCCGATCTAGCCGGTACCACCGTCAAAGCGGTGCGTCACTATCACCGGATCGGTCTGCTCGAAGAACCCGCGCGCGCCTCGAACGGCTACAAGCAGTACCAGCCGGCTCATCTCGTCCGTCTGCTTCAGATCAAGCGGATGAGCAGCCTTGGTGTTTCCCTCTCGCAGATCGGCGCGATGGAACGAGCGGACCAGAAATCCGACGAGGCCATCCGTGTCCTGGACGCCGAACTGGCGGACACCATCGAACGCCTGCAGCGGATACGCGCTGAGTTGGCCGTCATGCTCAAGCACCGGGCGCCGCTGGACACCCCGCCGCCGTTCGGTCCCGTCGCCGACAAGCTGGGCGAGCGGGACCATGCTCTGGTCACCGTCTACTCGCAGGTGTTCAACGACGACGCCCTCGACGACCTGCGCCAGCTCATTTCGGAACGCGATGACCACGACGACGAGTTCGAAGCCCTCCCCGAGGACGCGGACGACGCGACGATCGACGAACTGGCCGGGCATATGGCCGTGGCGATCCGCGCCCATCAGGACCGATTCCCGTGGATGAAGGACCCGGGAAGTGCCGCACCACGAGGCAAGCAGTTCGCCGAGGCCGTGATCGCCCCCGCCGTCGCCGATCTCTACAACCCGGCCCAGCTCAAAGCCATCGCCCGAGCCCACACACTCAGCCAAAAGCTCAGATCCACGGAAGGTACCGACGCCGACGACGGGCAGGCCGATTCGTGATGTCACACGCGGCTTCGAAGACGCTGCCGAGCAGCGCTGAGGCCGATGTGCCGACAGCACAGCCACACCGAATGTGATCTCTGGGGTCTTCCGACTTGACCTGGCCCCAAGGGCAGAGGTTGCCCTGGACCACGCCAGGAAGCACATCGAGACCACATTCGAAGGAATGGACATGCATCGAAGGCGTGCGGTAAGCCGGGGTCTGGCCCTGACAGTTGCGATCGGCCTCGCCGGGGCGATGGCGTCGGCGCCGCCCGCGGCCGCCGACCGAGACGACGTAGGTCAGGTGAAGTGGGGTGCCTGTCCGGACGACGTGGCCGAGGCGCCGGCCCTGAACATGCAGTGCGGGACCGTGACGGTGCCGCTGGACTACGACGACCCGAACGGGACTCAGATCGACCTCATGGTGTCGCGGCTGGCGAGTGAGAACCCGCAAAAGCGGCGTGGTGTGCTGCTGCTGAACCCGGGCGGTCCGGGCGGGTCCGCGCTGTCGATGCCGGCCGGTCTGACAGACCTGGGCATCCCGTCAAAGGTCCTCGACACCTATGACCTGATCGGCATGGACACCCGCGGATTCGGACATTCGGCGCCGATCGACTGCAAGTTCACCGTCGGCCAGGACTACATCGGCAATGTCCCGCCGTACGCCGTGGACGACGCAGCGGTGGTCAAGCAGGCCGAGATCGCCAAGGGTGTCGCCGAGCAGTGCGCGGCCAACGACACCGACGGCCGCATGGCCCACATCACGACCGCCAACACGGCGCGGGACCTGGACCGGATACGGGCCGCGCTCGGCGAGAAGAAGGCCGGCTACTTCGGCCTTTCGTACGGGTCGGCGCTGGGCGCCGCGTACGCCTCGATGTTCCCGGACACCACCGACCGGGTTCTCATCGACAGCAACCTCGGTGACACGGCCCTGGACCGCGCCGGTATCCGTCGGTACGCGCTGGGCATGGAGGAGACGTTTCCCGACTTTGCGAAGTGGACGGCGGCACGGAACTCCGCGTACGGGCTCGGACGGACGCCGGAGGAAGTACGTGAGACGTACTTCACGCTGGCCGAGCAGCTCGACGAGAAGCCGGTCTTCGGCATCGACGGCCGCCAGTTCCGGTTCAGCACCTTCGGTGGCCTCTACGCCAAGCGGAGGTACGGCCAGACGGCGCAGCTCTGGGAAGCGATCAAGGACGCCGACGAGACCGCGGTCAAGAGGCTGATGGCAGCAACCCCCGGCGGGCAGGCGGCAGCCGGCGAGGTGGCCTCGTACTCCAACTCGTGGTCGGTCTTTCTCGCGGTGACCTGCAACGACGTGGAGTGGCCCACCGATGTCCGCGCGTACCAGCACAGCGTCGCCGCGGACCGGGAGAAGTATCCGCTGTTCGGTGCGGCGGCGGCCAACATTCTGCCGTGTGCGTTCTGGCCGTCCGAGCCGTCCGAGCCTCAGGTCAAGATCAACGATGACGGGCCGACGAACATCCTGATCATGCAGAATCGGCACGATCCGGTCACACCGCTGCTCGGTGGACAGCTGTTCCGGAAGAAGTTCACCGATCGCTCGCGTCTGGTGACCGCAGCCGGCAGCGGTCACGGTGTCTACGTCTACGGCGGCAACGCGTGTGCGCTGAACGTCGGCACGGCCTGGCTCGCCGACGGAGTGATGCCGGAGAAGGACATCAAGTGCCGCACGTCGGACTGAACCTCGGCCGTCGATCGCGTCCCGCTTGAGCCTTACCGAGTACCGCTTCGCGTACTGGCTCCCCGCCTGGCTCTGCCTCTCCGGGCTCGCAGGTGGTCGGTCATGGCGCCGGCCGGGCGCTCCGCTCAGGTCCCGGCGAGGGCGGCTCGCAGTTCGTCGGTCACCGCGTCCAGGCAACTGCCGAAACTCGATTGCCCCTTGGCCTCGATCCAACGCCGGAAAGCGCTGTTGCAGGCCACCGTGGCAAGCTGTGCGACCAGTTCGGCCGTCCCCGTGTTCACCTGACGCTGCATCAGGGCATCGCGGATCGCCTCGGTGATCGCGGCCGTCTTGGTCCGTTCGCGCTCCTGCAGCTCCGGGCTGGCGTCGATCACCGCCCGGCGCTCTGGCGCGCCGTCCAACTGCTCGACGAGCTGGGCACCGACTCGCGCCAGCGCGTCGAGGGCGGCGGTGAGCGGAGCCGCATCCGGGTCTGCCGTCAGGACAGCCTCCGTCAGTGCCGGGGGCAGCCGCTCCGAGCCGGCGAACAGGACCTCGCGCTTGTCGGGGAAGTAGCGGAAGTAGGAGCGCCGGGTGAGTCCGGCCCGCTCGGCGATGTGGGTCACCGTCACATTGTCGTAGCCGCGCTCCAGGTACAGCTCCAGAGCCGCCTGCTTCAGGCGCTGCTCGGCACCCGGATCCCACCTCGCCATGGGGTGACTGTAACAGGTGATGTCCCACTGTGTCGTCAGTGCTAGCCTGCACTCACGACACAGTGTGTCATCACTGGGGACGCCCGTCCCCGGTGCGGCCCGGAACAGGCAGGGTGACGTTCGCATGACCGAGACCAGCGAGACCGGCGGAACCACAGGCCAGAGCAGGATGAGTGACGAGGTGTGGATAGTCGGGGCGACCGGCCGCGTGGGCCGGGGCGTGACCGCGCGACTGGCCGCGCGGGGGCTGACGGTCGTGCCGGTCGGGCGCAGCCGGGAGCGGATGGCCGCCGCCGGGGCCGAAGCCGGTCTGCCCCGGGACACGAAGATCGTCGTCGCCGACTCGGCCGAGCGGATCGCCGACGAGATCGTCCGGGAGCGCCCGCGGGTGGTGGTGAACACGATGGGCGCCTTCGCCGCCACGGCACCGGTGATCGCCCGTGCCTGCATGCCCGGCGGCCACTACGTCGACCAGGCCAACGACGTGGCCGCCGTGGAAGGGCTGCTCGCCCTGCACGACGAGGCGGTGCGGGCGGGCAGCACCCTGGTCACCGGCGCCGGATTCGGTGTGCTGGCGACGGAGGCGGTGGTGGCGAAACTGTGCGAAGGCCGGCCCGCGCCGCACCGGGTGCGGGTCGACTCGGTGGCCTCGGTGGCCGTCGAGGCGGGAGCGCTCGGCGCCGCCCTTGCGGCCAGCATCGTGGACGCGCTCATCGCCGGCGGGCGGCGGTACGAGAACGGACGGCCGGTGACCTCGCGCCTCGGCGCCGACCCGCAGCAACTCACCTTCCCGGACGGGGAGTCGGCGAAGTCGGCAGGTGTCGCGTCCGGCGAACTCATCGCGGCGCACGCGGTCAGCGGAGCACCGTTCGTCACCGCCACTTCCGCTCTCGCGCCGACCGCTCCGCCGATACGCGCCCTGCTCCCGCTGCTGGGCCGCCTGCTGTCCGTTCCGGCGCTGCGACGCCTCGCCGTCGACCGGCTCGGCCGGGTACGGGTCAAGGCCGCACCGCGTCCGCGTAAACACTCCTGGGGGCACGCCGTCGTCGAGTGGGCGGACGGCACCCGGCACGAAGGATGGCTCCGCGCCGACGAAGGTATGGACTACACGGCCGACGTCACCGCCACCGTCACCGAACTGCTGGCCCGCGGCGCCGGCAGGCCCGGGGCCTCGACGCCGGCCGCCGCCCTCGGGGCCGACCTGGCGACGACCGCGGGCGGCACCTTCGTACTGGACTGACGAACACCGATGCACCGATGCCCGCCGTCCCTCGGCCTCGGCGAGGGCGCGCGACAACCGCTCCGCCTGCAACCGTGCTGCTCAGCGCGGCCGACCAGCGTGCTCAGTCACACGGGAAGAGGCATCTCCCCAACGCTCCACTCGGAGGACCGGTCGTCCTCCCCTCAAGCCAACTCCGGGGGCGTTCACCCACTGCGGTGTGGTGCGCGACCTCCGCGACCGGGTGCGCACACAGGTCACGGCGGACTGAACCCCCTGGTCACATGCCGGCGAGGCGCTGGACCTTGGCGAGTTTGCAGGTGACATCTGAGGTGACCTGTGCCGTCCCGTCGGCCGTTTCCTTCGCCTGTTGGTTCGCCGCCAGACTGTTCGCGATGGCGGCACCCTCCGCCACCCTCGTCCCGCCGCCGTCGACGAAATCAAGCCGAATAGTGTAGGTCGCCGTGTCGCTGCCGTGATTGGTCACCGTGAGTTCGGCCTTGGGGATCTTCGTGGTGGCGTCGACCGCGCAGGAGTCGATCGTCACGTCAGCCGAGGCCGTCGCGTCCTCACCGACGGTGGCCGTCGGAGCGCCGGTGGCGGCAGTGACCGACGGGGGAATGGCGGTCGGGGTGCTGTTGTCGCCGCCGGTGAAGGCGGGACCGTCGCTGGACGAACACGCGGTGACAGCGGCCAGGGCGGCCACGGCAAGCGACGCCGCCGTGGCCATGGTCCTTGTTCGGATGTGCAACGGACCTTCTCTTCCTCTGGAGGGGCGACGAGCACAGACAGCGTATCAGCTCATATGAATGACAGAGGAAAGTCATGCACATGAGCTGATATCGGAGGGCTGGGTCGGGCGGTCAGCGGCTGGCGCGCTTCGCGGGGGACCTATCGAACCGAGACCTCGGGGCCGGGTTTCGCGCCGGTCAGCAGTGGCCCGAGGTCCCCGCTCGTCCAGGCGTCGAACAGCACTCGCGTCGAACCGGTGGGCCGCGCGGTCAGTCGTACGACATGGGAGGGACCGCCGATGACCTTGGCCCGTGGCTGGGTGAGGAGGTTCGACCAGGGTTCGGCGGACAGGGCGGAGGTCGTCGACTTGACCCGGCCCGGCCAGGCCGACGCGATCGCCTCTGCCGCGTCCTGGCTCGCCGTCGTCATACAGACGACCTCCGTGGCATCGGTCCCGGACAGCCCCACGACGCCGATGCCCAGCGGCGTGGCCGCGATCTTCAGGTCGCGGCCGATCTGTGCGGCCTCGACCTGGCCGAGGCAGTCCGCGATCCCGCCGACAGCCTCATTGTCGGCCAGTGGCTCGGTGCCGGCGAGCGCCTGGTCGATGTCCGCACCCGCTCCTCCGTAGACGATGCGTTGCGGTGAGACCCGTACGACGTTCAGCGCGGTGACGATGCCCAGCTGCGCGAGCGGGTCCTTCTCGTCGATCTTGTGGTGGTCGCGGATGATCCAGGTCGTTTCTCCGCCGGCGAGGTCATGCTTCGTGTACCCGAGCTTCCGGAGCTTCGAGCCGATCGCCGTCGTATTGAAAGATCCGTACAGGAAACCCACCGGGTCGGGCGGATGGCCGACCGAGAGGGCGGTCCGGGCCGCGAACGGATCGATACCGGTCAGCTCGGGCAGCAGCGCCGCGGCATCGGCCAGCTTCGGCTCGCCGTATCCGAGCAGCGGGTCCCGCTTCGAGCCGGACCCGCCCTCGCTCCGGGAGCGAACCCCGGCCACATCGCCGAACTCGATCCAGTCTCTCGTCAGATGGGTGTCCTGTACTCGGCTCAGCGCGGCGATCAGCGCGGTTCGCGGTCTCTTGCCGTCATCGTCGCCCTTCTCCGCGCCGCTCGTGCCGCAGCCGCTCGCGATGACGACCGACAGGACCGCGCATGCTCCGCTGCCCCAGCGCGCCGCGCGGCATCGTCCTGGCTTCAAGAATCCGCCCCCGACCTCGATGATCTGAACTCAGATTCACGAGATTACATCAACCATTCATATGAGCTGCGCCTGTCGGGCTCGTGAGGCGTCCGCGCTGATCCTGCCGGGCCTGGCCGCCATCGGGATCGGCGTCGGCACGAAGACGGCGGGGTCGATGAAGAAGCCGGTCAGGACCTGTCGGACGGGCGGTGGTGTCTACCGGAGCCGGAGTACGGCGGGGAGCACCAGGAGACGAGGACCGGCACGGTCCGCCTCGACAAGCCCACCGAGCCCCGGCCGGTCCCTCATGTGTTCTCGCCTCCGAAGTCGGAGAGCTACGACACCCCGTATCGAAGCGAACGATATTCTCGCCCAACTGGACAAACACGACGCCGAGTTCAAGCTCCCTCATCCCGACAACGGTTACTTCTACGCAGTGGCTGTGCGGATGCGCCTCTACCGTGACCCGGGGCGCTGGGCCCTGATCATCGGAACCGTCGGATACAACCCGCGCATGGGCAACCTCGTCAATGTTGTGGGCACATCGTTGTCAGGGGCCGAACGCCGGCCGTGGAGGCGGAGCCCGGCGAACCGCTCGAAGTCGTGTTCCGCAGGCTGGTGCCGGAGTACCGGGATCTGATCCTTGCTGACGAAGCCGAAGTGCGGTCAAGGATTCCCAGGGACCTGCCGAAGGTTCTACAACTGGAGGAATGGCGCCAGCCGGAGGATATCGAGACACCTCCCAGCACGAGTGAGACCTACCAGCAGATCGCGGAAGTCCTGGCATCTGGTGACGTCCGACGCTACCGACCGAGCCATTCACCCAATACTCACTGGTCCAACTGGCCGGACTCCGGCACTCTGTGACCGGTCGCCGCGGGTTCGGCCCGCAACGGCGGCACGGCGGGCGTCGAGTGAGCGTGATCGCGTCCGACGGGGGCGCGCGTGACGTCGGCCTGCATGACCCGTTGGGGCCGTGAAGGCCGACGTTGTGTTTGGGGAGTGGGCTCGGCATGGTCGCAGAGGAGGAAGTCCTCGGGTACCAGCCGGCCCCGCAGGGGGAAGCCGGCGTGGGCGCCGGGTCGGGTGGCGCTGGTATCGGTCATGCAGTTCGCCGAGGGCCTGTCGGACCGGCAGGCCGCGGAGGCGGTGCGTGGGCGGCTGGACTGGAAGTACCTGCTGGGGCTGGAGCTGGCCGATGCGGGTCTCGACCACACGGTGCTCACCGTGGCCATGCGCGCACGGCCTCCGCGATCGTGCTGTCCGCTGCGCGGCAGATCAACGGCCTGGTGCGGCTCGGTGAAACCCTGCGGGCCGCGTTGAACAGCATGGCCGCCGGCAGATCCACTCAAAGACTCACCTACCGCCCGCTCAAAGCTGTTCCGATTTCCTTAGACGCTGACGTCCGCTTGGTGTGACAGGATCCTCCGCATGGCTACTTTGTTTTCTCGCATCATCGCCGGCGAGTTGCCTGGACGCTTCGTCTGGCAGGATCCAGAAATCACCGCATTTCTCAGCATCGCGCCGTTACGGCCCGGCCACACTCTTGTTGTGCCCCGGCGCGAGGTCGACCGGTGGACAGATGCCGACGGGGCTCTCCTGGCGCGGTGCTTCGAGGTGGCCCAGGCCATTGGTCAAGGAGTGCAGCGGGCTTGGGATGCTCCGCGAGCCGGCCTCGTCATCGCGGGCTTCGAGGTACCGCATCTGCACATACATGTCGCTCCCGTCTGGGACATGTCCGACTTTGATTTCAGTAAGGTGAAGCCGGAGGAGGATCAGTCAGCTTTGGATGAAGCAGCGGCAAAGCTCCGCGCCGCCTTGCTTGAGCTTGGTTACGAGCAGGCCCGGGACACCGGTCCCAGACTGTGAACTTCACTCGAGGCACGGATGCCTCCAAGCTGTCAGCCATGCGCACAACGCCAACTATGAACAAACAAGTCATTGCGCACGCCACTGCCAGCCGCACCGGCACCGCCTCTACCGAATAGATCCAGCAAATACAGCAAGCGTTGAGAAGCAGCTTCTCGGCTGCCCACCGACCGCGGCGGCGTCGGCCGCCCGGCTTCAGCCCGCGCTCGCCGGACTCGGGCCAGTACGCCGGGCCACGGAGCCTTGCTGCCCGAACTGCCGCCAGCACTCACCCGAGTCGGGACGCAGAACGTACAGGACCTGTCCAATAATGCCCTTGTCCGGCAAGTCCGCACGAAAGAGGGTGAAAACCACCACGCACATCGGAGACAGAGGGGGCGGCCCCATGCTGGAGAAGGTGTTCGACAGTCAGGACCTGCCGGTGTCGAACCGGGTGGACGCCTGGTCGGACATCACGGCGAGCGCGCTCATACCCAATGATTTCAGGATCGACCGCGCTGCCGAGTTCCGGGCCTCGTTACGAGCCGCGGACCTGGGTGAGGCGCAGGTGACCGCCCTGACCTACGCGTCCATGCGGTCACGACGGACACCGCGGCTGATCCGTCAGTCCGATCCCGAAATGTACGCCGTGGGGCTCATCCTGCGTGGCGAGCAGGTCTTCATCAAGGACCGATGCGAAGCCCCTCTCGGAGTGGGCGATCTGGTGGTGTACTCCACCTCCCATCCTTACGAAGCCGTGATCGACACCAGGCAGGGCACAGCGGCATCCGTGGTCGTACAGATACCCCGAGTCGTGGTGCCGTTGTCTGCGAACCGTGTGGATCGGCTTCTGGCTTCCCGGATGCCAGGAGGAGAAGGGGTGGGACGTCTGCTCGCCGGTTTCCTCACCAACCTGGCCACCGACACCGGCCCCAGTCGGCCTGCCGACTCCCACCGGCTGGGCAGCGTCCTCATCGACCTGCTCACCGCATGGCTGGCCCATCACATCGACGCTGTGGACCGGCCCCCTGCCGAAACCCTCCAGCACACGCAGTTCCTGGAGATACAGGACTTCATCCGCCGGCATCTGGGCGACATCGATCTCTCCCCCACCACCGTGGCCGCCGCTCACCACATCTCGTTGCGGACCCTGCACCGCCTCTTCCACCATCACGCCCACGGTGCCACGGTCGCCTCGTACATCCGCTGTCAGCGCCTCAGCCGTGCCCGACGCGACCTCGCCGACCCCCTCCTGGCCACGCGCCCCGTCCACGCGATAGCCGCCCGCTGGGGTTTTCACCGTCCTGCCGACTTCACCCGAGCCTTCCGCACCGCCTACGGCATCACCCCCACGGAATACCGCAGTGCAAACCTCGCGCGCGCTTCTGGGCACCCACCGCCGAACATGAGGGCGCCGGGCCAATAGGCCCGACGCCTCTCGTGGTTCACTCAACCCGCGCCTCAGTAGGCGATCAAGCCGGTGCTCCGGGCAGTGCCCTGGAACTGGATGTAGAAACCGGATCCGTCCTTCACGTCCGTGGCGGCCAGCGCCCACTGGCCCGCCCTGGCCGTCTTCCAGCCGTTGCACGAGCCGGTGGCCTTGAAGCAGGCCCTGATCTTGCGGGTGGCGTCGACCTTCAGGTTGATGTCGAGGCACTTGTTGGTGGTGTAGGCATACGTGCCCGTGGCGGGCCAGTGAGCGTTACTGCTGCCGCTTCCCGGCGTGCCGGTGTACCGCGTGGCGGTGTCGAGGCAGGCCGCTTTGATCGCGTTCGTCTTCGGTTCCGCGGCACTGGCCGAGCCGACCGTCGCGGCGGCGGTCCCTCCCGCGAGCAGTACGGCGATCATCGTGAACGGAGCGATACCACTACGAATTCGCATGGGATGTTTCCCCTGTGTGTGAAGTGTCTCCTACAGAGGTGCCCGCCGCAGCGGGCCCGCCCGCGGTATGCGAGTCACGCATGACACGCAGGCAAGGCAATCGTCGGCGGAAACGGTCCGCGGCGCCTTAGCGCGGCGTGCCAGTAGCTTGGCAGTGCGCGCCGTCATCCCACGGCCGCCGCGCCGAGCAGAAACAGTTCAGCCACCCCTTTCGCCGTCTCACCGAGGGCTCCGGGCTCCCGCCCGGTCGCCTTTCACGCTCTTCGGCGCGAGGCAGCGGGACTCGCGCCGCCACGACCGGCTCCGATCCACGTTCGTCGGCACTCCGTCCGACGGGCGGGCCACATGTCGCTGTCGTCCCCAAGAGCGCACCCGCGAGCGAGGCGACGAAGGACCTGGTCCACGCCATCCGCGACCAGGCCAAGGACACCCGCGCCGTCATCGGCGCCGAAGCTCTGGTGACCGGCACCACCGCGATGAACATCGACATCGCCGCGAAGTTCACGGACGCCATCGTCCCCTATCTGGCGCTCGTCGTCGGCCTGGCCTTCCTCGTCCTGATCCTCGTCTTCCGGTCCCTCCTGGTCCCGCTCAAGGCGGCGCTCGGCTTCCTGCTGTCGGTGCCGGCCGCTTTCGGTGTCATGGTGGCCATCTTCCAGTGGGGCTGGTTCAAAGACCTGTTCGGTACGGAAACCACCGGCCCGCTCAACAGCCTCGTGCCGATCCTCACGGTCGGCATCGTCTTCGGGCTCGCCATGGACTACCAGGTCTTCCTCGCCACCCGGATCCGCGAGGCCCATGTCCACGGTGCCACCCCGAGCAACGCGATCATCGAGGGCTTCCGGCACAGCGGCAAGGTCGTCACCGCCGCCGCGCTCATCATGACGGGCGTCTTCGGCGGCTTCGTCGGCGGCGAAGACATCATGATCAAGTCACTCGGCCTGGGCCTGGCCGCCGCTGTCCTCTTCGACGCGTTCGTGGTCCGCATGTCCCTCGTCCCCGCCGTCCTGGCCCTGCTCGGCCACCGCTCCTGGTGGCTCCCCGGCTGGCTCGACCGCAGGCTGCCGCACGTGGACATCGAAGGCGAGAAGCTCGCCGGTACGGCCCCCGGGGCCCACGAACCCGCAACAGCGGAAGGGGACTTCACGCCCATCCGCTGACCGGCCCGCTGCACCCGCCCCCCAAGCGGGCGCAGCGCCGTACGAGGGACACACTCCGACCAGCCGCGCCCGCTCCGGGAGAGAAGTCATGCGCAAAGGCCCTGCCCTCCTCACCCTCGCGGTCGTCGTCGCCCTGTTTGCCCTGTCCCAGCACGCCGGACAGCAGCGGGCCGAGCTTCCCGACCTGCACGGAATGACGCTGCGCGAAGCCCAACTGGCGGCCCGGAACGCGGGGTTCGGTCAGCTGGCCGGGGCGGACGCACTCGACCACCACCGCATCCCCCTGTGGGGCGACAACTGGAAAGTCTGCTCCCAGCAGCCCGCACCCGCGCGTTACGTCGCCACCACCCTGATCACCGTAGGAGTGGTGAAAACGAGCGAGGCATGCCCGAGTCCGTAGCGTCCAGCGGGCGGCACCGGTGGGGCCGTTCCGCTGGTCGAGGGCGGCGAACTTCAGCTGACCGCGACCGGGCGGTAGCCGCGCCGACGGCCGAGGGCCGCGCCGGTGGTCTCGGCGCACTCCTCGATGAGGCCGGATTCGCGAAACCCATCATCTGCCCGTGTTCCTCGACGTGGCACACCAGGCGCCTTCGGTTCGGCTGGTGACAGGGCAACCATCGGGCCGGTTGGACAGTCGTAGGCAGTGACACACATCCGTCTGCCGCGCTCGCCGTCAAATGCCCTCGCTCGTAGGGTCGTTGACAGCGACGCCTGTCATCCCTGGGGGGATTCATGAGCCTCTTCGCCGCACCGACCGGGGCCAGACCAAACGGCGGGCGCGACATCGCTCCGCTCATCGCCACCGCACCTGCCCTACCGCGCAAGCCCGTCGGACGCGCGACATTCCGCGGTGTCGTGGTGGGGGCCGTCGTCGTTCTGCTGGCGGGGGCCGGCGCCTCGGCCGATGCCGCGCCCGGCGACCCTGTGGTCAGCGGTGCCACCGTCAACTCCGGACATGACGTCATCGTGGGCATCACACGCAACGTGGTGTTCCCGGTCACGGTCACCGGTTCGGACGACTCAGGACTGTCGTTCGCCGATGTGGATCTGAAGGGTCCGCACGGCGGTTTCTACACCACCGACGCGTTCTGCGAGACCGCGACGGCATGCACGACGGTGTTCACCGCCAACGCCCACCCGGCACCGGGCAGCGACGATCCGGTGGACCTGGCCAACGCCAACGCGGGAACATGGTCGGTGGACGCCTTGGTCGACGCCAACGACGGCGGTTCGGTCTTTGCCCCCGGCGTGGGGTCGTTCGGCCTCAAGCGTGCCGCGCGGCTCACGGTCAACGCCTCACCGGAACCGGTGGCCAAGGGCGCTCGTATCACCGTCACCGGCAAGCTCGTGCGGGCCAACTGGGACACCTACCGCTATGCGGGATACGCGGGCCGAGCCGTCAAACTGCAGTTCCGCCCCAAGGGCGGCAGCACCTACACCACGGTGGCCACGGTGAAGACCAGCAACACCGGCACCCTGCGCACCACGGTCAAGGCAGTCAAGGACGGCTACTGGCGTTGGAACTTCAGCGGCTCCACCACCACCGGCCCGGCCAAGGCCGCCGGCGACTACGTCGATGTACGCCCCTGATCCGGCAAGCACCGCCCCCTGAGCAACCGATGACGACCTGAGCGCGGCCCGGGTGCCTGGTGGCCTTCGGCGCGGGGCGGACCTCGGGGGCAGACATGCGGGCGTTCATGCTGGAGCGGGCCGCAGGTGTGCGCCGGCTGCTTCACCGGGGCGTTGACCTCTTCGAGGAGGATCAGCGGCCGCGGGCCGACGGCGACCGTCCGCCGGCTCCGGTCGAGACGCCGACCGGGCGTGGACGGTCGGCTTCGCCTACGCCGGCGGCCCGGAGCGCGTGGGGCGGAGTCAGCCGCCGGCGGGGCGTACCAGGCCGTGGTCGAAGGCGAAGACGACGGCGTGCACGCGGTCGCGCAGGGCGAGTTTGTCCAGGACGCGTGTGACGTGTGTCTTCACGGTGGCCTCGCCGATGTGGAGGCGCGCGGCGATCTCCGCGTTGGACAGGCCGCGGCCGAGCAGGAGCAGGACGTCGTGTTCGCGTTCGGTGAGCCGGGACAGGCGGCGGGTGATCTCCGGCTGGGGTGCGGCCGGGGTCGCGCGGGCGAACTCGGCGAGCAGGCGGCGGGTTATCGACGGGCCCAGAAGGGCCTCTCCGGCGGCGAGGGTGCGGATGCCGTCGATGAGGACTTCCGGCGGGCTGCGCTTGAGGAGGAAGCCGCTGGCGCCGGCGCGAACGGCATCGAAGACGTATTCGTCGACCTCGAAGGTGGTCAGGATCAGCACTGGTGCCACGCTGGCCGCGGAATACCTCGCCGCCCATCCCGCCCGGGTGGCCCGGATGGTGCTCACCTCGCCCGGGGTGCTGTGGGCTCCGGCGTGGAAGGGCCGGGCCGAGGGCGACATCTGGGACCGGCTCACCGCCGATCAGCAGCGCCGTATCGACGCCCTGGAGGCGAGGCCCAGGCTGCTGGCGTGGTCGCTGCTGATGGAGGCCGACCCGCGCGCCGCACACGCCCTGGTCTCCGACGCCGAGGTCGACGCCGTCTTCGCCCGCCTTCTCGCGATCGCGGCCCCGGCGGCCACCTGCCATCCCGGCCGACCGCTGCACGACCTCCCGGCGTCCGTGCCCGGCTTCTACGCCAACCAGCTCACCACGGCCGACCAGCTCACCGTGCCCGACCCGCGCCCCGCCCTGCGCCGCATCCGCGTGCCGGCGCTCATCCTGCGCGGCACGTGTGACTACAAGAACCCGGGCATCGCCCGCGAGTACGACGAAGTGCTCCCCGACTCCACGCTGGTGACCGTCGACGGCGCGGGCCATCTCATCGACGCCGAACAGCCGGAACGCTACCGTCGGTCCGTCCTCCGCTTCCTGGAACGGTGACGCCCCTCCCTTCCTTCCGCCGTCCCCTTCTCCTGACGCCGGGCAGCGAGGAACCGCGCTGCCCGCGCGGTCCCGTCCAACCCACCATGTCCTGGCTCGCCGACCGCAGCCACCGCCGCTACGAGCCTCTCGCCCGCGTGAGACGTCACCTTGACGGCTTCACGCCTCGTGTCAGCTCGGCCAGGGAGATCGGTGAACCGAGGATCCGCTCGGCCGCGCGATGCCCTGAGTTGAGCGCGCCGTGGACAGTGGCCGGGTCGCGTCCCCAGGTCGCTTCTCCCGCGAAGTGGAGAACGCCGTCGACGGGTCCTGCCATCGCATCGTGATCGTCGTGCGAGGAGCCGACGGCGACGTAGGAGTATGAGCCGAGGGCGAGAGGTTCGCTGCCCCAGCGTGTGATCCAGTGCGCCACCGGCTCGGGGACGGAGTCGCCGTACATGGTGCGGAGGGAGCTGAGCACCGACGAGACCACCTCGTCGTCGGTCTTCTGCTCGATCTCCCGTCCCCAGGCACCGCCGGCGAAGGTCAGCAGCATCGGCTTGCCGCTCACCACGGAGACGTCGTACCAGGAATGCCAGGGGACACTGGCCCGGCCGTGCTGCCGGATCGCGTAGACGTCGTTCTGCCAGAACTGTTCTGGAAACTGAAGGAAGACCTTGTTGAACACGCCCATTCCGAGTCGAGCGATCGGTCCCGCAACGGCGTCGGGCAGAGCGGGCGTGAAGTCGATCGCCCCTGATTTGAGCACGCCCAACGGCACCGTGACGATGACGTGGGTGGCCTCGAAAGACTCGTTCTCCGTGTCGACGCGCACTCCCGTGGCCGACCTGGTGATGGCGGTCACGGTCGTTTCCAAACGCACGTCGAGGCCTTCCGCGAGAGTCCGGGGAAGCACATCGTAGCCACCGGGGAAGATCACTTCGTCACCTTCGATGGTGTCCTCGTCGAGGGCGTGAGCGGCGACCTGTTCGATCTCTGCGCCGCATTGCTCCTCCGTGCGATGCCGATAGAACACACGGATCCGTTCGGCGCGTTCGGGTTCCCATCCGGTGGCGGCAAGGGCGCGCTCGGCCGCAGTGGCGTAACTCTCGTCGTGGCCGGACGCTGCGACGGTCAGCTGGAAAAGGTTGTCTGCCGTGTCGACGTCGCTGGTCCATTGTCGTGTCGCGTCATCGTCCAGCAGGCGCCCCGATTCGTCGTAGTCGGCGATCGGCCGCCCGCCGGCCTGGAAGCTCCCCACCGTGAACTCGCGCGTCTCCATGTCGAGCGCGGTGACAAGTTCCGTGAGGGGGTTGCCGGTGAGGCCATGGATCCATGAGGCACCACGGTCGACGCAGAACCCTGCCGTGCGGTCCGTCCACATCCGCCCACCGACGCGATCGCTCGCCTCGAGCACGACCACACGGTGTCCCGCGGCGTGAAGCAGTCGCGCCGCGGTGATGCCGGCGATTCCCGCGCCGACGACGATAGTGTCCATCATCTTCTCTCTTCTCCAGGGAACTCAAGGTCGATGTGCAGGTCGGCTGTCGAAGGCAGGCATGCCGTCCGCAGCGGGGCAGGGTTGGCGATCTTCAGCGCTGCTGTCCTGGTTGATGAAGTGGGGAAGCGTGAGAGGAACAGGCGGTGCGCGGTCGCCAGGGCGGCTAGTCGACCTCCCACATGAAGCGGTGTGTGTGGATCGCGAAGTACGGGAAGGTCTCCACGGACGCGACCCCTTCGGTTGCCCGGACGACGTCGTTGATGAAGTCCAGGAGATCGCGCGGCTGACTGCACACCACCTCGGCCAGCAGGTCGAAGCGTCCCGAGGTCAGGACGATGTAGACGACCTCGTCCCGCCGGGACAGCTCATCGGCCACCACCCGGGAATCGCCCCCGATCCGCAGCCCCAGCAGCGCCATGGTCCGCTTGCTCATGGCGATCGGGTCGGTCACCGCGACGACCTGGACCGCCTTGGTGTCGATCAGCCGCTGCAGTCGCAGTCTTGTGCCCGAGGGCGACAGGCCGACCTTCGGTGCCAGCTCGGCGTACGGGATACGCCCGTCGATCTGCAGCTCCCGCAGGATGGCCCGGTCGACGTCATCCATGAAGCACCTGTCTCCTCTGCGTGAACCGCAAGTCGTACGCTCGATTCAAGCACAATGACGGATGGGGACGCTTGAATCAACTGTCGTGACGATTGGATTACGCTCCATGCGGAGAACTTTGCTGTCAGAGCAAACCCTTGCAGTCCGGCCCGCGCCCTGTTGAGTTCCCGGCCGTGCCGGCCGCCGAGGCCGACGCCGAGCGGAAGGAGAGCACCCGGGCAGATCGGCACCGAGGTGGCCATCTGTACGTGGCGACCGCTCCGGCCGCGATGAAGCGCCTCCAGCAGTCGTACGCGGCGAGCCTCGCCCGTGGTCACCGCGCGCAGGACCTTGCACTGCTCGACGCCGAGGAAGTGGAACAGCGGATCGCCATCGCGCCGGTACCGGGCGTCCTGTTCGCCCGCACCACGGTCCGTACCGACCCGGCGAAGCTCGCCAGCTTGCGGGGTACTCTTCCCGCCCGGCGCCACCGGGCGGGAAGAAAGGCCTCAGCTGCCGCAGAGAACAGACGACAGGTGGTCAGACGAGTTCGGACACCGCGCGGTACGCGGCGTCGAAGGCGGCATGCGTGTAGCCGAACGCCTGCGCATCGGAGTTGGCGATGGCGATCCGGCCGACAGGCCTACGGGCTTTCGCATAGGGCCGCTCCGACTCAGCCTGGATCCACCGCGTGAAGGTCGGTCTGGGGACGGGGAAATGGGAAGAGGTGCCTGCTGACCTGGGATGATGGGAGTTCCTACGCCCTC
>NZ_JBEPAP010000091.1:0-30175 GCF_040298665.1 Streptomyces sp. NPDC001508
AAGGGATACGCACCGGGCTCGCCCAGCCGCTCGGCCGGATCCCAGCCCGCCAGCGCGGCGGGCCCGTAGACCGGCTCCACGGGCAGTCCGGACTCCGACTCACGCGCCATGGGGTGCCTCCGCAGTACGTCGACTACTCCCCACCATGCCTCCTAGTTCGACGGCGGTCACCCGGGGAAACATCCCGGCATGAGGTTCAGGGGGATCGAACGGATCGCCGGGCGGCCCGCCGCGCTCGCCTCGGCCGCCGCGCTCACCGCGCTCACCGTGCTCTGCGGGTGCACCGTGCAGCCCGCGGACCAGGACGGGAAGAACCGCTCGCCGGTGCGCATCCGGCTGCCGAGCACCCGGCCGCCGGACCGGCCGGCTCCCGGTGGCGGTCCGACGACGGCCCGGCCCGCGCCCGCGCCGCCCCGCGTCCTGTGGTCCCGCGGCGACACCGGCCCGGGGGTGCGCGAACTGCAGGCCCGGCTGCGCCAGGTCGCCTGGCTGTCCGACGGGCCGACGGGGGCGTACGACGACCTGACGGAGGAGGCGGTCAGGGGCTTCCAGGGCAAGCGCGGGCTGCCGCGGACCGGGCGGACGGACACGGTCACCTGGCAGCGGCTGCTCGGCATGACGCACCGGCCGGGCACATGGGACCTGTATCTGATGGGCGGTCAGCCGGCCGCCGCGCCCGACCCGCGCTGTCTGACGGGCCGGGTGCTGTGCATCGACAAGACCAGCCGGACGCTGCGCTGGATGATCGACGGACGCACGGTGTCGACGATGGCGGTGCGGTTCGGCTCGCAGTACACCCCGACCCGTGAGGGTGTGTTCCGCATCTACTGGAAGTCACGGCACCATGTGTCCACGCTCTACGACTCCCCGATGCCGTACGCCCTCTTCTTCAGCGGCGGTCAAGCGGTGCACTACTCCTACGACTTCGCGGCGCGGGGCTATGCGGGCGGTTCGCACGGCTGTGTCAACGTGCGCGACGAGGCGGCGATCGCGGCGCTGTTCGCGCAGGTGCGGACGGGCGACAAGGTCGTCGTCTCCTGGTGAGGCGCCGCTCGCCGGGGCGTTCCGCTCACCGGGGACGGGGCGCGGGCGGGACCGGGGGAACGGATCCCGCCCGCGCCAAGGTGCACGAGCCCTGGGTACGGGGGGAACCCCGGCTCGGTGCGACGGCCGATGACCAGTCGGCTCACTCTGTACTGCGTCACCGCCGCCGAAAACGTCACACCCGCCGCGCGCGACCGTTCCTGCGCCATGAAAAGGCAGGTCAAAGCCTTGGCGTCAGAGCGCGGTGTACGTCGGGCTCGGCGCGGGGTCCGGGGACTGCGCGGGGCTGTCGGAGGGCTGCGGGGCGAAAGCGGAGGGGACGGACGTGGTCCCGCCGTCCCCGCGGTGGTCGTTGCCGCGGCCCTCGTGAGAGTTACGGCCGTGGCCGCCGTTGTCACCGCCGTGGTCGTCCCGGTCGCCGTGGCCGGCTCGACCGACCCCGTCACCGTCCTGATCGCCCTGGTCGTCCTGGTCGTCCTGGTCGTCCTGGTCGTCCTGGCCGGACTGCTCGCCCTTGCCGTCGTCGGACTTCCCGTGCTCCTCGCCCTGGGTGCCCTCGGTGTTCACGCTGCTCTGCAGGATGCCTTTGCAGTACGTCCACACACGCGCGGGACCGCCCGCCGTCTGCTCCAGGCGGCGCTCGCGGCCGGGACCGAGTTCCTTGCCGTCACGGAGGTCACGGCAGGCCGCGGGCGCGCCCTTCCACGGCCCGGGGGCCCGCCCGGAGGAGCCGACGGACCCGGTGGCGCCGCCCCGGCCCGGGGCGGCGCCGGGGCTCTCGAGCGCGGAGCCTGCGGTGGGGGCGCCGTACGCGGGGGCGCTCGGCGCCGACGGGCCCGGCGTACCGCTCTGTGTGGTCTTGGCGGACGGTGAGGCGAGCGGCTGCCCGGGCGTACCGGCGGCGGTGACGGAGGCGGCGGGCCCGGGATCGCCGTCGCCGAAGGGCACCGGCAGGACTCCGGTTCCGGCGGCCACCGCGACTCCGCCGACGGTGCCCACGGCCAGTGCGGCGGCGAGCGCCAGACGCACGGGGCGGGCCCGGCGGGGACGGCCACGAGCGGGGGCCGGGCGGGCGCCGATGCGGATGAGACCCGCGTCGGACGGCCGGGCCGCCGCGCCGGTGCGTCGCGCCTGCGAACCGTCGCCGTGCGCTGTGCCGGCCTGCTCGGCGGCAGCCTCGCGGGCCTTCCGGAAGGCCGCGAGCGCACCCTCCTCACCGGGGAGTTCGACCCCGGCCGGGGTGCCCTCCACGGCGAGCGCGCCCAGTGCCCTGGCGAGTCGTTCGGCCTGTCCGCGGGCGGACGCGTCGACGGCTTCGAGTGGCTCACCGCGCAGCAGACGTTCCGCTGTTTCCCGGTTCAGCCACTTGTCCTGCTCGTCGGCCATCACATGTCCTTCTGCGTCCGCGAACGCGTATCCGTCACAGTGGCGGACGTCACCGCACGGCCGTGCGGTTCTCGCTGGGCCGGCAGGGCCTCGGGCCGGCCGGCCGATTCCGGATCCTCGGCGAGCAGTTCGGCGAGCCGTTTCAGACCGCGGTGCGCGGCGGTGCGGACGGCGCCCGCGCGTTTGCCCAGCGTCTCGGCGGCGGTCTTGGCGTCGAGACCGACGACCACACGCAGGACGACCGCCTCGGCCTGGTCCTGCGGGAGCCGCGCGATCAGCGAGAGGGTGCTGTCGGTGGCCAGCGCCTCGATGGCCTCGCCCGCGGTGTCCGACTCGGCGGCCCGGGCGGTCAGCTCGGTCTCGTCGCCGCCTATCACGGGGCGGCGGCCGCGCATACGTATGTGGTCGAGGGCGCGGTTGCGGGCGATACGGGCGGCCCAGCCGCGGAAGCGGTCCGCGTCACCGCTGAAGCGTTCCAGGTCGCGGGCAATCTGCAGCCACGCCTCGGACGCGACGTCCTCGGCGTCCGGATCGCCGACCAGTGTCCGTACGTACCCCAGCAGCCGCGGATGCACCGCGCGGTAGACGGTCCGGAACGCGGTCTCGTCCCCGTCCTGTGCCGCACGCACCGCGGCGGTCAACTCCGCGTCGTCCCCCAGCACCCGTGGTGTCCCTACTTTGCGCCTGAGCCGGCGCCGCTCTCGCGGACGTGGTCCTCGCCGTCGTGGTTCCTCAATTTGATGGTTGCGGTGTTCGAGGTCACAGGTGGTTGCCATGGTCGTGCGTCCCCCGCGCCTCGGCGCGAAAGGCACGTTACGGCCTGAAACCGCTCCCGTCCACGTCCGTACACGATGCAACCACCTCGTGACGCGGACGGGTGTGACAGAAAACGCGCCTGTGGCGCTGAAGGAAGTACGGGCCGCCGCGCGGCCCGTACCGCGCGACGGCCGGGGCCTCTCCTGTGGGGGGTGGCGGCCCCGGCCGTCCCCGCGGTTTCAGCGCTCCGACCTGGGGTGTTGCGCGGAGTCCAGGACCGGCGCGACCAACACGCGACCAGCGGCCCGGACGCCTGACCCACGATCTGAAGCCCGCCCTGCGACCGCGGCGCGCACCCGCCACCCGCACAGCGCCGCGCGGCACCGCCCGCCTCCCGTACCGCACAAGCACAGGGGAGATGAGCTGGGTACGGGAGCGGGCGGAGCCCCGGTCAGGACATGCGCGCGGCGACCGTTCGTGCCGCCTGGGACAACGCCTTCTCGGTCCAGATCGTCCTGCGCTTCTCGGCGGCCGCCAGATTCTCGGCGGGCTTCGCGCCCACGCCCGGGTCCTTCACCAGGCCCTCAGCCGAACTGGAACCGTCGAGTTCGAAGAGGTAGGGGCCCTGGCGGCAGTACACCTCGTCCCCGGTGACGCCGCCGACGCGGTAGCAGCCCTCCGGGCCCCAGGTGGCGGCGAGATCGGTGAAGTCCTTCTCCTTGGTCTTGTCCTGCTTGTCCTCGTCGTACCTCTTGGCGATCAGTGCTGGATCGGCAAGCGCGGTCACCGTGACCGTGATGTGGCTGTTGGCGTAGTCGCTGCTGCCGCCGTCAGGCAGGTTGAAGCTGAACTCGCAGCCGCCGCGCGGGACATCACCGGTGGTTCCGGGGTCGGATTCGGCGAGGGGGTCGAAGTTGAGGATGCTCACCTTGACCGGCTCGCGCTCGAAGGATTTCGCCTGCGGCAGAAAGGCCTGGATCTCTCCGTTCGTCAGCAGTTTGCAGCCGTCGGGCCACTGACTCAGCCGCACCGAGGCGTTCGGCGGTGCCTGGATACCGAGCCTGTCCCCCGCGGGCCTGGCCGAGCCGAACTCGACCGACGGCGGAGGCGAGTCCTCACTGCATCCGGTCAGCAGCGTCGCACCCGCCACCGCCGTCACACAGAGCGCCGCTGCCCTGCTCCGCCGCCCCGCTCGGCGCGGCCCGTCGTTCCCGTGCATCGCTCTCCCCCGATTCCCTTATCCGTCAAGGCAGTTGTTGTCGAACCCGGACAGCCAGAGCAGCCCGGCAAAGATCTCCAGGCACTTCGCTCACCCACGAAGACGGCCTGGCCGTTGGCGTTCACGCTGAGCCGCTGGACTGGCTGACGACGGACGTATTTCCGGCCGAGGTGTCGGGGGCGAGGCTACGCCAGATGACGTCGGGCAGGTCCCGTTGGATTTCGGCGAGATCCAGGGTGTAGGTGCTCGACAGCCAGCGGCGGGCGGCCTCCGTGATGGGGCCCATCACGATGATCTCGACCACCGCGGGCGAAAGCGGCGCGATCTCGCCTCGCCTCATGCGTTCGCCCAGCCATCGGACCATCGGCGCCGTCTGGGTCTCCTTCGCCGTCTGGATCCGTTGCGCGTGCTTGCCGATGTAGCCCGCATAGACGGAACCGTGCAGGAACAGGGCGGCGTCCCGATGCTCCCGAGTGAAGCGGAAGTACGCGTCGACGAGACGGCGCAGGCCGCTTCGGGCGGTGCGCGACCGTTCCAAAGCGTCGGCGAGAGACGCGAAGAGGCGCTCCATGCAGCGGATGTACAAAGCGACAGCCAGACCGTCGAAGCTGCCGAAGTGGTGGTACAGACTGCCCAGGCTGACACCGCTGGCCTTCACGACGGCCGTCACGGTGAAGCCTTGCTGCCCCTCATCGGCGTACACCTGCAAGGCGGCCGCCAGAAGCTGGTCGACCGTGGCCTGACCCCGTTGCTGCTTCACCATGGCCACCAGTCTAGGCACGGAACCACCACACAGTTCAATAGATTTTTTCTAGAAAGTATCTTTAGAAATCTTTGGCTGTCGGGCACACTCACACCCCATGACGACATCACCGACCCCGAACCTTCTGCCACGGCCCCGCGCCGCCACCGCGGCCGGCATGGCCGGGATGATCTACGGGATCGTCCTCGCGGGAGCCAGCGGTTTCGGCATGCTCGCGCTGATCCTGTGGGCGGCCGACGCGCGCCCCGGGGAGAACCGGATGCTCGGTGCCGTCCTCGGCGGATTCATCCTGGTCCTTCTGATCGCCGCGGGATGGGCCATCGCCCGCAACGGCCGTGCCCTGCTGCTGTTCCGCTCACCTCGATCGGCCGAGGGGATCCGAGCACTGACCGGGACCTTCTCCGGCCTGTGCGCACTCGCCTTGTGCAATGGGGCGTTCGACACCGACACACCCGCAGCCGAGTGGTGGAAGCGGATGGCCGGCTACGGCGCGATGCTCGCTGCCTCGCTGACGGTGACGCTGCTCTGCGGCAGACGCGACGTCCGCGTCTGGCTCGGCACCTACCAGCCGCCGCGACCCACACCGCCCCCGCCTTCGGCGGACACGGGGCATGGGCGGCGCGCTTGGAAGTCGGCCGTCGCCAGCTCCCTCATCGGCCTGCTCCTCGGCGGGGCGATCATCGTGATGAACATCGGTGGCGAGAAGGAGGTCCTGGTCTTCGGCGGCGGAGTGGTGCGTCCCAGGGACACCTGCTACGAGATCGGCGGGCAGGGTCGCACCGGCGACTGCGCGGATATCGCCACCCGCGAGAAACGTCATGTACCCACCGACACCGGCTCCGTCATCAGCGGCGCCCTCATCATCGCCGTCGGCGGACTCATCTCCGCGGTGGCGCTGATGCCCGACCGACGCAGGACCGCGGCACCACAGCGCCCGTCCGGCCGGTGAAGGCCGCTGGAGTCGATCACCCGCTGGGAGGCGTACTTGCGGGCGAAGGACGAGATGCTGGTGCACACCGACATCTGCGAGGCGCCGTGGTACGTCGTCGAGAGCGACGACAAGCGCCGGGCGCGGCTGAACATGATCGCCCATCTGCTGGACTCGGTGCCGTACCACGAGGTGCCGGTACGGGTCGATGGCTGATCCGTCGCGGGTGCCTGGAGCGGAGGGGTGTCCTGTTCCCGCCGGATGCAGCCGGTGGATTCCAGGGGGGCGGGGTTATTTGGGCGGGGCGGGCTTTTCGGTCGGCGGGGGTGGCTGCGCGGCGCAGTACGCGGCCACCTTGTCCGCTCCGCCCGCGGCCGCGACGAGCCGCTGCCAGGCCGTCGCGTCCAGCGCCTTGCCCCGGCCCTCGACCTGCTCGTACGCACGGCAGTGGGCGAGGGTGTCCGTGGCCGTGGCCGGGCGGTCCGGGCGGGTGCGGGCCGCCGCGGACCCGGAGGCCGCCGGGCCTGTGGGAGCGGGGCTCACGGGTGCGGGCCTCGTGGCGCCGGGGCTCGTGGCGGGCCGGGGGGCGGGCGGGGCCGGTCGGGAAGCCGGGCGTTCATGGGGCTCCGTCGTCGGGTGCGGGGTGCGGCGGCCGGGCTCGCCGTCGTACGCCGGGGACCCGGCCGAGGCGATCGCCGCGACGGCGAGGCCGCCCAGCGTGACGCTCGCGAGGAACACGGACAGCGTTGCCTTCACCGAGAACCGGGCGCGCCGCGACGCGCCCGGCCGCCAGTCGTCCCGGCACCGGGTCCGCGCCCGGTGCGCCCCGGTGTCCCGCGCGACGCGGAACGCGGCCACGGCCCGCCGCTCGGCCTCCGGGCCGAGGCCGGCGCCGCCCGGCCGGAGCGCCGTGCCGAACCGCTCCTCAAGCGCCGGGTCCTGATCGGCCGACCGCGGGCCGGGCACGGCGCCGACGGGGCGCGCGCGCCGACGGCCGGGCGGCCCGTCGTCGCTGTGCCGTTCACCCATGTCCGTTCCCCGTCCTGGCCCGGTACGCCCGGTCCACCCGATCCGCTCGATCCTCCCGGTACTCCCGGTACTCCCGGTACTCCCGGTACTCCCGGTACTCCCGGTACTCCCGGTACTCCCGGTACTCCCGGTACTCCCGGTACGCCGGAGCATTCCGCTCCGGCACGCCGCGGGGCCGCCGGGCTCTGCTCGGTGCGCCGGCCCCGCCGACTCCGTACGTGCCGCGCCCGGCCGCCGTTCATGTCGCATCCCCCAGCGTGCCGGGGCCCTCTTCCGTCACACCGTCGTGCGCACCGCCGTCCGCCGGCGACCGGCCGCCCAGTTGCCGGGCGAGACGTTTCAGCCCGCGGTACGCGGCCGTGCGCACCGCGCCGGGGCGCTTGCCGAGGACGCGCGCGGCGGCGGGGCCGTCGAGACCGACGACGACCCGCAGCAGCACCGCCTCGGCCTGGTCGCGCGGCAGCCCCCGGACCAGGGCGAGGGCGCGTTCGGTGGAGAGGAACTCCAGCGCCTGCTCGTGCGTGCTGTGCGGCCCTGGCAGTTCCAGTACGTCCTGTTCCAGTCCCGTGGCCCGGGGCCGCACCCGCTGTCTGCGCAGATGGTCGAGGGCCCGGTGCCGGGCGATGGTCGCGGTCCAGCCGCGGAACCCGGCGCCGTCGCCCTTGAACCGGCCCAGGTCCCGGGCGATCTCCAGCCAGGCGTCGGAGGCCACGTCCTCCGCGTCGTCGCCGACGAGGCCGCGGAGATAGCCGAGCAGGCCCGGCTGCACCATCCGGTAGGCCGCGGCGAAGGCGGTCTCGTCGCCGTCCTTGGCCCGCGCGACGGCCGCGCCCAGCTCGCCGTCGTACGCCTGAAGGCGGCGGCGTTCCCCTCCCTGGCCCAAGAACCGTCCTCGTCCGTACGAGCCGTGCCCGTGCTCGTGCTCGTGCCGCTGCTCGTCCGCGCAGCGCATCGGCATCGTGTGACACGGCGAGCCGCATCCCATGATGATCAGCGCCGCGGTGCACAGATGTGTCACAGGGCACGGCCGCGCCCGGCCGCCGCGGGCGCCCCGCCGGGCGTCCGCGCGGGCCGCGCGGGCCGCGTCCGGGGCGCAGGTCAGGGCCCCGACACCGTCGCGTCCCGGCACAGCAGCCGCAGCGAGCCGTGCCCGGTGAAGCAGCGCCGCGCCTCGTCGACGGGATCCCACAGCCGGCCGTCGGGCGTACGGATCCAGAGGTCGCCGCCGCTCGCCCACCACTCCGCGCCGGTCTGCCGGACGATCACCTCGCCGGTGTAGGCACCGAAGCCGCGCAGTACGTCCTGCACGGCGGCGTACGGCGCACCCTCGCGGCGTATGTCGTCGATCATCCGGTCCACCCGCCACAGGCTCTGCGCCGAGTAGTCGAGCCGTACCCGCGCGCCCTCGCGCATCGTCGCCACGACGTCCGCCGCCCATCGCACGGGCTTGGTCGCGGCCTGCGGCCTGGTCTGCTGCTGTGCTGTCACCTGATGCGCTGTCACATACTCAAGAGCGAGAGCGGCGTGTCTTTCGTCACTCGGATCCGGGCCGGATCCGGACCTGCGCAGGACCGCCCCTCCTCCTCCCCCCCCCACGACCGTCACAGCACCGGCCCGCCCGCCCCGTCCCCGTCCCCGTGCTCGGCGAGCAGTTCCAGGACGCTGACCGATACGGAGCCCGTACCTCCCTTTACTGCGCGGAAGGACGCCGGAGTCTCACAGGGCCGGCGCGCCCAGCAGGTCGAGCAGACGGAAGAGCAGTTCTTCGGCCATGTCGCCGGGGTCGGCCATCAGCACGTCGAACACCGCGTCCGCGGTGACCGTGCGCCCGGCCTCGGCGGCCCAGGCGACCGCGCGTTCGGCGGCGTCGCGGGGGTCGAGGAAGTAGTCCTCCAGGGTCAGGCCCTGCCGGTCGGCGCCGAGCCGGGCGGCCATCGCGGTGCGGGCCAGACATGTGGTCCAGCCGCCGCTGTCCGGCGCCGCCGCCTCGACGACCGCGCAGGCGCCGTCCATCACATAGCCGAACAGCGCGGGCGCGCCGGTCTGCTCGGCGAGGGCGTTCATGCTCCCGATCTCGCCCTCGGGTCCCGGGTACTCCCACACCTGCCACCCCTCGGGTCCGGCCGCCCGCCGGGTCAGGCCCTCGGCACCGGCCAGCGCGTCCAGTTCGGCGAGCGGTCGCGCGGCCCGGCCCACGACGAAATACCCCCAGTAGCCCATGTCCGTCCCCCCTGACTGTTCGGCTCCGGGCGAATACACCTTTGGGTGAATACACCACAGACGTACGGGAGTTCGCAGCCGTATCCGCAAACGGACGCCCGGGGCGCGGGTCAGCCCAGCCGGTCGGCCAGCTTCTCGAAGTCGGCCCAGGGCAGGGCCGCGGGGCCCGGATCCCACAGCTTCTGCACGGTGGCCCGCAGCGGCATCCGGATCCCGGCCGCCACCTGATCCTGGGTCTGGGCGTTCGGCACGTCGCCCCAGACGGCGAAGGAGCCGCCGAGGATCTGCCCGTCGTAGCGGGCGGGCACGGCCGTGGTGCCGCGCAGCACCCGCGGGTCCCACTGTTCGTAGATCCGCTGCCCGGTGGGGTAGACGAAGGTCTGCGGCTGACCGAGGACGTAGTACAGGAACTCGTCGTTGTAGTTGATGACCTTGCGTCCCTCGCCCAGGTACGCGGCCGGTGGCCGGGCGCCGATCTCCTTGCCCGTCCAGTAGGCGACCTCCAGGTCCTTGGCGGGCTGTACGGAGGTCCCCCGGTAGAAGCCGTCGTTCCAGGCCCGCATCGTGCGGGCCTGGGCGCGGACGGTGTCGGCGCGGGCGTTGAGCCAGCCGGTCGCCAGGTCGGCGACGGTGCCGCCGGAGCCGTACGCCTTGTGGGCGGCGGCGGCCAGCTGCGGGTAGGAGGCGGCCGGATCGGAGACCGCGAGCGCGCGGTACTCGTCGCCGCCCAGGTGCCAGTACGAGCCCGGGAACACACCGGTGAACTCGCCCAGCAGGTCGTCGACGACGCGTGCCGCCGCGGGCTTGGAGATGTCGACGGCACCGCGCGTGGCGACGCCCTGCGCGTTGCGCAGCTGGAGATCGGGGTGGGCGGCGATGACCGCGCCGAGGTGTCCGGGCGAGTCGATCTCGGGAACGACGGCGATGTGCCGGCCGGCCGCGAGGTCGACGATCCGCTTGACCTGTGCCTGAGTGAGATGGTCCTTGGAGACGATCTCGGGATGGGTCCTGGACTCGATACGGAACCCCTGGTCGTCGGAGAAGTGCAGGCCCAGCTCGTTGAACTTCAGGTCCGCCAGCTCGCGGATCCGGTCCTCTATCCAGGACTCGCTGTACGGCTTGCGCGCTATGTCCAGCATGAAGCCGCGCCGCGGCTTGGCGGGCTCGTCGCGCACGACGCCCTCCGGGGCGGTGCCGCCGCCGTGCACCTCCTGCTTGAGGGTGCGGGTGCCGTAGAAGACGCCGGTGTCGGCGGGCCCGCTGATGGTCACGGCGCCGCCGCGCACGGTCATGGTGTACGACTCGGGGTTCGCTGCCTTGTCGCCGCTCAGCTCCAGCCGCAGGTCACCGGCGCGCCGGTCGCGCTGCTCGCCCGCGTAGGCGAGGCCCAGCTCACCGGCTGTCAGCCGGCCCTCGTCGGCCAGGGCCGGGGCGCCCACCACGACCCGCCCGCCGCCGGCCGGGCGCCAGCCGGGGCCGCGCTCGGGGGTGTGCGAGCGCACGGCGGGGATGGTGCGGGGCGTCTGGGACAGCGGGTAGGTACGGCTGGGCGACGGGCTCGCCGTGCTCGGGCGCGTCGAACCGGGGGCCGGGCCCGCCGCGGTGTGGCCCGTGGACTGCCGCGCGGTCGCGGTCGGCCGCGCTCCGCCGCCGTCCGCGGCGGCCCACACGCCCAGTCCGACACCGAGGGCGACCGTGCAGACGAACGCGCCGCCGACCGTCGCGCGCCGCCGCCTGATCTGTTGTGCCGACGTGCGGCGCCTGTGCTGACTCACACCGCCAAGCTAAGGCCAACGCCGAAGCCGTGCGTCCACGAAGGGTTCTGAAACTCTGCCGTTCGGGTGAAATTCGGGCGTCCGTCGGACACGTCGTGACCATGCTCGATAACGTGACGGCGCATCTCTCACAGCATCCGCTGCCGCCCCATATGTGACGCGAGGACCCACGCTGCCTGCGCACCGTCTCCCGTACCCGTCCGGGTCCTTGGACCGAGTGACCATACCGGCGCTCCCCGAGCAGACCCACGTCCCGCCCGTCCCCGGCCGACTGGCGGGATTCAACGCCGCGACCGCCGACGAGGCCCGCGAGGCACTCCTCGCCTGTCTGCACAGCCCGCGCTGGGCCCAGCGCGTCGCCGCCCACCGCCCCTACCCCGACCTGGACGCGCTGCTGGCCGCGGCGGACGAGGCGGCGTACGACCTGACCCCGACCGAGCTGGCCGAGGCCCTGGCCGGCGAGACCCTGCCGCCCCTGCCGAAGGACACGTACTCCGCGGCCCATACGGCCCTCAGCGCCGCGCACGCCGCCTACGAGGCCCGCTTCGGCCACGTGTTCGTCATCCACCTCGGCGGCACCCCACCCGAAGAGGCCCTGGACCGCACCCTCGAAGGCATCCGCTCCCGCCTCACCAACGACCCCGACGAGGAACGCGCGGTAACAGCGGACGAACTCCGCCGCCTGGCAAGAGCGCGCCTGACCACCCACCTGAGCAACAACGAGCCCGGAAGGGGCACGAGGAACTGCGCGCCCAGCCACACCGAACCCGCACCCGGCGCCACAGCCCAGCCCCCGCCCCCCTGGCCGCCGAACAGCCCGCGATAATCTGGCTGCGCCCCGAAGGGACGCGGGAGGCGCCTAGCTAGTGCTGTGGCCGGAAAGGTTTGCCGGAAAGCTCGCGGCGTCCGGTGCGGTGCATCGCAAGGCGGAGCATCTCCCACGTACTGGATGTACTCGGGTGATGCGACAACGCGGCGTGGGGGCACCTCCCGGCCGAAGGCTGGGGGAGTGCCGTGCCGGGCGTCGCGAGCCGGTGAACCTTTCCGGTCGCAGCACTAGCCACGGCCGACCCGCACCCGGCACCGCCAGTACCCCGCCACCCCCTGGCCGCCCGGCCCAGCTCATCCGTCCGGTGCCAGTTTGATCACACAGTCAAGACCCCCCGCTGGGCGCCGCAGGCACCCCGCTACGATGCTGGGGGCCGGTGGACCGTACCCGGCCGGGCCCGACCGACACCGAAGCCGGCGCGGCCCTCAGTCCCCGCTCCCGGAGGGTTCTTCCGTGCCGGCTGGAACGCTGTACCGCGGCCGGGAAGGAATGTGGTCCTGGGTGGCTCATCGAGTCACCGGCGTCCTCATCTTCTTCTTCCTGTTCGTTCACGTGCTGGACACCGCTCTCGTGCGTGTCTCCCCCGAGGACTACGACAAGGTCGTAGCCACGTACAAGACGCCGATCGTCGCGCTGCTGGAGTACGGCCTCGTCGCCGCCATCCTCTTCCACGCGCTCAACGGCCTGCGCGTCATCGCCGTCGACTTCTGGTCGAAGGGCCCGCGCTACCAGAAGCAGATGCTGTGGACCGTCGTCGGCGTCTGGGTCGTCCTGATGGCCGGCTCGATCTACCCGGTCCTCGGCCACGCCGCTCGTGTCCTGTTCGGGAGCTGACGCCGATGTCCACCACTGAAACCACCGCTTCCGGGATCGGGCCCGTCGAGGGCGAGGCCCTGTACGGCGTCGACAACCCCGCGCCGCTCATCGAGGCGCCGCGCCGGCGCACCAAGAAGACCCCGAGCAGCACCCGGGGCAACTTCGAGATGGCCGCCTGGCTGTTCATGCGCCTGTCCGGCATCGTGCTGGTCGTCCTGGTCCTAGGCCACCTGCTGATCCAGCTGTTCCTGGACGGCGGCGTCTCCAAGATCGGTTTCGCCTTCGTGGCCGGCCGCTGGGCCAACCCGTTCTGGCAGGTCTGGGACCTCGCCATGCTGTGGCTCGCGATGCTGCACGGCGCGAACGGCCTGCGCACGATCATCAACGACTACGCGGAGCGCGCGAACACCCGGCTGTGGCTCAAGGGCCTGCTCTACACCGCCACGGTGTTCACCATCCTGCTGGGCACGCTGGTGATCTTCACCTTCGACCCGAACATCCGCTAGGCCCGGGACCGAGGTAATCCACTGATGAAGATCCACAAGTACGACACCGTCATCGTCGGCGCCGGCGGCGCTGGTATGCGCGCGGCCATCGAGGCGACGAAGCTCAGCCGCACCGCGGTCCTGACCAAGCTCTACCCCACCCGCTCCCACACGGGCGCCGCGCAGGGCGGCATGGCCGCCGCGCTCGCCAACGTGGAGGAGGACAACTGGGAGTGGCACACCTTCGACACGGTCAAGGGCGGTGACTACCTCGTCGACCAGGACGCCGCGGAGATCCTGGCGAAGGAGGCCATCGACTCCGTCCTCGACCTGGAGAAGATGGGCCTGCCGTTCAACCGCACCCCGAACGGCACCATCGACCAGCGCCGCTTCGGCGGTCACTCCCGCAACCACGGCGAGGCCCCGGTCCGCCGGTCCTGCTACGCGGCCGACCGCACCGGCCACATGATCCTCCAGACGCTGTACCAGAACTGCGTCAAGGAGGGCGTGGAGTTCTTCAACGAGTTCTATGTCCTGGACCAGCTGATCACCGAGGTCGACGGCATCAAGAGGTCGGCCGGCGTGGTCGCCTACGAGCTGGCGACCGGCGAGATCCACATCTTCCAGGCGAAGGCCGTGATCTACGCGTCCGGCGGCTGCGGCAAGTTCTTCAAGGTGACGTCGAACGCGCACACCCTGACCGGTGACGGCCAGGCGGCGGTCTACCGGCGCGGTCTGCCGCTGGAGGACATGGAGTTCTTCCAGTTCCACCCGACCGGCATCTGGCGCATGGGCATCCTGCTCACCGAGGGCGCCCGCGGTGAGGGCGGCATCCTGCGCAACAAGGACGGCGAGCGCTTCATGGAGAAGTACGCGCCGGTGATGAAGGACCTGGCCTCCCGTGACGTCGTCTCCCGCTCCATCTACACGGAGATCCGCGAGGGCCGCGGCTGCGGTCCCGAGGGCGACCACGTCTACCTGGACCTGACGCACCTGCCGCCGGAGCAGCTGGACGCCAAGCTGCCCGACATCACCGAGTTCGCCCGCACCTACCTGGGCATCGAGCCGTACACCGACCCGATCCCGATCCAGCCGACCGCGCACTACGCGATGGGCGGCATCCCGACGAACGTCGAGGGCGAGGTCCTGGCGGACAACACCACCGTCGTGCCGGGTCTGTACGCGGCCGGCGAGGTGGCCTGTGTGTCGGTGCACGGCGCCAACCGCCTGGGCACCAACTCCCTGCTGGACATCAACGTGTTCGGCCGCCGGGCGGGCATCGCGGCGGCGGAGTACAGCCGGCGGGCGGAGTTCGTCGAGCTGCCGGAGAACCCGGAGTCCGTCGTCATCGAGCAGATCGAGCGGCTGCGCACGTCCACGGGCACCGAGCGGGTGGCGACCCTGCGCCGCGAGCTGCAGGAGACCATGGACGCCAACGTCATGGTGTTCCGCACCGAGCAGACCATCAAGACGGCGGTCGAGAAGATCGCGGAGCTGCGCGAGCGCTACAAGAACGTGGCGATCCAGGACAAGGGCAAGCGGTTCAACACGGACCTGCTGGAGGCCGTCGAGCTGGGCAATCTGCTGGACCTCGCCGAGGTCATGGCGGTGTCCGCGCTGGCCCGCAAGGAGTCCCGCGGCGGTCACTACCGCGAGGACTACCCGAACCGCGACGACGTCAACTTCATGCGCCACACCATGGCGTACCGCGAGGTGGGCGACGACGGCACCGAGTCCGTCCGTCTCGACTACAAGCCGGTCGTCCAGACCCGCTACCAGCCGATGGAGCGTAAGTACTGATGGCAACCCCTGTTCTGGACAAGGTGGAGGCGGAGGCCGCGTCCTCTCCCTACATCACGGTCACCTTCCGCATCCGCCGCTTCAACCCGGAGGTCTCGGCGGAGCCCACATGGGAGGACTTCCAGCTGGAGATCGACCCGAAGGAGCGGGTCCTCGACGGTCTCCACAAGATCAAGTGGGACGTGGACGGCACGCTCACCTTCCGCCGCTCCTGCGCCCACGGCATCTGCGGCTCGGACGCGATGCGGATCAACGGCAGGAACCGTCTCGCCTGCAAGACGCTGATCAAGGACATCAACCCCGAGAAGCCGATCACGGTCGAGCCCATCAAGGGCCTCACGGTCCTCAAGGACCTGGTCGTGGACATGGAGCCGTTCTTCCAGGCGTACCGGGACGTCATGCCCTTCCTCGTGACGAAGGACACGAACGAGCCGACGCGCGAGCGGCTGCAGTCGGCCGAGGACCGCGCCCGCTTCGACGACACCACGAAGTGCATCCTGTGCGCCGCGTGCACGTCCTCCTGCCCGGTGTTCTGGAACGACGGCCAGTACTTCGGCCCGGCGGCGATCGTCAACGCGCACCGCTTCATCTTCGACTCGCGTGACGAGGCCGGCGAGCAGCGGCTGGAGATCCTCAACGACCGTGACGGCGTCTGGCGTTGCCGCACCACCTTCAACTGCACGGACGCCTGCCCGCGCGGTATCGAGGTGACGAAGGCGATCCAGGAGGTGAAGCGAGCGCTGATCACGCGCCGCTTCTGACCCGGTCTGCGCCGGCCTGGTGTGCGCCGTAGGCCAAGGGCCCCGTAATCCGGTTCCGCACCGGGACGGGGCCTTCGGCTTGCCCGCACCCCACAGGGGATTCGGCATCGGCGTCCGTAACTGGCAGGATGAACGTCCGTCAGGGACGGGCGAAGAGGGGGACGAGAACATGAGCGAGTCCGGCCGGCAAGGTGACGGGGACTACCAGTGGGACCCGGCGCAACCGCCGCCGGGTGCGCCGGGTGCGCCGGGTGCGCCGGGTGCGCCGGGTGCGCCGGGGTACGGCTATCCCGGTCCGGCGCAGGGGTACGGCTATCCCGGCGGGCCCCAGGGTCACGGCTCCCCCGGCATCACGCCCGGGTACGGATTCCCCCCGCAGACGGGGCAGCCCCCCGCCACGGGAGGGGCCCCGGCCCTGACCCTCGGGGACATCACCGTGATGGGCGACCAGATCATCACCCCGTCCGGAACGCTTCCGTTGCGGGGCGCGGTGTGGAACGCCACCGACATGTCACGCACCGAGGAGAAGATGCCGACCCATGCCATCGTGCTGGCGGTGATCTTTTTCATCTTCTGCTTCCTCGGCCTGCTGTTCCTGCTGATGAAGGAGAAGCAGACGACGGGGTACATCCAGGTCACCGTGACGAGCGCGGGCCGGCACCACTCGACGATGCTCCCGGCGTACGGCCCTGACGCCTTCGCGGCGGTCATGGCCCAGATCAACTACGCCCGCTCACTGAGCGCCATGTGACTCGCCGGGGCGCCGGTCGATCGCCGTCAGGTCGATCTCGATGTCGAAGGGCACGGTGAGCTTGAGGCGGTCGTGGTAGATCCCGCTGAGGGCGTAGGAGCCGGTGGCGGAGTCGAGTTCGTAGACGTGGACGACGGGGAGCCCCTTGTCGTCGTCCTGCTCGACCCGCCAGAAGTGCCGGACTTCGGCCTGCGCGTACTTACGCGGCTTGACCTCGCGGTCGCGTTCGCGGGAGTCGGGGGAGACGACTTCGACGGCGAGGACGATGTCCGCCCGGTCGTACCAGGTCTGATCATGGCCGGTGTTCGCCTCGATCGGGAACACCAGGACGTCAGGCTCCGGTCGGTTCTTCCGGTCCAGTCGGACGGTCATCTGCCGCAGGACATCGAGGTGATCCGGCGCCTGCCTCAGAAGCGCGTTGTCCAGGAGGCGGATGGTACGGCTGTGGAACCTGGTCTGCGGGCTCCTGAAGACGAGGCTGCCGTCGAGCAATTCCGTGTACCGCGGGAGGTCGGGGATTCGGTCGAGGTCGTCGGCGGTCCAGCCCTCGGCGGGCGGGATCGGCCGGCGGGTGATCCGCTCGGCCTCCGTCTCCGTCTCGGACGCTTCGCTCGTGGGTGCCTCCATGCGCCGAAGTCTCGCCTGTTCGTTCGGACCGCCCAGGCGGAACACCGGCCGCC
Source organism: Streptomyces sp. NPDC001508 (assembly GCF_040298665.1). NCBI lineage: Bacteria > Bacillati > Actinomycetota > Actinomycetes > Kitasatosporales > Streptomycetaceae > Streptomyces > Streptomyces sp. NPDC001508. The sequence continues at coordinate 17,243 of NZ_JBEPAP010000091.1, forward strand.
TCACCTCATCGAGTGATCAGGGCGCGGGCCCCCGGGCCGGTCCCCGCGGGTGTCGGATCCGGGGTCGCTAATCTGACGACATGTCAGACGAAGAGTCGTACGAGCTGCTTGGTTTTGACAATGTGCTGGTGCCCGTCGGGGATCTCGGCGAGGCCGTCGGGTTCTACGAGCGGGCCGGGTTCGCCGTCGGGTTCCGGTTCGACGAGGGCGGGATCGCGCTGCTGAACGTCGGCGGCGAGACGCCCGGGATCCTGCTGCGGGCCGAGGAGGGGTTCGGTCACCGGCCGCCGCCGTGGCCCTCGCCACGGATCTGGCTGGAGGTGCCGAACGCGCGCGTGGCGGCGCGCGCGCTCGCCGACGCCGGGATCGGGACGCTCGACGAGCCGTTCGCCGTGGCCACCGGCTGGACCGTCGAGTTCGCCGATCCATGGGGGAACGTCCTCGGGTTCACGGACTACACGAAGCGGCCGGAACTCGCCCGCCGGGCCTGAGCCCGAAGGACCTGAGGACGGGCGCCGCCCGCGGCCGGGTCGCTGCCCGGCCCCGGGTGAAGACCGGACCCTCAGGGTTCGGGCTCCGTGCGCGGGGCCGGGCCGGGGGCGGTGCTCAGCTGACCGCGTCCACCTCGTCGTCCGCCAGGTCCACGTCGTACACGAGCGGGCCGCCGTCGACGACGACATGCCGTGCGCGGGTGCCGTACGAGGCGGAGGTCGCCGCGAGGAGGTAGGTGCCGGGACCGGGGACCGCCACGATGTACGAGCCGTCGGCCAGGGAGTCGACACGGTCGAGCTGGCGGCCGCCCTTGGACATCAGCGTCACGGTCGCGCCCTGCACCGGGTCGCCGTCGACGGAGCGGATGAAGCCGTGCACGACCGACGCCGGGCCGTCGGCCGCGGACGGCCCGGCGGCCGGCGGCCCGGCGTCGGCCGGCTCCACCGCCAGATGCGGCAGCCGCTTGTCCAGCCACTGCGGCAGCCACCAGTTCGACCGGCCCAGCAGATGCATCACCGCGGGAACCAGGGCCGTCCGCAGGATGAACGCGTCCAGGGCCACCGCGGCGGCGAGCCCCACACCCGCCATCGCCGCCCCCGAGTCGCCGCTGAGCACGAACGCCAGGAACACGCACACCATGATGAGCGCCGCCGAGTTGATCACCCGGCTGGTCTCGGCCAGGCCGACGCGCACCGCGCGCGCGTTGTCCCTGGTGTGCACCCATTCCTCGTGCATCCGGCTGACCAGGAACACCTGGTAGTCCATGGACAGGCCGAACAGCAGGGACAGCATGATGACCGGCAGGAATGCGTTGATCGGGCCCTCCTTGCCGAGGCCCAGCAGGTTCAGGCCCCAGCCCCACTGGAAGACCGCGACCAGGACGCCGAAGGAGGCCGCCGCCGCGATCAGGTTCATCACCGCGGCCGTCAGCGGCACCACCAGGGAGCGGAAGGCGATCAGCAGCAGCAGGAAGCCCAGGCCGATGATGGTCGCGATGAAGTACGGCAGCCGGTCGCCGGTGACCGACGCGAAGTCCTTGGACACCGCGGTGACCCCGCCGACATGGGCCTGCGCGCCCGCCTCCGGGATCACCCGGTCCCGCAGGGTGTCGATGAGGTCGTCCGTCTCCTTCGACTGCGGTGAGGTGGTCGGCACGACCTGGATGACGGTGACGCCCCGCGCGGGCGGCAGTGCCACCGCCCGGGCCACCCCCGAGGTCGCCTCGATGCCCTCGACCAGGGCCTTGGTGTCACCGGCTGAGGCGACCACCTGGAGGGGCCCGTTGAAGCCCGGGCCGAAGCCCTGCGCGAGCAGGTCGTACGCCTTCCTGGTCGTCGTCGACGCCTCGTCGTTGCCCTGGTCGGTGGCGCCGAGCCGCAGCGACAGCACGGGCAGGGCGAGGACGGCCATGACGACCACCGCGAGCGCGGCGACCCTACGGGGGCGCCGCTGCACCCCGCCCGACCAGCGGGCGGCGAGCCCGCCGGCCCGCTCCGGCTCGGGCCCGCGCTCGGCGAGGCGGCGGCGCTGGCGGCGGCTGAGCACCCGCGGGCCGAGGAAGCCGAGGAACGCCGGCAGCAGTGTCGTCGCGGCGAGCACGCTCAGCACGACCGTCAGCGACGTGCCGATCACCACGCCGTCCAGGAAGCGCAGGTTGGTCACCAGCATGCCCGCGAGCGCGATGCACACCGTGCCGCCCGCGAACAGCACCGCGCGGCCCGAGGTGTTGAGGGCGGTGACCGCGGACTCCTCGGGGTCGGTGCCGCGCAGGACGCCGCGCCGGTGCCGGGTGACGATGAACAGCGCGTAGTCGATGCCGACGCCCAGCCCGATCAGGGTCGCAAGGAGCGGGGCCAGGTCGGGGACGTCGGTGACGTGGCTGATCAGCTGGGTGGAGAACAGGCCGGTGCCGACGCCGAAGACGGCGACGCCGATGGGCAGCAGCATCCCGAAGAGCGAGCCGAAGGCCAGGAAGAGCACCACGGCCGCGGCGACCAGCCCGACCAGCTCGGCGAGACCGGTCGGCGGCTCCTGCACCCGCTGGATCGCCTGCCCGCCCAACTCGACCTCAAGTCCGTCGCGTTGCGCGCCCCGCGCGGTGTCGACGACGTCCTGCACCAGCTCCTTGGGCACGGACTGGGCGGCGTCGGTGAAGGTGATCTGCGCGTACGCGATCCGTCCGTCGCGGCTGATCTGCGCGGCGCCCCGCTGCCCGCTGTAGGGGCCGGTGACGGCTCCGACGCCGTCCATCCCGGCGATCTTCTCCAGTGCGGGCTCGATCCGGGACCGTACGTCCTGGTCCCGGACCGTGCCCGTGTCGGCCTTCCACACCACCGTGTCGGTGTCACCGGACGTCTCCGGGAAGGCCTTCTCCATCAGGTCGTACGCGCGCTTGGAGTCCGTGTCCGGGAGGGAGAACACATTCGCGTAGTCCGTGCCCGCTGTCGAGGCCGAAAAGCCCAGCCCGCACAGCGCCCCCACCCACAACAGCAGGACCACCAGCCGGTGCCGAAAGCACCACCGTGCCAATGCCGCCACGTTCAAGGCTCCTTCACTGTTTCGGTCGGTCGGTCCCCCAGGTCCTGGGCAACAGGATTGGCGCGGGCACCCGCGCGGGGACACGACACGCCCATGACTCTCAAGGAACTCCAAAGGGCGAACGAGCCCGGCTGTCAGTGGTCCCGCCGATACTGGGGGCCATGACGACGGCTCCAGGCACCGTGCTGGTCGTGGAGGACGAGCCGAGCATCGCGGACGTCCTCGCCATCGCCCTGCGCTACCACGGTTTCGAGGTGATGATCGCGGGCACCGTCCGCGAGGCGCTTGCCGCCGCCGGGCGCACCCGGCCCGACGCGGCCCTGCTCGACGTCATGCTGCCGGACGGGGACGGCCGCGCGCTGGGCCGTGAACTGCGCACCGCGCGGCCCGATCTGGCGCTGGTCTTCCTGACCGCACGGGACTCGCCCGCGGAGATCGTCGGCGCCCTCGGCTTCGGCGACGACTACATCACCAAGCCGTTCAACATCGACGAGGTGGTCGCCCGGATCGGCGCGGTGCTGCGCCGCACCCGGCCCGCCGATGTCATCCCGCAGCGCCCGCCGCTGCGCTACGGCGACCTGGAGCTGGACGAGACGACGTACTCGGTGCGCCGCGCGGGCCGCACGGTCGAGCTGACCCCCACCGAGTACGCGCTGCTGCGTTTCCTGGTGCGCAACGGCGGCCGGATCGTGCCCAAGGAGCAACTCCTGCGGCACGTCTGGCAGTACGAGCACGCCCCGGCCGAGTCGACGGTCGTCGAGACCTACATCAGCTATCTGCGCCGCAAGCTGGACACCCTGGGGCCGCCGGTGATCACCACCCGGCGCGGTGTCGGATACGGGCTGGGCGCCGCACGGAAGGGGCCGTGATGCGCCCGCGGCCGGCCGCGGCGGCAGCATGGCGGGCCGCCCTCGCGCGGCGCGGCCGCGAGTGGCTCCTTTCCCGCGCCTTTTCGGGGAGCGGGGAGGCACAGCGGACCCGGCCCGGCCCGCTGGGCACGAGGCGCCGCCGGGCCCGTGGCATGCGTTCCCTGCGCGGCAAGCTGACCCTCGCCAACGTCCTGCTGCTGGCCCTCGGCATCGCCGTGGCCACCGCGGTGAGCCTGATGGGCATGCGGCACTATCTGCTCCAGCAGATCGACGCCGAACTGGACAAGTCCCGCCGGTCGCTGGCCCATTCCGATCTGACGCTGCGCCAGATCGACTCGCTGGCCGCGCTGGCGATCGTCCGGGACCGGTTTGTGCGGCCGCCGATGAGCGCGCCCCGCCCGGACTCGCTGTTCGCGGTCGTCGACGCCCGGGGCGGGGTCCTGCCGCTCGCCGGGTTCCCGCCCACCGAGAGCCAGCGCGCGCTGGCCGACGCGATCGGCGGCCCGGCCCCGCTCGCCGCCCTGCCCGAGCCGCGCGAGATCACCGTCCGCGACGCCTCGTACCGGGTGGTCGGCGTCCGGCTCGCCGACGGCAACTACGTCCTGGTCGCCGACTCGACCGACGCCCTGCACAAGGGCATAGCCAAGGCGCTCAGGCTCGACCTGGCCATGGGCACGCTGCTGCTGGCGCTGCTGGCCTGTCTGACCCTGTTCAATGTGCGGCGCCGGATGCGGCCGCTGGAGGACATGGTGGAGACGTCCTCGGCGATCGCGGAGGGCGACCTGGCCCGCCGGGTGCCCTCCAGCCGGGAGACCACACTGGAGGTGGAGCAGCTGCGGCTCGCCCTCAACTCCATGCTCCACCAGGTGGAGTCGGCGTATCACACGCGCGAGCGCAGCGCGGCCCAGCTGCGCCGTTTCGTCGCCGACGCCTCGCACGAGCTGCGCACCCCGCTGTCCGCGATACGCGGCTACCTCCAGCTGTACGACAAGGGCATGCTGCGCGAGCCGGAAGAGCGCAAGCGGGCCTGGGACCGGATGAACGGCGAGGTGGACCGGATGGGGCGGCTGGTCGACGAACTGCTCACCCTGGCCCGCCTCGACCAGCGGCCCGAGCTGCGCCTGCGGAACGTGGATGTGAGCCGGCTGGTGCGGGACGCGGCGCAGGATCTGCGGGCCCAGCAGCCGGACCGTCCGGTCACCGTGACCGCGGACGGCTCCGTGCTGGTGTGCGCCGACGAGTCGGGCCTGCGCCAGGTGCTGGGCAACCTGGTGGCCAACGTCCGTACGCACACGCCCGCCGATGTGCCGGTGCGGCTGGGGGTGGAGCGGGCGGACGGGCTGGTGCGGCTGTGTGTCGCGGACGAGGGTCCGGGGCTGGCCGAGGAGGACGCGACACGTGTCTTCGACCGCTTCTTCCGCGCGGGCGGCGGAGCGGGCAGCGGGCTGGGGATGGCGATCGTGCAGGGCGTGGTGCGGGCGCACGGCGGAAAGGTGGCGGTACGGACGGCCCCCGGTCAGGGACTGGCCGTGACGGTCACGCTGCCGTCCCGGGCGCCCGTACCGCCGTGAGGCTCAGATCCAGTCCAGCTGCCAGAGCCGGAACACGCCGGTGCCGTCCGAGAGGTACTGGCCACCGCCGACGTCCTCGCTGCTGACCACGTACTCCTTGCGCTGCCACAGCGGGATCAGTGGCACGTCGGTGGCGATGTGCGCCTGTATGTCGCGGAAGTCCTGGGCGACCCGGCTGCGGTCGGCGTACTGCCGGCTGTCCTGGATGAGGGCGTCGACCGCCTTGTCGGTGTAGCCGGTGTTCATGGTGGAGCCGGTGCCGACGAGCGGGGAGCCGAAGGTGTCCGGGTCGGGGTAGTCGGCGACCCAGCCGACCGCCCAGGCGTCCATCGTCCCGGCGGCCCAGCGCTTTTGGAAGTCGGTCCACTCGTACCCCTTGACGTCCACCTTGAACAGGCCGCCCGCCTCCAGCTGCTTCTTCAGCGCGGCGGACTCCTCGGCGCCCGCGCCGCGGCCCTTGCCGTAGCCGAAGGTGAAGCGCACCGGCAGGGTCACCCCGGCCTCGGTGAGCAGTTCCCTCGCCTTTTCGGTGCTCTGCCTCGGGTAGGTGTCGAAGAACGACGTGGTGTGGCCGGTCAGGCCGGTCGGGATCAGCGAGTACAGCGGGTCGACGGTGCCCTCGTACACGGTGGCGGCGAGTTCCTCGCGATTGACCAGCCAGGCCATGGCCTGGCGCACGCGCGCATCGTGCAGCGGTGAGTTCGCGTGGGTGTTGAGGTACAGGTTGCGGGTCTCGGAGCTGTCGGACTCGGTGACGCGGTGGTTCGGGTCGCTCGGGTTGAGGCCGGACAGGATGTTCGGCGGCAGCGTGCGGGTGGCCACGTCGATCTGTTTGCCCTGCCACGCCTTGTCGAGGGCCTGCGAGTCGGCGTAGTACCGCAGTTCGATGGGCTTGCCGGGGCCCTTCTGGTTGCCCTTGTAGTCCGTGTTCGGCGCGAGGACGGCCCGCTGGTCCTTCGTGTACGCGGTCAGCCTGTAGGGGCCGGTGCCGTCGGCCCCGGAGCCGGTGCGCAGGCTGTCCGCCGGGTACTTGTCCTTGTCGACGATCGCGCCGGCGCCGGTGGCCACCTTGAACGGGAAGGTGGCGTCGGGCGAGGCCAGGTGGAAGGTGACGGTGGTGTCGCTGTCGGCGCTCACCGAGTCCAGGGTGGAGAACAGCGACGCCGGACCGACATCGGAGTTGATCTTCTTGACCCGGTCGAAGGAGTACTTGACGTCCTCGGCCGTCATCGCCCGCCCGCTCGGGAAGGCGACCCCGTCGCGCAGCGTGCACCGGTACGTCTTCAGGTCGCTGCCCTTGAACGCGCAGCTCTGCGCCGCGTCCGGCACGGGCTGTACGCCGCCGGGTTCGAACGTCAGCAGCGACTGGAAGAGGTTGCTGAACAGGGCCGAGGAACCGGCGTCGTAGGCGCCTGCCGGGTCGAGCGATGTGACGGCGTCCGTGGTACCGACCGTGATGGACTTGTTCTTGTCCCCTTGCGACGGCAGCAGTTGCCAGCCGCCTACTCCCACGACCGCCAGTACGAGCAGCGTCACGAGAATCCGCATGCGAACCGATCGCATGGTGGTGCCCTCCCCAGGCCTTCCGCGGCCCTACCCCTGGCCTTGCACATGGGCCACTTCCCCTTCGTGGCGCGGCTCACCTAATCACACGTGTTTCACCTGGGGGAAGAGCAATCGGGCGAGATGTGCGAGAACTTACCTCGCGACGATTACCGCCCGGTTTCACAAGGTGCTCACAGCGGCCGGGCCGAGCGCTGCCGCCACCTCGTCCGCACCGTCATGACCTGCGCTTTTCCATGGGTTCACCCGCGCTCATGAGGGCTCGGCGGCACCGGCGTCCGCGCTCAGGCCTGCCGGGACGCCAGTTGTACGACCGTGATGTCCGACGGCGCCCCCACCCGGGTGGGCGGCCCCCACGCGCCCGCACCACGACTGACGTACAGCTGGGTGTCGCCGTAGCGCTCCAGACCCGCCACCGTCGGATTGGCCGCCGCCGCGAGCAGACCGCCGGGCCACAACTGCCCGCCATGGGTGTGGCCGGAGAGCTGGAGGTCGACACCATGGTGTACGGCCTGATGGATCTGCACGGGCTGGTGGGCGAGGAGCACACACGCGCGTGCGGGGTCGCGGTCGCCGAGGGCTCTGTCGTAGTCCGGGCCCTGGCCCTCGCTCTCGCCCCGTACGTCATTGACCCCGGCGAGGTCAAAGCCGGGCAGTTCGGTGCGGGCGTTCTCCAGCGGGCGCAGCCCGAGCCGGCGCACCTCCTCGCCCAGTGCCTTAAGGGCCTGGGGGGACCCCCAGTTCGGCGCCGGAGAAGTACTCGTGGTTGCCGGTGACGAAGTACGCCCCGTGCCGGGCCGAGAGCTGCGCGAGCGGCGCCGCCGCCGGACCCAGGTCGGGGACGCTGCCGTCCACCAGGTCGCCGACGACCGCGATCAGATCGGGCTGGGTCGCGTTGATCGTGTCGACGACCCGCTGCGCGAAGCACCGGCCGAGGACCGGCCCGAGGTGAATGTCGCTGACGACGGCGATGCGGAACCCGTGCGTCATGGCGTCCGGCGCGGTGCGCGCAGCCCGCGCAACCCGATGCCCCCGATGGCCGTCCCCCATACGAAGGAGACGACCGCCAGCAGCAGATGCACCCAGAAATAGGCCGTCGGATGCCCGTCGTCGAAGGCGAGTCCGCTGCTGTCCTTGACGAGGTTCTTGACGAAAGCCTTCCATGCGAAACTAACCACTACAACCGGATCACGATGAAAACGGCAGGTGAGAGCGCATGACGCCCTTCGTAGCCCTCCCGGGTAGTGAGGCGCTGGACACGGTTCGAGTGGCTGTGTACGCCCGGCAGTCCAAGGCACGGCCTGACTCATCCGAGGCGTCCCCAGAGGCGCAGTTGTCCGCAGGCGAGGCGCTGGCAGCTAGTAGAGGTTGGGAGGTCGTTCATACCTTCAAGGACGTCGGTAGGTCGGGTTGGGATCCAAAAGCGGTCCGCCCAGGCTTCGAGGAGCTGATGACTGCCGTACGTGGTGGGGAAGTTGATGTGGTGGTGGTCAACGAACTGTCTCGGCTGACCCGCAAGGGTGCGCATGACGCACTTGAGATCGACAGCGAGTTCAAGAAATACGGCGTTCGGTTCGTCTCAGTGCTTGAGCCGTTCCTCGACACGTCCAACCCCATTGGTGTTGCCATCTTCGCTCTCATCGCTGCACTGGCTAAGCAGGACAGCGACATCAAGGCAGAGCGCCTGCGCGGCGCCAAGGATGAGATCAAGGCCGTGGGCGGTCGGCATTCCAGCTCTGCGCCGTACGGTATGCGCGCTGTCCGCGAGAAGATCGGCAACCTGGTGGTGTCGGTGCTTGAGCCCGACGAAGACAACCCGGAGCACGTCGAAATCGTGGAACGCATGATTTCGATGAGCTGGGACGGAATCTCAGACAACAAGATTGCCACCACACTTGAGGCAGAAGGGGTGCCCGCCCCCGGCAATGCAGAGCGCCGCGCCACTGAGAAGCGACTCGCATCTATCAAGAAGCGCCGTGTTTCCAGCGAGGAAAGCTCGATTCGCTGGCGCGCTCAGACCGTGCGTTGGATTCTCAACCATCCCGCCATCGGTGGGTTTGCCAGCGATCGAGTGAAGCGAGGAAAGGCGTACGTTAACGCCGTAGCCCGTGATGAGTCCGGCGCGCCGCTGACGCCACACAGGGGCATCATTGCTGGGGCTAAATGGCTTGAACTGCAAGAGTGTCGGAAGAAGCGCAGCAAGACCAATAGGAAGCCGGGTGGGGAGGCTACGCCAAGGTTGCTCAGTGGGTGGCGCTTTGCACGCTGCGGCGTCTGCGAAGGTTCCATGGGGCAGACCAAGAACAACGGTGGGCAGGACTATTACATGTGCTCCAACCCGAAGGGGCACGGTGGACTGAGCATCAAGCGCGAGATCGCAGATGACTTCGTGGCCCGAGTCGTATGGGCACGGCTCGAAAACGCCGATATGGACGATGCCGAAGACAGGGCATGGGTTGCGGCTGCTGCTCTTCGGTTCGCTGCTCAGACGGACTTGGCAGGTGTACAGGAAGAGCGGCGGGAAACAGCAGCGCATCTTGAGCACGTCAGGCAGTCCATTGCTGAGCTTCAGTCGGACCGCAAGGCTGGCTTGTATCGAGGCCGGGATGAGCTGGGCACTTGGCGGGCCACAATGGAGCAATACCGGGCCTACGAAGATCAGTGCATTGCCCAACTCGCAGAACTGGACGAGATGACAGCGAGCACGGTGCAGATCCCCGCCGAGTGGTCTGAGCCGGGGGAAGACCCACTAGGCCCTGGGTCGCCGTGGGCGGGCTGGGACGTGTTCGAACGGCGGGAGTTCCTCGACCTGTTCCTGATTGGCGTATCCATCGGCGCCGGACGCGACCCGGAGACGAAGAAGTACATCCCGGTTGAGGACCGGATCACTCTGGACTGGCGTCCCCTTCTGACGAATGAGGAAGAAGACGCAGACGAAGAGGCCCTAGCGGCCCTCTGACATGGGCTTCCCGGAAGCACTCGCCGGATAGACCCCTGAGAGCGCCGCTGAGCGACTTCTAGCCCCGTCTGGCCCTAGTGGTCGGGCGGGGCTTTTCGTAGGCGTGGAACGGCGCGCAGGACTTTCGCATGTGGCTCTGAACTTTCGTAGGTGACGGTTCATCAGGTAGCGATTAGCCTGCGCCGTATGACACGCGAACAGCGAATAGCTCAGTGGCAGGCTCAACAGGATGCCGACGAAGCAGCGTTCCGGACAGAGTTGGAGTACCGGCGCATCACGCGCCGTCTCGATGCCCTGTACGCCGCTCTGAGGGCCGGGGATGACTCGGTCCTCACCCGACAGCGGATAGCCCGCCTTGAGGCGCTGCAACAGGCATTCATGGGCTTCCCAGAAGCGCTCGCCGGATAGGCCCCTGGGTGCGCTCCTGGGCGACTAGTAGCCCCGTCTGACCCCAGTGGTCGGGCGGGGCTTTCGCATGGCCGCAGACGGCCGTTAGGGCTTTGGGTGACGGAGGCGCACAGGTGGACGGCGCGGCGCTTTCGCAGAATTCAGATAACGGATTGATAACGGGTGAAGTAACGGACCGTTACCTAACTGTCTGCTGAGGCAGCGGGAGTGACGAACAGCAGAGAGGGACTCAAGATCAACATAGCCTCTGACCTGCATAAAGTGGTGAAGTGACGATTAGGCCCCCACTTCTCATTTAGCTCCCGCATATAGGAGGCAAAACCCAAAGTAGGGTCCGAATCGTCACAACGTCACTTAGGTAACCCTAACTCGCCCTAGGTGGTAATCCACTCGCTAGACACATATAGAGGCGGCTACGTCCCCGCCCGCTAGCTCAACAACGCCAGCACGAGTCTGCCGATCCGTGAAGTTGAGCGCCCCGAGGGCGAAAGCCCCCACTGAACCGAAGCCCCTGGCTTGGTTGCTCCTCGCATGCGTACTGGCGTTCACATGTGGGTTGAGCCGCCAAGTCAGGGGCTTTTTGTTTTCCCAGCGAAGGGGACGCGAAATGACTCGACTATCGAGCTACGACGGCATGCACAAGCGACTAGCCCGGCGGTACGGCTCTGCCCATTCCCATGCATGCGCGTGGTGTGGCCGTACCGCTGATCAGTGGGCATACCAGCACACCGACCCGGACGAGATACACGACGGCCGCCTATGGTCCGCCGACGAGTCGCACTACCGGCCGCTCTGCCGCAAGTGCCACCAGCAGCTAGACAACAACTTCCGCGCCGTGAAGTTTGACCGGTGCCTACTAGCTGAGCGGGTCAAGCTACTGCGCGAGCAAGCTTGGTCCGCTGTAACCGACGAACAGCGCGCACATGAACAGCACCTACGGGAAGTCACTGAGCGAGCCCGCACGGCATTCAGGGGCGGTTCCGGAAACGTCCGCCTCGGCCGCATTCACCGCTAGCCGATGGGGGGTTCTCATGCCGCTGCTACTAGCCACCCCGGGGCGCGTGAACGGGTAATCCGCGCATCCACCTACGAACTTTCGTACCTGCCTCGCGGGACCCTGGTTCATCTCTCTGGCCGGGGTCCCCTTTGCGTTCGCTGATCAAAGTCAACGACCCAAACATGCCTGCTGATCAGGCAATACCCCTCAGCCAACTGAAATCCCCACTTTTCATGCGCACAGAACCAAGGAAGACGCCATGCCTACTCCCGCCGACGTTGCTGCACAGCGCCAGCGCAAGCCCGGAAGTGCTCAGACCCGCGTAGCGCTGGAATCCGTCATACGCACTCTCGCCGACTCAATTGACGCTGACAGCGAATCCATCGACCTTGACGCCGTTGTCACGCTGACTCGCCTAGTCGATCCCGTGGCGAAGCTGACGCAGGCTCAGGCCGCTTACACAGCAGCCCTGAATCAACGTCACGCACAGCGCATTTCGGAGGCAGTGAACAATGCGTGATTACGGCCCCGCGCTACTCGCGGTTATCGAGCCTGCCCCCGGTAGCACCGTCATCCGCCGTGATCTGTGGCAGGCATTCAACGCGGCTGCCCGTGATCACGGACTTCCCACGCTCCCCGCTGGCGAATTCACCCGCCTACTCGGTGCTGCTGGCATTCGCCCCTACCGTGTGCTGTACGCGCCGGGAAAACGTCGGTACGTAGTGCCGAACGTTGCCATCAATCCCACCTACGCCCTTTAAGGAAAGATCCCCATGACCGAGAATCAGACCAACCTTTCCAGCGACACCACAGCGCCTGTCGGCTCCGAGGCCAATCCCATCGTTGTCGACGTCCGCCCATTTGCGCCGGATGCTGTCGACACGGCCATTGCCTCTACAGGGGCTGCCGTTGGTCGCTATGAGGCTGCATTCCGCTCCTCCGCAGACCTGAGCGCCAACCTGCCTGCCGACCTGCGCCAGATCGTCAGTGAGGCTGCCAGCGCCATCACGTCGACCCTGGCGACTGCCAACAACGGCCGGATCAAGGCTGACGACTTCCGCGCTGACGTGCGGCTGTACCCCGAGGGCCGCGAGATGCTCGCCAGCGAGGCTCTCAAGGCCGCGCGAGACAAGGTGAGTCAGTCGTTCGAGGACGCCGATGCACGCCTGCTGGTGGCCGATGCGTCGCTCTATGAGGCTGCCCGCCCACGCCTGTCCGCCGAAGCCGCCATGCCCGCCCGCGCTGATCTCCAGATGATGACTCAGCGCCACATGGGCAGCCCCGCCACGCTGGCTGACGTCCTCAAGCGCTTTGCCCAGCGTGGTGACGCCGTGGGTGCCCTGGTGGCTGACTCGACGTACCTGGGTGACTTCCTGGCTGCGAATGGCCTTGATCCGGAAGTCAGCGACTCGATCCGTACAGTTGTGCGCGCCGAGGTCGTTAACCTCGATCTTTCGTGACGGTCCGTCGGTTTCTCTGGCGGGCCGTTTCGGTCGTCCGGGCTGATCACGGGCAGGTGTATGGCCCGGCTGTCGC
>NZ_JBEPAP010000092.1:0-29773 GCF_040298665.1 Streptomyces sp. NPDC001508
AGGACCTTCGACAAGCCCTATCGTCCCAGCTCAGAGGCACTCCTCGCTTATTTGATCAACACTCGGACGGTCCCCCTCGTGAAAGCCCGAGGCTAACCCGTACCTCGATGCCGACCCGAGCGAATGAACAAGCCCCGACCCCGGGATGCCCTGGGGTCGGGGCTATTCGTGTGTTCTGATGGTTCGTCAGACCGGGTCAAGTGTCGTGCGGACACGCCCTCTTGACGTGATCAGTCAGGGGGGTGATGGTCGTGCAATCGGACGCAATCGCATCGACGGAAGGGCACGGCATGCGGCTACGGTTCCTGGGGATCATCCCGAACACGCCTGACACGGACTCGCCAACCATCTGGCTGGACGAGGAGACGGGGGACCTGTTGATCCAGTCGTACAAGGCCACCGAGGAGGAGGTGAAGGCGTGTCAGGAAATTGGCTCAATTCCGGATCACTCCACAGACGTGCCGGATCACGAGACGATCATCAGGCTTCCGAAGATCATGCTTCAGTACATCCCCCGCTCTGACAGCGAGTAGCAACGATGACGAACCCTGTACTTGAGGGTCTGGCAAAAGCCCAGCATTCAGCCGTGCACCTGGAAATGCGCGACGCCTATCAACCGAACGACCCCGAGTTCATCGCGTGGCAGAACGGGAAGCGCCTCGATCCTGCCGCCGACCGCTCGACTTGGTGGCGCCCGTTTCTGGACGTCGTGACCGAGACGACAGCGCGCGGAGTCGTTATGCGCCGTGCCCGTATCGTCTCGGAACCCGTAACGGACTACATCAAGTATGAGTACGACGTGACGTTCCCGAACGTTGCGGCTGGTGAGTTGGTCCGCTGGCTTCCGCGACGCAAGGCAGGAGATATCGCGCTACCGGGCACTGACCTATGGATGTTCGACAACTCAACGGTGCTGTTCACCTACTTCTCGGGAATTGGTGAGGTAGTAGACCGCGAATGGCGCTCTGAGCCCGCCGTCGTGGCGCTGGTGAGTGCGGCATTCGAAACGGTCTGGGAACGGGCCACGCCTCACGAGGAGTACAAGCCGGTCTAGCCGGTCCGCGCCATGGCTGTATCAGGATCATCAAGCGTTCAAGCAGCCCGGAAAGTCCTTGCCGATCGCCTGCGGGAGATTTGCAGGGACGCCGGGTTGGACGGTAAGCGGCTCGCGGAGGCGTGCGGATGGCACCCGGCCAAGGTGTCCCGGATCTCGACCGCGAAAACGTCGCCCTCTGCCGACGATATCCGGGCATGGTGCCGTGCCTGTGGCGCAGAGGAGCAGACAGAGGACCTGATTGCCTCTCTGCGGGCCGTTGAAGGCATGTGGGTGGAATGGCGCCGAATGGAGCGCGCGGGGCTTCGGCAGGCTCAGGAAGCGCGCTTGCCTCTGTACGAGCGAACGCGCTGGTTTCGGTCCTATTCGCCGGGGCTTGTCCCTGGGTTGATCCAGACGTACGGCTATACCGAGGACGTATTGCGTGCTGTGCAGCGACGGCGGGTAAAGGTCGATGACGTGGCGGATGCTGTCGCAGCGCGAATGGAGCGTCAGCGTGTGCTCTACGAAGGGAACCGCCGTTTCGCGTTCCTGATTGAGGAGTCCGTTCTACGAAATGCGCTCGGTGAGCCAGATACGCAGGTTGAGCAACTTGACCATCTGCTCTCGGTCGCTGCGCTGCCCAACGTCAGTCTGGGTGTGGTGCGCACAATGGTTGGCCGGTCGCGAATGCCGGTTGAGGGATTCTGGATCTTCGATACGGCACAGGTGAATGTCGAGTTGATCTCGGGATACCTCACGCTCACGCAGCCCAGCGAGGTGACCATGTACGCCGACACGTTCGCCACGCTGGCCGAGGTTGCCGTGTACGGCGTGAAGGCTCGCGCCCTGATCACAGCAGCCATGGAGTCCCTCGGCTGATCGGCGTGCAATCTCGTGCAATCGGCTGTGAGTTGAGGTTCCAACGTTCCTAGCGTGGTTGGCATCGGACCACGCGAGGGGACGGCGGGCATGAGCACCAGGACTACAGACACCGACGCGCGGCAGGGCGAATACACGACCTACGCGCCCAAGGGCGAGACCTGCCCTGATTGCAAGAATCTGATCAAGCCCCTTGAAGTGTGCCGACGGGTTGAGCGCGAGCAAGCCTCACGTAGTCCGGTTGTGCGTTACCGGCACGTGGAGTGCCCGGCATGACTGCCCCGGCAAGACGCGTCAGCGCCCGTGTGCAGGCTTTACCGGACCCGGAGTTGGTCAGCCTCATAGATGACCCGCTAGGCCCGTACGCGGACTCTCCGGAAGGCTGGTGGACACAGTACGGCGGAGCACTCGACACCCGCTCTGGTGTCGTCTACATGCCTCGCACCGCTGACTGTCCCCTGCACCCCGAATGCACACGCTGTGAGTCGAGGCGGTCACGTGTTTCTCGTTGATTTGAGGACGCCCCGCTTAGGTCCCGTCGACCCGGACACCTGCCCTACGTGCGCCCTACTGCGTGACTCCCTCAAGGCGGTGCTACATGGGGGATCGAGCCAGGCCGCAAGGGCTGTGGTCTACGCCATGCACGCGCACACGTTCCACGGTCACCCCGACGACCCCCGCAACAAGACCCCGGCGCGCTGAGAGACGGCCCATGTGAGGCTCAGCGCGTCGGCTGCCCCGTCTGTACGTCGTCCCCCGTGGCGTCCAGGCGGGGTTCTTTCATGTGCGCGCGAACGCCCCGGAAACCGATCACGCCAACGGCAGTGCCTAGGATGAATGACGTGATAGCCAGCGCAAGGTGGACCCAGAAGTACGCGGTAGGACTGCCGTCCTCGAATGCGAGTCCACTTGCGTCCTTGACCAAGTTCTTGACGAAGGTCACCCAGATCACCCAAGACCAGGCGCCGAAGGCAAGCAGGAACCAGGAGACACGGCGGCTGAGCTTCATGGGGTGGAGTCCTCTGCTGGGGGATCGTGCCCTGTCAGTATCCGACTGGCTGCCCTGCGCTCTCACAGCGGGGGTAATGGTTAGTTGTGTATGGATCGCGATCCAGATGACCCAGCTCCACACCCCGAAGGCGAGCAGGAACCAGGACAGCGGGCGGCTGAGCTTCATACGCCCAGTATCGCCGCCGGCTGTCCGGATCCCTGCCCGGGGTGGGACGGGCGGCGGGACTTCACGGCCCGCGACAGGTACGTTCTCGACCGTGCCCGCATCCAATAAGATCGCCAGACGATCCCTTCTGGCCGGTTCTGCCACATTCTTGACTGCTTCCCTTGCGACATCCCTCGCGGCCTCTCTCGTGACCTTCCTCGCGGCGCCGGCCGCCCTGGCGGCCCCGCGCCCGTCGGCCACACCCCCGGCGCAGATGTCGACGGTCGGCGGCGCCCGCCTCGGCCAGGCCGGTACCCAGGTCGACCTGGGTGCCGGCGGGCCCGTGCTGCCCAAGGGACTGACCGCGCGCTCCTGGATCGTCGCCGACGCCGAGTCCGGCGACGTGCTCGCCGCCCACAACGCACACTGGCATCTGCCCCCGGCGAGCACGCTGAAGATGCTGTTCGCGGACACCGTGCTGCCGAGGTTCCCCAAGTCGACCGAGCACAAGGTGGCACCCTCCGACCTGGCGGGCGTCGGCGCAGGCTCCAGCGTGGTCCCGGTACATGAAGGCGAGACCTACACGATCCGCGACCTGTGGCTCGGCGTCTTCCTGCGTTCTGGCAACGACGCCGTGCACGTCCTGTCCGCGATGAACGGCGGCGTCGAGCAGACCGTCAAGGACATGCAGGCGCACGCCGAGGAGTTGCAGGCCCTCGACACCCAGGTGGTCAGCCCCGACGGCTACGACGCGCCGGAACAGGTCTCCTCGGCGTACGACCTGACGTTGTTCGCCCGCTCCGGGCTGCAGAAGAAGGACTTCCGGGAGTACTGCTCCACGGTCCGGGTGAAATTCCCGGGCGAGACCAAGAAGGTCAAGGGCAAGAAGGTCCGCGGGACCTTCGAGATCCAGAACACCAACCGGCTGCTGAGCGGCGACACCGACGTTTCGGTGTACGACGGGATCGCGGGCGTGAAGAACGGCAACACCACCAAGGCGGGCGCCACCTTCACCGGCGTCGCGGAACGCGGCGGCAGGGTGCTGCTGGTCACCGTCATGAACCCGCAGAAGAACGAGCACAACGAGGTCTACAAGGAGACCGCGAAGCTCTTCGACTGGGGTTTCGCGGCGGCCGGCAAGGTACGGCCGGTGGGCGAACTGGTGCCGCCGAGGAGCGCGGCACCGGCCGACGGGCAGCCGGGCGCCACGGCGTCCGCCGCGGAGGCGGGCGGTGGCACCGCGGGGGGCGCGGCCGACGGCGGGCCCTCGGCGAAGCCGGCCGACGCCTCCGCCACGGGCGGTTCGACCGGAGTGGGCATCGCGCTGGCCATCACCGGCGGGCTGCTGGTGCTGCTGTCCGGCGGGGTGTTCCTGATCAATCGCCGCTGGCCGCTGCCGGATCTGGTGCGCCGTCGGGCGCCCCGTCCGTGACCGGTCCTTCCTTGCTCTGCGTCGCCGTCCAGGCGGCGCAGAACAGCACCAGTTTCGCGGTGAAGTTGATCCACAGCAGCAGGGCCACGGGCACGCCGAAGGCCCCGTACATGCTCTTCGTGGCGACGCCCTGGATATAGCCGCTGAGCAGCAGCTTGAGGAGTTCGAAGCCGACCGCGCCGATCAGCGCGGCCACCACCAGGCGGCGGCGCGGCGGATCGACCCCGGGCAGCAGGGTGAGGACGTAGAGCAGCAGCAGGAAGTCGGCGAGCACGGCGACGGCGAACGCGGCGACACGCAGCAGCAGACTGCCCCAGCTCGCCCGGTCCAGGCCCAACTCGTCGGAGATCCAGCCGACCAGGGCGGAGGCCACCGTCGAGATGACGATGGTGGCGAGCACCGCGCCGCCGAGGCCGACGAGGACGCCCGCGTCGACGGCCTTGCGCACGATCGGGTTGCCCGCGCTGTCCGGCCGCTCCCACACCGCCCGCAGACAGTCGCGCATCTGGCCGACCCAGCCGATGCCGGTGAACAGCAGGACCGCACCGGCGATGAGTCCGACGGTGCCCGCGTTCTGCACCAGGGCGTGGATGTCCAACTGGGCCGAGATTCCGGGGACCTGCTCGGCCAGCTTCTTCTGGAGCTGCTGCTGCTGCGCCGTGCTCAGGGTGGCGGCGGCGATCGCGGCGGCCACCGTCAGCAGCGGGAACAGCGAGATGAAGCTGATGAACGTCATCGCCGCCGCCAGCCGCGTCCACTTCACCCGGTCCAGGCGCTCGTACGCCTGCCACGCGTGCGTGGCCATGAGCCACGTGACGAGCGGTCCGATTCCGGGGAGCCTCTTCAGCCAGTCCATGATCCGACTCTGCCCTCGGCGGGGAACACCAATGTCCGGGTACCCCAGAAACGCAGGACCGTGGCGAGGGCCATGCCGATTCCGGCGCCGGAGACGGTGTCGGCGCACTGCGAGGTGAGTCCGAGGCCGTAGTGGCTGACGACGATGCACAGGAGCTGGACGAGCGCGCCGGCGAGGTTCACGGCGACGAAGACGGCGTACGGACGCAGGCCCCTGGGCTGCGCGTGGCGGTAGGTGCCGCGCGCGTTGCCCACGTAGGCGACCGTGCAGCCCGCGACGAAGGACACGGTCTTCGCGGTGACCGGATCGAGTCCTGCGGGGCCCCGCAGGTAGCTGAAGACGGCCAGGTCGGTGGCGTAGGCGAGGAGCCCGGCGGCGGCGAAGCCGAGGAGTTCGCGTCGGACGACGCTCACCAGTTCGCCACCGCGAGCCCGTACATGGCGAGCCAGGCCAGTCCGATCAGGGCCAGCGCCCGGTCGCGCAGGACGACGTCCTCGGGCTCGCCCGCGGTGCCGCGGTCGGCGAAGACGGCGTAGCGGAGGATCGCGAGGATGAAGGCGACCATCGACAGCTGCCGCCAGGGCAGCACGCCCGCGTGCGGCGTACCGCCCTCCTCCAGGGCCCACATGCAGTACGCGAGGACGGCGGCCCCCGCGGCCAGCTGCCAGACGAAACGGAGGTAGCCGGTGGTGTACTCGGTGAGCAACGCGCGCGTGGCGCCCGGTTTCCCGGCCATCTGGAGGGCTTCGGAGTAGCGCTTGGCCGACACCATGAACAGCGCCCCGAACCCGGTGGTGATCAGGAACCAGCGGGACAGCGGGATGCCGAGAGCGACCCCGCCGATCATCGCCCGCATCACGAAGCCGGTGGTGACGACGGCGAGATCGGCGACCAGGACGTGCTTGAGGCTGACGCAGTACGCCAGTTGCATGGCGGCATAGGCCGCCAGGAGGGCCGCGGTGAGGGGTGAGGTCAGCCAGGCAGCGGCGGCCGGCGCGAGCACGGCCAGGGCGGCTCCCACGGCGTACGCGACGGGTACCGGGACCTGTCCCGCGGCGACCGGGCGGCGGCACTTGGTCGGGTGGGCCCGGTCGGCCTCGGCGTCACGGGCGTCGTTGATCAGGTAGACGGCGGCGGCGCAGGCGGTGAACAGCACGAAGACGAGGGACACCTGGGTGAGCGCATGCCGGGAGAAGAGCTGCCCGGCGGCGGCCGGGGCGGCGGCGACGAGGCTGTTCTTGACCCACTGCTTGGGGCGGGTGGTCCTCAGCAGGCCGCCCAGGAGAGTGCCCAGGAGGGCGCCCTTGAGCGGGCGCGCGGACGGCACGGGGGGCCTGCGGCGCTCCGGCAGCGTGGCTTCCCCGGCGTGCACGCCGTCCGTGAGGGGCGCGGTCTCAGTCACGGCCGCCCCCTGTCATCCAGCGCGCCCCAAGTCGTGCCGCGAGCGCCCCCAGGACCGCGCCCGCGGCGACGTCGGAGGGGTAGTGGACGCCCACCACCAGGCGGGACAGGCACATGGCGGCGGCCAAGGGCGGCAGTCCGTACGCGCCCAGCGCCCCGAACGCCACCGCGGCGGCCGTCGCGGAGGCGGCGTGCGAACTCGGGAAGGAGTACCGGCCGACGGTGCGCACAAGGGGCTCGATATGCCCCGGGCGCCCCCGGCGCACGAGGCGTTTGACGCCCGAACTGGTGAGGTGCGCGCCCGCGACGAGCGCCGTGCCGCGCAGCCAGGAGCCGCGCCGTGCGCCGTCCGCGGCGGCTCCGACGAGGCCCGCCGCGAGCCACAGCGCGCCGTGCTCACCGGCCAGGGACAGGCCGCGTGCGGCGGACGCGACGCGCGGATCGGCACCGCAGGCGCGGAGTGCAGAAAGGATCCGGTGGTCCATGTCGTCCATGTGGACTCACTGTTCACGCCCGCACCGCCAGAACTACGGCAATATTGAGCGACATCCCATTAATCACCCATTTCGGGGAAGGATGGGATGTTTCTAAATTAATCGCCCACATAGGGACGATACGGTCTCCGGCATGTCTGGAGCCATGGTTTCCGTCACCGGGTGGGGCCGCACCGCCCCCACCTCCGCCCGGCTGGTACGTCCGCGGACGTACGAGGATGCCGTGTCCGCCGTCCGCAGCTGCGGGGTACGCGGCGGCATCGCGCGGGGACTGGGCCGGGCCTACGGGGACGCGGCGCAGAACGCCGGCGGTGCCGTGCTCGACATGACCGGCCTCGACCGCATCCACGCCATCGACGCCGACGGCGGCACCGTGCTGTGCGACGCGGGTGTCTCCCTGCACCGGCTGATGGAGGTGCTGCTGCCGCTCGGCTGGTTCGTGCCGGTGACGCCCGGCACCCGCCAGGTGACGGTCGGCGGGGCGATCGGCGCCGACATCCACGGCAAGAACCACCATGTCTCCGGCTCCTTCTCACGCCATGTGCTCGCGCTGGAACTGCTCACCGCCGACGGCGAGATCCGCGCGGTCGGCCGCGGCACCCCCCTGTTCGACGCGACCACCGGCGGAATGGGCCTGACCGGGGTGATCCTGACCGCCACCGTGCGGCTGCTGCCGGTGGAGACCTCGTACATGTCCGTCGACACCGAGCGCGCCACCGACCTGGACGATCTGATGGCCCGCCTGACGGCCACCGACCACCGCTACCGCTACTCGGTCGCCTGGATCGATCTGCTGGCCCGGGGCGCGGCCACCGGCCGCGCCGTGCTCACCCGCGGCGACCACGCACCCGTGGAGGCGCTGCGCGAGGGCACGCGCGCGTGGCGGCGCCCGCTGTCCTTCCGCCCCCGGCAGTTCCCGCCCGCCCCGCCCTTCGTCCCGGACGGCCTGCTCAGCCGGACCGGCGTGGGGCTGTTCAACGAGATCTGGTACCGCAGGGCGCCACGCGCGCGTACCGGCGAACTCCAGCGGATCCCCGCCTTCTTCCACCCCCTGGACGGCGTGCCGCACTGGAACCGGATCTACGGCCGCGGCGGATTCGTCCAGTACCAGTTCGTCGTCGGACACGGCCAGGAGGACGCCCTGCACCGGATCGTGCGCCGCATCTCCGCGCGCCGGTTCCCGTCCTTCCTGGCCGTACTCAAGCGCTTCGGCGAGGCGGACCCCGGCTGGCTCTCCTTCCCGGTGCCCGGCTGGACGCTCGCCCTGGACATCCCGGCGAACCTGCCCCGGCTCGGCGCCTTCCTCGACGAGCTGGACGAGGAGGTCGCCGCCGCCGGCGGACGCGTCTACCTCGCCAAGGACTCCCGGCTGCGGCCGGATCTGCTCGCCCCGATGTACCCCCGGCTCGCCGACTTCCGGGCGCTGCGCGCGGAACTGGACCCGCGCGGGGTGTTCGTCTCGGACCTAGCCCGCCGCCTGGACCTCTGAGAAGCCCCAACCTCCAAGGAGCTGTCGTGAAGGACGCCTTCGGCCTCCCCCAGTCCCTGCTCGTCCTCGGCGGTACGTCGGACATCGCGCTGGCCACCGCGCGCCGGCTGATCGCCCGCCGCACCCGCACCGTATGGCTCGCCGGCCGCCCGTCGCCCGACCTGGACAAGGCCGCCGATGAGCTGCGCGCCCTGGGCGCGGACGCCCGCACCGTCGCCTTCGACGCGCTCGAACCCGAGTCGCACGAGGCGGTGCTCGGCAAGGTCTTCTCGGAGGGCGACGTCGACATGGTGCTGCTCGCCTTCGGGATCCTCGGCGACCAGGCGCACGACGAGCGGGCACCGGTGAGCGCGGTCCGGGTCGCGCAGACCAACTACACGGGCGCGGTCTCGGCGGGCCTGGTGGCGGCCGCCGCGCTCCAGACGCAGGGCCACGGCTCCCTGGTGGTCCTGTCCTCGGTCGCCGGCGAGCGGGCCCGCCGCTCCAACTTCATCTACGGCTCCAGCAAGGCCGGCCTGGACGCCTTCGCCCAGGGCCTCGGCGACGCCCTGTACGGCACCGGCGTGCACGTCATGGTCGTACGTCCCGGATTCGTACGGTCCCGGATGACGGCCGGCCTCGACGAGGCGCCCCTGGCGACCACACCGGAAGCCGTGGCCACGGCCATCGAACTGGGCCTGCGCCGCCGCGCGGAAACGATCTGGGTCCCGGGCCGGCTCCGCCTCATCATGACAGCCCTGCGCCACACCCCCCGCCCCTTGTTCCGCCGCCTACCGCTCTAGAGCCCCGTCGGCTGCGCCGGCTTGGCTGTGGCTGGGGTTTCTTTTCGGCTGCGGCCGTGGTGGGGCCGGGCTTTGAGGTCGTCGGTCGGGTGCGGGACCGTGGGGGCTCGGCGCGCCCCGCGCCCCTTGCGGGAGGTCACTGCCGGACGACGGTCCCCCACGCCGCATGCCCCGCCTGCGGCGGCACCACCGCACCCCCGAAGGTGAACTCCCGCAGCTTCCGCCACACACCGTCCGCCCCCTGCTCGTAGAGCGCGAACCCGGTGCACGGCCACTCCGCCTCGAACCCGGCCAGCTCCCGGAACGCCCGGTCCATCGCCGCGTCCTCGATGCCGTGCGCCACGGTGACGTGCGGGTGGTAAGGGAACTGGAGTTCGCGGGCCAGCGGACCTGACCCGGCGCGGACCCGTTTCTGCAGCCAGGAGCAGATCTCCGCGCCCTGGACGACCTGGACGTAGACCACCGGCGACAGCGGCCGGAAGGTGCCCGTGCCGGACAGCCGCATCGGGAACGGCCGGCCGGCCGCGGCGACCTGCGCCAGATGCGCCTCGACGGCCGGCACCGCGAAGTCGTCCACCTCTGTCGGCGGCAGCAGCGTGACATGCGTGGGGATGCCGTGAGCCGCGGCGTCGCCGAAGCCCGCGCGCCGCTCCTGGAGCAGGCTGCCGTGAGGCTCCGGGACCGCGATCGACACGCCGATCGTTACGGTCCCCACGTCGTCTCCTGTCGTCGTCTCGGCTGGGCTGCCGGATTCGTACTCAGCCGTCCGGCTATCGACTGTACGGCCATGGCTGTGCCGTGGGCAGGCGCAGCCGAAGTGATGTGCGGCGCTCTGCCCGACGGCCCGTGTGCGGTGGTGCGCCTCAGTGCTTCGCGGGCAGAAAGCCCACCCGGTCGTAGGCGCGGGCCAGGGTCTCCGCGGCGACGGCGCGCGCCTTCTCCGCGCCCTTGGCGAGGATCGAGTCGAGCGTCTCGGGGTCGTCCAGATACTGCTGGGTGCGCTCCCTGAACGGCGTCACGAACTCCACCATGACCTCGGCGAGGTCGGTCTTGAGCGCCCCGTACCCCTTGCCCTCGTACTTCGCCTCCAGCTCGGCCACGCCGGCGCCGGTGAGCGTCGAGTAGATCGTGAGCAGATTGCTCACACCCGGCTTGTTCTCGACGTCGTAGCGGATGACCGTGTCGGTGTCGGTGACCGCGCTCCTGACCTTCTTGGCGGTGGCCTTGGGATCGTCGAGGAGGTTGATGAGGCCCTTCGGCGTGGAGGCCGACTTGCTCATCTTGACGGACGGTTCCTGAAGGTCGTAGATCTTCGCCGTCTCCTTCAGGATGTACGGCTTCGGCACGGTGAAGGTCTCCCCGAAGCGGCCGTTGAAACGCGTGGCGAGGTCACGGGTCAGCTCGACGTGCTGGCGCTGGTCCTCGCCGACCGGGACCTCGTTGGCCTGGTACAGCAGGATGTCGGCGACCTGAAGGATCGGGTAGGTGAACAGGCCGACGGAGGCGCGGTCGGCACCGTGCCTGGCGGACTTGTCCTTGAACTGGGTCATGCGGGAGGCCTCGCCGAAACCGGTGAGGCAGTTCATGACCCATGCGAGCTGGGCGTGCTCGGGGACGTGGCTCTGGACGAAGAGCGTGCAGCGCTCCGGGTCGAGGCCGGCCGCGAGGAGCTGGGCGGCGGCGAGCCGGGTGTTCGCGCGCAGCTCCTTCGGGTCCTGCGGGACCGTGATCGCGTGCAGGTCGACGACCATGTAGAACGCGTCGTGGGACTCCTGCAGGGCCACCCACTGCCGAACGGCGCCGAGGTAGTTGCCGAGGTGGAACGAGCCTGCGGTGGGCTGGATCCCGGAGAGCACGCGGGGACTGTCTGAAGCCATGTTCACCATTCTCTCAGGTGTCGTGACCCGCTCCCGAACCGATCGGAAACGGCTGGGAACCGATGCGTCTCCGGCGGTGCATCAAGAGCGTGAGGACGCGGGAGGGGGCCGCATCGTCGATGAGGCCGCGGTGATCGCACGCGTACGCGCCGAAGAGCCGGAGGCGTACGCGGAGCTGGTGCGGGCCCATACGGGCATCGCGCTGCGGGCGGCGGCACTCGGCGCGGGAACGGACGCGGAGGGCGTGGTGCGGCAGGCCTTCGTCAAGGCGTACTGCGCGCCGGGCCGCTTCGAGGACGGCGCGGCGTTCAGGCCCTGGCTGCGGTCGATCGTCGCCGATGAGACGAGGAACACAGTGCGGACGGCGGCGCGGCAGCGCACGCTCGCCGGCCGGGAGGCCGCCTTCGTGGAGGCCGAGCCGCTGATACCGGAAACGGCGGATCCGGCGGTCGCCGCGCTCCGCCCACAGCGCCGTGCGCCCTCCTGACCGGCCTGGGCGATACCGGGCGCGGCGGCCGGTGCTGTTCTCGCACGGGTACTGCGGTCCCTGACGCCACGGTGGCCACGGTGGCACGGACCCGGGCCGGTCGTCGGCACCGGCTTCCTGACGCCGCCGCGCGGCGGCCCGGCGCGCCGGGCCGGACCGCCGTGGGAGGAACCACGAAGGGAACTGATCGATCCCCGGGCGTCAGGAGACTCCCGACCGGGTGCGGGGACTCCCGGTCCCGGGTGCTCGGTGCGGGGTGGGGGTCAGCCGAGGTCGACCTGCGGGTACAGCGGGAAACCGGCCACGAGGTCGGAGGCGCGGTGCGAGATCTCGTCCGCGATCTTCGGGTCGAGGATGTGCTGGGCCTTGGACGGGGTGCCCTTGCTCGTGGTACCGGGCTCGGCGGTGGTCAGGACGCGGTCGATGAGGCCGGCGACCTCGTCCATCTCGGCGGTGCCCAGGCCACGCGTGGTCAGGGCCGGGGTACCGACGCGGATGCCGGAGGTGTACCAGGCGCCGTTGGGGTCGGCCGGGATCGCGTTGCGGTTGGTGACGATGCCGGACTCCAGCAGTGCGGCCTCGGCCTGGCGGCCGGTGAGGCCGTAGGAGGCGGCGACGTCGATCAGGTTGAGATGGTTGTCGGTGCCGCCGGTGACCAGGGTGGCGCCCCGGCTCATCAGGCCCTCCGCCAGCGCCCGGGAGTTGTCGACGATCCGCTGGGCGTAGTCCTGGAAGGAGGGCCGGCGGGCCTCGGCGAGGGCCACGGCCTTGGCCGCCATGACATGCGGCAGGGGGCCGCCGAGCACCATCGGGCAGCCGCGGTCGACCTGGTCCTTGAGGGAGTCGTCGCACAGGACCATGCCGCCGCGGGGCCCGCGCAGCGACTTGTGCGTGGTGGTGGTGACGATCTGGGCGTGCGGGACCGGATCGAAGTCTCCGGTGAGAACCTTGCCGGCGACGAGACCGGCGAAGTGGGCCATGTCCACCATGAGCGTGGCGCCGACCTCGTCGGCGATCTCCCGCATGATCCGGAAGTTCACGAGACGGGGGTAGGCGGAGTAACCGGCGACGATGATCAGCGGCTTGAACTCACGGGCGGAGGCGCGCAGGGCCTCGTAGTCGATGAGGCCGGTGCCCGGGTCGGTGCCGTAGGAACGCTGGTCGAACATCTTGCCGGAGATGTTCGGGCGGAAGCCGTGGGTGAGGTGGCCACCGGCGTCCAGGGACATGCCGAGCATGCGCTGGTTGCCGAAGGACTGGCGGAGTTCGGCCCAGTCCGCCTCGGAGAGGTCGTTGACCTGGCGGGCGCCGGCCTTCTCCAGGGCGGGCGCCTCGACGCGCTGGGCGAGAACGGCCCAGAAGGCGACGAGATTGGCGTCGATGCCGGAGTGCGGCTGGACATAGGCGTGACGGGCGCCGAACAGTTCCCTGGCGTGCTCAGCGGCGATCGACTCCACGGTGTCGACATTGCGGCAGCCGGCGTAGAAGCGGCGGCCGATGGTGCCCTCGGCGTACTTGTCGCTGAGCCAGTTGCCCATCGCGAGGAGGGTGGCCGGGGAGGCGTAGTTCTCCGAGGCGATCAGCTTGAGCATCTCGCGCTGGTCGGCGACCTCCTGGCCGATGGCGTCGGCCACGCGCGGTTCGACGGCACGGATGACGTCGAGGGCGGCACGGAAGGCGGTGGACTCGGCGGAGAGAGACGAGGAGAGGGGGGACAGGGGCTGCTCTGGCATGGGGACCTCCGGACGGCGTATGTACAGCGTTCACGGCTCGGCCCAGGCGCACGGCACTCGCACTGGCCGGGCCGCTCCCCGATGGTCCATCCCATCCCAGCGCGCCAGTCACGGCCCGCCGGTCAGCCTACCGGGCGCATCGGACGGGCACGCGCGGCGGTGGTCGCATGTTGCTGACGCCTCCGGGTCCGGCCCGGGAGCGAGGATGGGAGAGGGGGACGAACCCGACACTCTGGCCCACTGGAGTTCCCGTGAACGCTACGGAGAGGCTCATCGCCGCCGCCGACGCCCACAGCGCGCACACCTACCACCCGCTGCCGGTGGTCGTGGCCACTGCGGACGGGGCCTGGATGACGGATGTCGAGGGCCGGCGCTACCTCGATCTGCTCGCCGGCTACTCCGCGCTGAACTTCGGGCACGGTCACCCGCGGCTGGTGGCGGCGGCCAAGGCGCAGCTGGACCGGGTGACGCTGACCTCGCGGGCGTTCCACCACGACCGGTTCGCCGCGTTCTGCACCGAGCTGGCCGAGCTGTGCGGCATGGAGCTGGTGCTGCCGATGAACACCGGCGTGGAGGCGGTGGAGACCGCGGTGAAGACGGCCCGCAAGTGGGGCTACCGGGTGAAGGGGGTGCCCGCGGAGATGGCGAAGATCGTGGTCGCGGGGGGCAACTTCCATGGCCGTACGACGACGGTCATCAGCTTCTCCACGGAACCGGAGGCACGGGCGGACTTCGGGCCGTACACACCGGGCTTCGAGATCGTGCCGTACGGGGACCTGACCGCGATGCGGGCGGCGCTCACCGAGAACACGGTAGGGGTGCTGCTGGAGCCGATCCAGGGCGAGGCGGGGGTGATCGTGCCGCCGGCCGGTTATCTGCCGGCGGTGCGGGAGCTGACCCGGGAGCGGAACGTGCTGTTCATCGCGGATGAGATCCAGTCGGGGCTGGGCCGGACCGGGCGGACCTTCGCCTGCGAGCACGAGGGGGTGGTGCCGGATGTGTATCTGCTGGGGAAGGCGCTGGGCGGCGGGATCGTGCCGGTGTCCGCGGTGGTGTCGGGCGCGGAGGTGCTCGGGGTGTTCCGGCCGGGTCAGCACGGGTCGACGTTCGGCGGTAATCCGCTGGCCTGCGCGGTGGCGCTGGAAGTGATCGCGATGCTGCGGTCGGGCGAGTACCAGGGGCGCGCGGCGGAGCTGGGCGAGCATCTGCACCGTGAGCTGGGCGCGCTGCTCGGCACCGGCGCGGTGACGGCGGTGCGCGGACGCGGGCTGTGGGCGGGGGTCGATGTGGCGCCTGCGCTCGGCACGGGACGGCAGGTCTCGGAACGGCTCATGGACCGCGGCGTGCTGGTGAAGGACGCGCACGGCCCGACGGTCCGGGTCGCGCCGCCGCTGGTGATCGAGAAGGAGGATCTGGACTGGGGGCTCGATCAGTTGCGATCGGTCGTGGCCCGCTAGCCGCCCGAGGCCGAGGTCCGGTCCGAGGCGAAAGTCCGGTCCGAGGCGAGAGTCCGGTCCGAGGCGAGAGTCCGGTCCGAGGGGAGATTCCGGTCCGAGGTGAGATTCCGGTCCGAGGTGAGAATCCAGTCCGAGGTGAGAATCCAGTCCGAGGCGGGAGTGCGGTCGGAGGCGAAAGTTCGGAGAGAGGCGGGAGTCCGGTCCGAGGCGAGAATCCAGTCCGAGGCGAGAGTCCGGTCCGAGGCGAGAGTCCGGTCCGAGGCGAGAGTCCGGAGAGAGGCGAGAGTCCGGAGAGAGGCGGGAGTCCGGTCCGAGGCGGGAGTCCGGTCGGAGGCGAGAGTCCGGTGAGAGGCGGGCTGGGATCAGGCCCCGGATCTCCCGGCTCGCCTACAGTCGCTTCGTGCTCTTCGGAATGGTGTGCGCCCTGGGCGCGGCGGTCTGTTTCGGGACGGCGACCGTGTTGCAGGCGATGGCCGCGCGCCGGGCCGCGGGCGCCGGTGAGGGCGGGGACGCGGCGCTGTTGCTGCGGGCGCTGCGGCAGTGGCGGTACCTGGTCGGTCTGGGGCTTGACGGTCTCGGGTTCGTGCTGCAGATCGCGGCGCTGCGGTCCGTCCCGATCTATGCGGTCGGCGCGGCGCTGGCGTCGAGTCTGGCGGTCACCGCGGTGGTCGCGGCGCGACTGCTGCGGGTGCGGCTGAGCGGGGCGGAGTGGGGCGCGGTTGCGGTGGTGTGCGCCGGGCTGGCGATGCTGGGGCTGGCCTCCGGGGCGGAGGGCCACCGGGACGGCTCGGCGGCGTTGAGGTACGCGACGTTGGCGGCGGCCGTGGCGGTGTTGCTGCTGGGGGCGGTCGGCGGGCGGTTGCGGGGGCGGGGCCGGGCGCTGTCGCTCGGGCTGGGGGCGGGTTTCGGGTTCGGGGTGGTGGAGGTGGCGGTGCGGCTGATCGACGATCTGGCGCCGGCGGCCCTGTTCGCCGATCCGGCCGCCTATGCCCTGCTGCTCGGCGGGGTGGCCGCCTTCTTGCTGCTCACCTCGGCCCTCCAGCGCGGCTCGGTGACCACGGCCACCGCCGGGATGGTGATCGGCGAGACGATCGGTCCGGCGGCGGTGGGCGTGGTGTGGCTCGGCGACCGCACCCGCGAGGGCCTGACCTGGCTGGCGGTACTCGGCTTCGCGGTGGCAGTCACCGGCGCCCTGACCCTGGCCCGCTTCGGAGAGGCCCCCGTACCGGAAACCCACCCAACAGGCGCCTAGCACATCCCTCGGCCCCGTACCCGCTCCCCCAAGTTCTCGGCTTCGACCAGGAACCGCATGGCGCAAGGCCCGCCCGGCGGAAATCGGCGGCAGGGTGATGGCAAGGCCCGGTTGTTCGGGCCCCGAACGGTGCGACCACGGACCCCCCGGAAGCTCCCCCGACAGAGGCCCAGCGCAATTCACCCGTCCCCCGCCCCGCGACACTCGCCGCACCCGCCATCAATCCGCCGCACCTGCCCCACCTGCCGCACAGGACGACGTCCGTCACATCAGCCACGTCAGCCACCTCGATCGTGCGGCGCGGGCCGCAGGTCAGGGCAGGACGCGGCACAGGGCGTCGAGGGCTGCTGTCCAGGCGTGGTCCGGTGGGGTTCCGTAGCCGACGACCAGGGCGTCCAGGGGCGCGGTCACGGAGTGTTCGTGGCGGTAGGTGGTCAGGCCGTGCAGGGCCAGTCCCTGCCAGGCGGCGGCCTGGAGCACCGACTTCTCGGTGCCGTGCGGCAGGCCCAGCACGGCGTGCAGCCCGGCCGCGATGCCGGTGACCCGGACCTCGGGGGCGCGGGCGGCGAGGGCCGCGACGAGGGCGTCGCGACGGCGCCGGTAGCGCAGCCGGGCGGAGCGCACATGGCGGTCGTAGGCGCCGGAGATGAGGAACTCGGCCAGGGTGAGCTGGTCCAGCACCCCGCAGCTGTCGCTGTGGCCCTTGGCGGCGGTGCACTCGTCGACGAGGGACGGCGGCAGCACCATCCAGCCGAGCCGCAGGCCGGGGGCGAGGGACTTGCTGGCGGTGCCGAGGTGCACGACATGGTCGGGGGCAAGTCCCTGGAGCGCGCCGACGGGCTGGCGGTCGTAGCGGAACTCGCCGTCGTAGTCGTCCTCCAGGACCAGGCCGCCGGTGCGCCGCGCCCAGTCCACCGCGGCGGCCCGCCGGTCGGGGTGCAGGGCCGTGCCCATCGGGAACTGGTGGGCGGGCGTGAGCAGCACGGCGCCCGTGTCCGCGAGGGCGCGGGTGTCGGTGCCCAGGTCGTCGTACGGCAGCGGGCGTGTGGCCAGGCGGGCGGCGGCCAGCAGGTCCCAGTGGACGAACAGGCCGTAGGACTCGACGGCGACCGTGCGGACGCCGCGGGAGCGCAGCACCGTGGTGAGGATCTTCAGGCCGTGCGCGAACCCTGCGCACACCAGGATGTTCTCGGGGTCGGCGCGGACGCCGCGGGCGCGGGCGAGGTAGCCGGCGAGGGCGGTGCGCAGTTCGGGCCGGCCGCGGGGGTCGCCGTAGCCGAGGGCGTCGTTGGGGGCGGTGGTCAGGGCGCGGCGGGCGGCCTTGAGCCATGCGGTGCGCGGGAAGGCGGACAGGTCGGGGGTGCCGGGGGTCAGATTGTGGGTGGGCCGGTCGACGGCGCGGCGGCGGGGCGCCCGGCCGGCCGCCGGGAGGGCCGCGCCGGCCGGGGAGGCCATCCCCGTGGCCACCCGGGTGCCCGAGCCCTGGCGGGCGGTGAGCCAGCCCTCGGCGACCAGGTCGGCGTAGGCGTCGGCGACGGTGTTGCGGGCGATGCCGAGGTCGGCGGCGAGGCTGCGGGAGGAGGGCAGCCGGGTGCCGGGGGCGAGCCGGCCGGTGCGGACGGCGTCCCGCAGCGCGTCGGTGAGGCCGCGCCGCAGGCCCTGCGAGCCGGTCGGCTCCAGATGCAGGTCGATGCCCAAAGTGGCCCAGGATTCCGCCATGGAAATGGACCATACTCCTGGGCTGCCCGGCTTCTAGAGTCGAGGACATGACCGCACAGGAAAGCATTCAGTACGCACCCGTGATCGCACCCCGTCTGCGCATGGCCGAACTCGCCCCGGACGTGTACAAGGCGATGATCCGGCTGGACACCGCGGCCAAGCGGGGTCTGGACCCCAAGCTGTACGAGCTGGTGAAGATCCGGGCCTCGCAGATCAACCACTGTGCTTTCTGCCTCGACATGCACACCAAGGACGCCCTCGCGGCCGGGGAGAGCGTCGAGCGGATCGTGCAGCTGAGCGCGTGGGAGGAGTCGCGGCACTTCTACACGGAGAAGGAGCTGGCGGCGATCGAGCTGACCGAGGCGATCACGGTACTCACCGACGGCTTCGTGCCCGACGAGGTCTACGAGAAGGCCGCCAAGCTCTTCGAGGAGGCCGAGCTGGCGCAGCTGATCGCCGCGATCACGGTGATCAACGCCTGGAACCGGTTCGGGGTGGCCGCCCGGATGACGCCGGGCCACTACCAGCCGGGGCAGTACGCGTGAACCGTACGCGGGTGCTCGGCCCGGCGGTCGGCGCGGCCCTGTCCGCGCTGTCCGCCGCCGCCGAGCGGGGGCTGGGCGACCCGGCCCTCGCCGAGCTGGTCATGATCCGCTCCTCGCAGATCAACCACTGCGCGTTCTGCCTGGACATGCCTCTCGGGGCGGCCCGGCGTGGCGGCGAGTCCGAGGACCGGATCCAGTTGCTCAACGCCTGGGAGGAGGCCGAGGACCGCTTCGGCGAGCGGGAGCGGGCCGCTCTCGCGCTCACCGAGGCGGTGACCGTGCTCACGGAGGGCTTCGTGCCGGACGTGGTGTACGAGCGGGCCGCCAAGCACTTCGACGAGGCCGAACTCGCCCATCTGATCGCCTTGATCACGGCCATCAACAGCTGGAATCGTGTGATGGTCAGCCGCCGCGTCCCGCCCGGGGGGTATCAGCCGTGAGCAAGGTGCAGGTCTTCCGCGCGCTGCATCTGCGGCGCCCGCCGGGCGAACCGCTGGTCCTGCCTGGGCCGTGGGACGCGGGGAGCGCCCGGGTGCTGGAGGATGCCGGTTTCGCCGCGCTGGCCACACCCAGCGCGGCCGTCGCCGCGTCCCTCGGGTACGCGGACGGGTCGACCCCGGCGGACGAGATGTTCGCGGCGGTGGCCCGTATCGCCCGCGCGGTGCGGGTCCCGGTGTCGGCGGACGTCGAGGACGGCTACGGGCTCGCGCCGCGGGAGCTGGTGGAGCGGCTGCTGGAGGCGGGGGTCGTGGGCTGCAACCTTGAGGACTCCACCGGGGGCGTCCTCAGGGACCCGCAGGAGCAGGCGGACCGGCTCGCCGCGGTGCGTTCGGCCGCCGGTGACGAGCTGTTCGTCAACGCGCGCGTGGACACCTTCGTCCGCGGTGTCACGGATGCCGAGCCGGCCATCGCGCGGGCCGCGGCGTATGTCGCCGCGGGCGCCGACTGTGTGTATCCGATCGGCGTCCCGGCATCGATGGTGCCGCTGTTGCGGTCCGGGATCCAGGGACCGCTCAATGTGCTCGCGCGGCTCGACGGGCAGGGCCCCTCGCCCGCCGAGCTGGGCGAACTCGGGGCCACCCGGATCACGTTCGGCCCGGGTCTGCGGCGCGCGGCGGACGCGGCGCTGCGGCACACCGCAGGGGCACTCGTCACGACGCCCGGCCTGCCGTGACGCCGTTGGTCGAGGCCGCCGACCCCGCGCACCTGCACCAGCCCCGCCCCCGAACACGACGGCGGCCCGCACCACCCCGACGGGGTCGTACGGGCCGCCGTCATACGGGCCCCGGATATGCCGACGCCCGTCAGACGAGGCCGAGGGCGCGGACCGCCTCGCGCTCCTCCTGGAGTTCCTTGACGGAGGCGTCGATACGGGCGCGGGAGAAGTCGTTGATCTCCAGGCCCTGGACGATCTCGTAGCGGCCGTCCTTCGTGGTGACCGGGAAGGAGGAGATCAGGCCCTGGGGGACGCCGTAGGAACCGTCCGACGGGATGCCCATGGAGGCCCAGTCGCCCTCGGCGGTGCCGTTGACCCAGGTGTGGATGTGGTCGACGGCGGCGTTGGCGGCGGAGGCCGCGGAGGAGGCGCCCCGGGCCTCGATGATCGCGGCGCCGCGCTTGGCGACGGTCGGGATGAAGTCCTCGGCCAGCCACTTCTCGTCGCCCACGACCTCGGCGGCGTTCTTGCCGGCGACGGTGGCGTGGAAGATGTCCGGGTACTGGGTGGCGGAGTGGTTGCCCCAGATGGTCAGGCGCTTGATGTCGGCGACCGTCGAGCCCGTCTTCTTCGCGAGCTGGGTCAGCGCGCGGTTGTGGTCCAGGCGGGTCATCGCGGTGAAGCGTTCGGCCGGTACGTCCGGGGCGGCGGCCTGCGCGATGAGCGCGTTGGTGTTGGCCGGGTTGCCGACGACGAGGACCTTGATGTCGTCCGCGGCGTGGTCGTTGATGGCCTTGCCCTGCGGCTTGAAGATGCCGCCGTTGGCCTCCAGCAGGTCACCGCGCTCCATGCCCTTGGTGCGCGGCCGGGCGCCGACGAGGAGGGCGACGTTCGCGCCGTCGAAGGCCACGTTCGGGTCGTCCGTGATGTCGATGCCCTGGAGGAGCGGGAACGCGCAGTCGTCCAGCTCCATGGCCGTGCCCTCGGCCGCCTTCAGCGCGGGGGTGATCTCCAGGAGGCGCAGCTTGACCGGCACGTCCGCGCCGAGCAGTTGGCCGGAGGCGATGCGGAAGAGCAGGGCGTAACCGATCTGGCCGGCCGCGCCGGTGACGGTGACGTTCACGGGAGTGCGGGTCATGGCGTTCTCCGTATGACAGCTGGCGGTGGGGCGTCCCTGCCCCGGGGGTACGGGATCCCGCCCGGCTTGTGACCGGCGCCCGCCGCGATGATCGATCACGGTTCGGTTGATCGATCTCTTGGCGTCAAGAGAGATCCAGCGGTCAGGCTATCGCGCATCCGCTATCCCGGAATCGTCCGCCCCGTGTGGCCCACCCCACAGACCCCCGGAAGAGGCGGCCGCCCGTCCGGGAGAGCTGAGACAAGGGCGGCCGCCGCTCGGGGAGTCCGGAGCCCGGATCCCGTGGGGGTAACGGTTCGCGTGCCCCCGATGACGCGGACCATGCGCGCCCGACGGCGATTCTTCGCGGTGGGGGCGTCACCGGCCCGCGGATCCCCGGCGGGCGGGCTCACGACCCCCGCCGTCGCTACTGCGTGCAGCCCGTCCGGCCCGTGGACAGGGTCGCGCAGGCCTTGGCCTCCGTGGCGGTCTTCACGGCCACCATCGGCGTGTACGCGATGGTGTCGCCGGTCTCGGTGACCGCGCCGGTACGGCTGGTGGTGCCGGCCACGATGCGGACCTCGTCGCCCTGCGCGGCCCCGGTGATCCGTCCCCACGCCGTACCGCAGGTCTTGCTGTAGCGGACCTCGACGGTGGTGGGGCCGACGGCGGCGGTGTCGGCGGTGGTCACCAGGTCGCCGCTGCACCCCATGGCCTCGGCGTCCTTGCCCGTGCAACCGCTGCCCACGCACTTGACCCCGGGGGGCAGGTCGGCCGCGGTACTGGCGGACGGCGAGGGCGACTTGTCCGTGCCCTCGTTCTTCTTCTCGCCGCCGCCGTCGGTCAGGAAGTAGACGGCCGCGATGACGACGAGCACTCCGACGAGGCCCGCCAGGAACATGGCCGCCCGCCGTTTGCCGCCCGCTTCCCGGGAGGCGGGGCCGCCGGTGCCCGGCCCCTGCGGCGGCTGCCCGTACGGGCCCGGGGCGCCCTGGGCCCGGCCCGCACCGTTGGGGGATGCGGTGGCAGGGGACGCGCCGGGAGCGGAGGGGGCGGGGGAAGCCGGCGGCCGGGACGACGACGGCGTACGGCCGCCCGCCCGCGAGGGACCCTGGTACCCGGCCATTCCCCAGGAGTTGACGCCCGTTCCGGGAGCCCGCCCGGCCCCCTCGCGCGCGTCGGCGTCGGGCGCCGTCGGCTGGGGCGGGATCGTCGGGGACACGCCCGTGGGGCCCGCGACCCCCGGCGTCGCCGTCGCGCTGGTGCCCTTGCGGGCCGGGCCGCTCCCGCCCGGCTGAGGCCCGCCGAACTCCCCGAGCGCGGCGCGCGCCTGGGAGATGCGTATCGCCTCCATGGTCATGTCGTGCCGCATCTCCGAACGGCTCCAGGCGCGTTCGGCCAGCTCCCACATGGTGGTGAGGTGGAGGGGATTCGTGCCGGTGACCTCGGCGAGCGCGACGATCGCGCCCTTCGGGGCGAGGAGCCGTCCGTTGAGGTAACGCTCCCAGGACGTCTTGCTGTAGCCCGTGCGGTCGGCCAGCGCCGCGACGCTCAGCCCGCTGCGGTCCACGAGCCGCCGCAGCTGGCTCGCGAACTCCTTGATCTGCGGATCGAGTTCATCGGGCAAGGCTTTCCAGCGAGGCATGGGTTTCCCCCTCTTTCCCCCGGTCGGTGCTGTTGTGGTCCCGGTGTCTGCCCCGGGCTTCCCCCGCGTGGCACCCCGTCGCCAGTCCCCGTTCTGGCTACCCACAGGGATGCGTCCCCTAAGGATCGCAGTTCCGTGGGAGGGGGCGCACGGGAGCATCGGATCCGTTGCGCATGCACCGTTGCACGCCGCCCGGCACCCGGTCCACCGGAGCGTCGCGATGGGCCACGTTAGCCCGGCTCTGCGGGTGCTTTCCGAAGTATCCCCGAACTTGTCGGGACATCGGCACACTCCGCACGCGGTGGTGACCTCGCACGTCACGGGCGCGGTCGGGGCACCCGCGGGCCGCTTCTTGTCGCAGGGCACGGACTCCGTACCGGAACGGTCACTTCCGTGCCACAGCGTCCGGACAGGCGTTGAACAGGCCACTCGTGGCACGGGAGGGTGGAGACACGACGGCGGCCCGTCTCCCCTCGGGGGAGGGGACGGGCCGCCGTCCGCCCGCGAGCACACCGGGCCCGGCCGAGCAGCGACCGGCCCGGTGGACCTGCCCCTTCCGGCAACTCGGGCCTACTGGCTCAGCGTGAAGTGCAGGGTGTCCTTCAGGAACGGGATCTCCAGCCACGGCCTGGGCTGGGCCATCATCGCCAGCAGGACGATCGCGAGCCCCAGCACGCCATAGGTGGCGATGTCCGTGAAGCGCGAGCGCACCGCGAGCATGCCGACGCCGGGCAGGGCCCAGCGCAGCACCGCCCCGGCCAGTAAGGCGGCGCCGATCAGCAGCGTCCCGTACCGGACCACGTCGAGGGCGGTCAGCAGCAGGCCCAGGGCGACCGCGGACAGCACGACGAGCAACGGCCACTGGCGGGCCGGCGCCGGCAGATCGCCGGACGCGGCCCGGCCGCCGCCCTCGGGGCGCGCGGTGTCCCTGGTGAACAGCGGGAAGCGGCGCGTGGCCCGCTTGGGGCGCCCCGCGGCATCGGGCGCGCTGATCGCGTCGCGGACCCTCGTCTCCGCGTCCGAGTGGGTGTTCTCAGCCGGCACTGCGCTCCGCCGCCTCGACCACGTTGACGAGCAGCTGCGCGCGGGTCATCGGGCCCACGCCGCCCGGGTTCGGGGAGATCCACCCGGCCACCTCGGCGACGCCGGGGTGGACATCGCCGACGATCTTGCCGTCGGCGCTGCGCGAGACGCCCACGTCCAGGACCGCGGCGCCCGGCTTGACGTCCTCGGGCCGGATCAGATGGGCGGAACCGGCCGCCGCGACGATGATGTCCGCGCGCCGGAGGTGGGAGGACAGATCACGGGTGCCGGTGTGGCACTGGGTGACGGTGGCGTTCTCGCTGCGCCGGGTGAGCAGCAGGGGCATCGGACGGCCGATGGTCACGCCGCGGCCGACGACCACCACCTCGGCGCCCTTGATCTCCACGCCGTAGCGGCGCAGCAGGGTCAGCACGCCGCTCGGGGTGCAGGGCAGCGGGGCGGGCTCGTTCAGGACGAGACGGCCCAGGTTCATCGGGTGCAGGCCGTCCGCGTCCTTGTCCGGGTCCATCAGCTCCAGGATGCGGTTCTCGTCGATGCCCTTGGGCAGCGGCAGCTGGACGATGTAGCCGGTGCAGGCGGGGTCCTCGTTCAACTCGCGGACCACCGCCTCGATCTCCTCCTGTGTCGCCGTGCCCGGCAGCTCGCGCTGGATGGAGGCGATGCCCACCTGGGCGCAGTCCCGGTGCTTGCCTGCGACGTACTTCTGGCTGCCGGGGTCGTCCCCGACCAGGATCGTGCCGAGGCCGGGCGTGATGCCCTTCTCCTTGAGCGCCGCCACGCGGGCGGTCAGATCGGACTTGATCGCGGCTGCGGTGGCCTTGCCATCGAGAATCTGGGCGGTCATGCCCCCCATCCTCCCGGATGACCGCCCCCTGGTTCCAATCCGGGGCCGTCCGCTCCCCCGGATCCCGATTCGTCCAAGATCGCCGATGTTGCACTTGCACAACGCCTGTCCCATGCGGCTGGACAAGGACTTGTCCCAGCTATAACGATGAATGGCGCAGTACCGCGGTCCGTGTTGGGGGGCAAACCGCTCATACTCTGACGTTCCTCCGCGCCATCCGCGTCGTCCCCGCAGTACAACGGAGGAAATCCCGCCATGAGTTTCGGCTCCCCCCAAAGCCCCTACGGTTCGCCGCAGGATCCCCAGCAGGGTTACGGCTACCCGCAGCAGCCGGGTCCGCCCGGTCAGCCCGGCTACGGCTACCCGCAGGCCCCGGGCATCCCGCCGCAGCAGGGCTACGGCTATCCGCAGCAGCCCG
Organism: Streptomyces sp. NPDC001508; assembly: GCF_040298665.1. Lineage (NCBI taxonomy): Bacteria > Bacillati > Actinomycetota > Actinomycetes > Kitasatosporales > Streptomycetaceae > Streptomyces > Streptomyces sp. NPDC001508. Next base: position 24,820 of record NZ_JBEPAP010000092.1, read on the forward strand.
GCTACCCGGGCGGTGGCGCGGGACCGCGCGTCGCGTCGATGGGCCGCCGGTTCGGCGCCCGCGTGATCGACAGCGTGATCCTGTCCATCATCTACTTCGTCTTCGCCGCCATCGGCGTCGCCGGCTCCCTCAGCTCGGCGAAGGACTGCGACCCGAACGCGGCGGACTACAACAGCTGCATCAACAGCGCGGGTTCGGACTTCGCGGCCAGTTTCGGCGCCGTCGTCGGCGTCCTGGCCATCGCCGGTCTGCTCTACGAGTGGCTGATGACCGGTCTGGTGGGCGCGACCCTCGGCAAGCTCGCCGTCGGCCTGCGCGTGGTGAAGGCCGACACCGGCCAGAAGCCCGGTCTGGGCTCGGCGTTCATCCGCTGGATCATCCCGATGGTCGGCAGCTTCGCCTGCGGCATCGGCCAGCTGATCGTGTACCTGTCCCCGTTCTGGGACAAGTCCGGCCGCCAGCAGGGCTGGCACGACAAGGCCGCGAGCACGATGGTCGTCCAGAACTGACCCGTCGCGGGACGCGACCGCGTCCGCACGCCGACCACAGCCAAGGGCCGTGTCCACCCGGGCAGGGGGACACGGCCCTGGTATGTCCCGCTGCCCCACACGGAACCGCAACTTCGCCACCAGGCACGAAGAACCCGCACCTGCCGCCCGAACTGCCGGACACACGACGGTAGATCGCGCGCACCTGCCGCTCCCGCACGCATCCCGACCACCACGGCCTCAGCACGCCGACGGCCACCGGCCCCCCGACCGACAAGGGCACCGCCGCACTCCGCTCCGCACGGCCGAGGGCATACCGGCGCCCGATCGCCGCCCCGCCCTCGGGAGGGCGAGCGACGCCGACACGGACAGCGCCCGCGAGCGCCGTCCTGCTGCGACTGCAAGCCCGACGGCAGCCGAGACCGCGCCGGTGCCGGTCGAGGGGGCTCAGCCGGTCCGGCCTCAGGGGCGCGGGGAACTGCGCGAACACCCCCCACGAGCCGCAGCCGCCGACGAACCGCAACCCGCCCCTACGGTCCGCCACCCCCGCGACACACCGTGCCCGCCGGACCACCGCACCCCCGGGACACCGCAACCGCCGGGCCACCGGGAGCGCCGGGCCACCGCAACGCCCGCAACCACCGCACCCCGGGACCGCCGGGCCACCGCGCCCCTCCCAGGAACACAGCGACCCCCGAACCACCAGCACCCCCGGAACACCGCAACGCCGCGACCACCGCGAGCCCAGGAACACAGCGACCCCCGAGCCACCAGGACCGCCGGGACAGCGCAACGCCGCGACCACCGCGAGCCCAGGAACACAGCGACCCCCGAGCCACCAGGACCGCCGGGACAGCGCAACGCCGCGACCACCGCACCCCAGGGCCCCGGGACGCCGGGCCACCGCGCCCCCTCCCAGGAACACAGCGACCCCCGAGCCGCCAGGACCGCCGGGACAGCGCAACGCCCGCGACCACCGCGAGCCCGGGAGCACCGCGACCCCCGGGTCACCGGGACCTCCGGGACCGGCAGGCCCCCGGGACGGACGAGGTGGGGGTCAGTGGAAGAAGTGGCGTGTTCCGGTGAAGTACATGGTGACGCCGGCCTTCTTCGCGGCCTCCACGACCAGTTCGTCGCGGACCGAGCCACCGGGCTGGACGACCGCCCGGACACCGGCCGCGGTGAGGATCTCCAGGCCGTCCGGGAAGGGGAAGAACGCGTCGGAGGCGGCGTACGAGCCCTGGGCACGCTCGGCACCGGCCCGCTCGACGGCCAGCTTCGCCGAGTCGACCCGGTTGACCTGGCCCATGCCGACGCCCACCGAGGCCCCGTCCTTGGCGAGCAGGATGGCGTTGGACTTGACCGCCCGGCAGGACTTCCAGGCGAAGGCCAGCTCCCGCAGTTCCCCGGCGGTAAGGGACTCACCGGTCGCCAGCGTCCAGTTGGCCGGGTCGTCGCCCTCGGCCTGGAGCCGGTCGGCGGACTGGAGCAGCACACCGCCGTCGATCGGCTTGGCCTCCACCCGGTTGCACGGGCCGTCCGCGGCCCTGAGCACCCGGATGTTCTTCTTCTTGGCAAGGGCCTCCAGGGCCCCCTCCTCGTAGTCGGGCGCGACGATGACCTCGGTGAAGATCTCGGCGACCTGCTCCGCCATCTCCTTGCTGACCGGCCGGTTCACGGCGATCACACCGCCGAACGCGGACAGCGGGTCGCAGGCGTGCGCCTTGCGGTGCGCCTCGGCGACGTCCGCGCCGATCGCGATGCCGCACGGGTTGGCGTGCTTGATGATCGCGACGCACGGCTCGTCGTGGTCGTACGCGGCACGGCGGGCGGCATCCGTGTCCGTGTAGTTGTTGTACGACATCTCCTTGCCGTGCAGTTGCTCGGCCCGCGCCAGACCGCCGCCGGTGCCGTCGACGTAGAGGGCCGCGGGCTGGTGCGGGTTCTCGCCGTAGCGCAGGGTGTCGGCGCGCTCCCAGGTGGCGCCGAGGAAGTCGGGGAAGCCCGACGCGTCGACCGGCGCGTACTCGCTCGCGAACCAGCTCGCGACCGCCACGTCGTAGGCCGCCGTGTGCTGGAACGCCTCAGCGGCCAGCCGCTTGCGGGTGACGAGGTCGAAGCCCCCGTCCCGCACGGCGGCGAGGACGTCGGCGTACCGCTCCGGGCTGGTGACGACGGCCACGGACGGGTGGTTCTTGGCGGCGGCCCGCACCATGGACGGCCCGCCGATGTCGATCTGCTCGACGCACTCGTCGGGCGAGGCCCCGGAGGCGACGGTCTCGCGGAACGGGTACAGGTTGACGACGACGAGGTCGAACGGTTCGACGCCCAGCTCGGCCAGCTGCTGCCGGTGGCTCTCCAGCCGCAGGTCGGCGAGGACGCCCGCGTGGACCCTGGGGTGCAGGGTCTTGACCCGGCCGTCCAGGCACTCGGGGAATCCGGTGAGTTCCTCGACCTTGGTGACGGGCACGCCGGCGGCGGCGATCCGCCCGGCGGTGGAACCGGTGGAGACGAGTTCGACGCCGGCCTCGTGCAGCCCGCGCGCGAGCTCTTCGAGCCCGGTCTTGTCGTAGACGCTGACGAGCGCGCGCCGGATCGGCCGCTTACCGCTCTCGATGCTCTCGGCGGTCACTGGATAACTACCTTTCGTCCCTCAATGCGATGGCCGTGGCGGGCGAGCCGGCCGACGACCTCGACGAGCAGCCTTCGCTCGACTTCCTTGATGCGCTCGTGCAGCGCACTCTCGTCGTCCTCGTCCCGGACCTCGACCACGCCCTGGGCGATGATCGGTCCGGTGTCGACGCCGTCGTCGACGAAGTGGACGGTGCAACCGGTGACCCTGACGCCGTACGCGAGCGCGTCCCGTACGCCGTGGGCCCCGGGAAAGCTGGGCAGCAGGGCGGGATGCGTGTTGACGAAGCGTCCGCCGTACCGCGCGAGGAACTCCTTGCCGACGATCTTCATGAACCCGGCGGAGACCACGAGATCGGGCCGGTGGGCGGCGACGGCCTCGGCGAGCGCGGCGTCCCACTCCTCGCGGGTGGCGTAGTCCTTGACCCGGCACACGAAGGTCGGTACCCCGGCCCGCTCGGCCCGGGCCAGGCCCTCGATGCCGTCACGGTCGGCGCCGACGGCCACGATCCGCGCGCCGTATGCGTCGGCGCCCCTGGTCGCGATCTCGTCGAGCAGCGCCTGCAGATTGCTGCCGGATCCGGAGACCAGCACGACGAGGCGCTTGACCTCGGGCTTGGCGGCCACGGTGGGGCCCTTTCTCGGGGAATGGCTTCGGTACGACGGCCGCACCCGTACGACGTTTTGTACATTCGTACGATTGCTTCGCGCCCCGGGATACGGGGAACCCTACGAAGCAGTCGGCCGTCAGCAACGATACCGGCATACGGGAAGGCCCCCACGGGACGGGGGCATGGCCGGAAGGTAGCGTCTGGACGGGAGCGGTTCGGGAACGCTGTCGTCGTGCGGTGCGTTGCCGAAGTGTCAGCTCACATGAGACATCTGTGATCACCTAGGGGAAGACGCTCAGTTGATGCCGGACCGCAGTCTGCGACTCCTCACGATCCCCCCGCAGTCGGTGCAGGGAGGGGAGCGTGGCGCCGTGTTGGTGCGGGAGCGCCCGGCCTCACCGCCCGACGCGCCCTCGGGCGGACAGAACGGGGACGAGCGGGGCGGCGCAGCACAGGACGACAACCCGTTCGCGCCGCCGCCGGAGGGTACGCCGGACCGTCCGTGGCAGCCGCGGCGGCCCAAGGGCGGGGACGACGACTCCTCCCCGGACGAGAACGGCACCCCGCAGCAGCCCTCCCCCTGGGGCAGCCAGTGGAGCGACCGGCAGCCGGGCCGCTCCTCCGGCGGCTTCGGCGAGCGCCCCGGCGCCGGTCCGCAGGGCCCGGGTGGCGGCGCCCCCGGGCCCGGCCTGCGCTGGGACCCCACGGACCCGGCCCAGCGGCGCGCCCGCTACGCCCTGCTGTGCGGGATGTGGGCCTTCTTCTTCGCCCTGTTCAGCTGGCCGTACGTGGCCCTGCTGCTGGGTGCGCTGGCCCTGTACTGGGGCATCACCGCGCTGCGCGCCAAGCCGCGCACCCCGGACCCGGACCGTCCCGCTCCCGCGCAACCCGACCGCCCGCAACCCGGCCGCCCGCAGACCGGCCGTCCGACCGGCCGTCCGCAGACCGCGGCGGCGGTCAGCGGCCTGGTGACCGCGGCGCTGGCCCTCAGCCTGGTCGCCGCGGCGTTCACGGCCCAGCTGGTCTACCGCGACTACTACACCTGCGTGAACGACGCCCTGACCAACCAGGCCAAGCAGTCCTGCAACCATCTGCTCCCCCAGGAACTCCGGACCCTCCTGGGCACCAACACCTGACAGTGAGGATTGACCATGGCATCGCCCGGGGGTCTGACTCTTCACCTGACTGGCGCTTCGGTTGTCCTTCTGGGGAATCGTCGGCCTG
>NZ_JBEPAP010000093.1:0-29333 GCF_040298665.1 Streptomyces sp. NPDC001508
AATTTCTCACCCCAAGGGGTGAACCCCCCGTGGCCTGCCCTGCCAGGTCAAACAAGCCCCGAGAGCCCCCAGGAACCCACGGTCATAGAGACAAAGCCCCGTGTGTTCACTGCGGCTGACGCATCACACACCTGCCTGACGTGCACGGGATCGACAGCCCCCTACGCGACCGCCCTACGGCCAAATAGCCGCCTCACAATTGAACCTGCTGAGAGAACAGATACACGCCAGCCATGACCTTCTCCTTCATAGACCACCGCACTCTGACCGCAGAGGACATCGCCGCCTTCGAACAGCTCATCACTGCCCGCAACGAGTTCGAAGGGCACCTTCCGCGCCCAGAACCCCTCGAAGGCGAATGGGTGCTGGCCATCTACGTCACGGTCACCGCACCCGGCGGGCAACGGCTTGAAACCCAAGGGGTTTTCAAACGTCACGGGTCTACGCAACCCACCGCCGACGGCGACACCCACACCGAGTTCGTGCTCATGCAGTTCACATCCCAGGGACAGGCGCTTCCGGACAACGACTACGACGCCCGCGCCGCGTCTACGCCGCATCGCCCAGCCGCCGGACCGGTTCCACGCCAAGCACCGCCATCAGCGCCGAGGCGCTGAAGCCCCGCACCGCCCTTGCGCCATACGCCGTCCTACGTGTTGAGCAGCGGCGCACTGCCACGCCCGGCGGACGACGTCCCGTCAAGAGCCGCGTGATCAAGCCATCTCCCGCGGACATCACCCTGCCAGCGAGGAGGGGCGGGAATCGCCACGAAGCGCTCCACACCCAGGGCAACACTCGGCCACCTACCCATGATGAAGGAGTCATTCGTGCATGTTTCCGTCCCCGCCTCGGTACTGGACGAACTGGAGCAGCTGGCCGTCAGTCTCCGACGCGCCTGTGACGAGCACGAGCTACTGGACGCCAGCGGCAAAGTTCCTTCACCAGCTCCGACAATGAAAATGCTGCAGCACGTGGCCACTGCCCAAAACCTCTCGCGGATCACGATGCAGCTCGTGACGGAGTTCATGACGCAGCTCGATAACCCGCCTCAGCTACTCGTCAAGGCCCAGTCCCACCTGCTGGCCGCAGTGGCACATGCATGTAATGCGCCGGCGTTGTACGCCCGCGCCGCACAGACCACCGCTCTACCCGCCGCGACAGCGGGAGAGCTCGAAGCGGAGCAGCGGAAGTTTCGGATGATCTTCGATCACGCAGAAGCCCGCAGCGAGCTACAGCTCGCAAGCGAAGCCGTCCGAGACGCGACCAGGGAAGTCAAGCGTCATCACGACACGGAGCGCTTCCTTGCCCGCGTTCGAGGGCCCGCACCAGCCAACGCCGCCAGCCCACCAGGGCCAAAGCCCAAAGCGCGGTGAATCCCGGACGATCTCCCGCTCGCCGCCCCGCCCCGTGCCCGCCCGGCGACACCACCAACCTCGGAGCCTTCCCTGCAGAACCCCGATTTCGAGCTGTACGACAACGTCGGCCGCACCAGCGAACAGATCCACGCCTACCACACCCGCTCCGCCACCACCGATGACCTGCGCCGCTGGGCCGAGCGTGACTCCACATCCTTCCGCGCACAGCACCCCCTGCCACGGGAGCCATTCCCCACGCCGGATCTGACCCCCTACAGCACGGCCTTGGCTGCCGCAGAAACTCCAGCCGAGTACAGCACGGTACTCAACTCCCTGCTGGATGCCGTCGAACCCTTCCTCAACGAGGTCATCGACCACTTGGCCGCCGCCGCCCGGTGGCGTGACCAGAACCGCGGAGCCGAACCAGACTCCCCGCCCCGGCTGCTGCGAGATGCCGCCAGCCGCATCTCGACTGGGCTCGCCATGGCCGCCACCGCCGATCTGCGCATCCTGCGTGCCCACTACGACCCGCCACCGGACCTCGCAGCTCTCGAAAGAGAGCTGAAGGCCCGATCGTCGGGGAACACACCTCCACAGCCGCTGTTCCCGCATCCCCAGAACGGCCCGACCGGAACGCGACGGTGACCGGAAGCCCCTACCAGGGGCCGCCCGTATCCGTTTCCTTCGCGCAAGGAGGCTCAGCCCTGCCGCACCAATGCGACCTGTCCGCCTTCGGTACCGTCCTGGCCGGGCAGTTGCCGGGCATGTGGCGCCGCGAACACCTTGTGTTCGCCACCTTCGAGGACCAGCTCGCCCGCGCCGTCTGGGACAGCGGCCCCGCGCATGCGGCCCGACTGGACCATGAACTCGGACACGCGGCGCTCCTCCACGGTGCGGGTGGCGAAGAACTGCTGGTCATCTCCCGGCCTGGCTGCCCGCACCAGTACCTGGTTGCTCCCCTGCTGCCCGAAGGCGTGCAGTGGCATCACTTGGAGGGGGTGGAACATCCGGATGGTATCTCCGTTCCAGACGCCCCAGCCCGGGCCGCCGCAGCGATTATCCGCCGCGTGCTGCCCCGCTACCGTCGGGCGCTTGCGGCTGTGCGCCGCAACATGACCAACCGGCCCGGAGCGCCAGACTTCTCAGGTGTCGACGAGGCCGCACAGCTTCTGACCATGGTCTGGGGCCCGGACGGCTCGATAGCGGCCCCATCGGCGAGCGTGCCTGAGGACGCCCGGAGTGTGCTGGTGAGTTGCAATTTCGAGTACCGGGCCGGCGAAGCCGCATACGTGCTACCCCGCTCCCCCGGAAGCGTCCAGCAGGCGCTGTTCCTCAAGGCAGCGATCAAGCGGCTGACCGCCCAGGGCATCGGCGTGAACCACCGCCGTGCGGCAGCACCGGGCCCGCCCCGCCAGCCAGGGCTACCCCGCACACCCGGACTGGTTCACCGCCGCTGAAACCGAGCCTGTCCACCCTGATGGCGTCCGGCATCGACCAGCGGCAGCTGTTGCACGATATCGCCGACCGCCTCCAGTCCGTCGTCGACGAGCTGCCCATGCCCGACCAGCTCGGCCCCGATCCGGCCATCGGTGAAATCCTCGAAGACGACATCCGCCACCTGGCCCGCCTGTTCGTCTTCCTGGCCGGAGATGCCGCCCGCCGCCACCGGGAAGCCGGCAATCAGCTGCGGCAGGCCCTGCCTGTCCATCACAGGATCGCTCTCGCCCTGGCCCGGGTCGTCCAGCCCGCCGGTGCGGCGCTTGCCGCTCTTGGCGACGCCGTCCACCACTTCGCCAACCTCACTGACCTCGTCCGGCCTCCCATGCAGCACTCCCCGGCGTCGCTGACAGCGCAACAGGCACTCATCGACAGCGTCGCCACCGCCCGCGGCCAACTCATCGCCGCCGCAAACCAGCTGCGCACGGCCGCCGACACCTCGCGCACCGCATCGACACCCGTGCCGGGCCCCGCACGGCCCGCGCCCACCGCACAGCGAACGCTGTGATCACCGTCCCTGGAGCCCCATCATTCTCTCCCGCATAGCTACTCGCCGCACGACCTTCCCAGTGACAGCATCCCTGTCCTTCCTGGTGACGGCAGTCCTGTCCGCCGTCCTGGGCGCCGCTTCCTGCACCGCCTCCCAGACCGGCAGCGCCCAGCAGCCCTCCACCCGCGCTTCGGGCCCTGCCTCGGCCGTGGCAACTGCCGCCCCGGCGTTGACGAAGCAACAGGCCCTGGACCAGATCGCCCACTACTCCCAGATCAACAACAAGGCCAACGCCACGCGCAACCGCCGGCTCCTCGACACGATCGAGGACGGCCCGCTGTATGCGATGTCGGTCGCCGACTACAAGGAGGAAGAGGGGCTACCCAAGGCGGGCCAGGAGACGTACAGGCCGTGGTCCTACGACCTGGGCTCAACTCGGCTCTACATTCCCCGGTTCAGCTCCGGACAGCAGCGGTGGTTCGCCGCTGTCACCTACAGCGGCAAGAACAACAGGTATGCCCGCCTCCTGGTCATGGCCGAGCAGGCTGCCCCGCGCCGGTGGGAGATGGTCGCGGCCGTCGACGTCGACGACAAGAGGCTACTGCCCGCGATCACCCTCGATTCCGACGGCTACGCCACCGCCCTTGATGCCGCCTCGGCCCAGAAGGTCGCCAAACCGGTCGTCGCCCTACGCAAGGCCGTCCTGGACAACTACGCCACGGGCGGCACCGTGAGCGGGAAGAAGACCTTCGCGGCCACCAAGACCTCCACCCGGCAGATCCAAGTCCACGAGAGGACGACGAAGAAGTTCGGGGACCGCGGCAGCACTACATTCTCCGCCGCCCCCACGGAGTTCCCCGACAGCTACGCGCTCAGGACCGACGACGGCGGCGCTCTCGTCGTGTTCGCGCATACGCACACCCAGCTCGATGTCGCCCACCGCGGACTGCAGATCAACCCCGACAAGAAGGACCGCGCCTGGCTGGGCACGGCCCCAAGCCCCCTCATCAGCTACACATTCACGTGTTCCGATGTCGCCGCAGTCCCAGCAACACCCCGCAAGCCGGCGCTGATCGGATACACCTGCCGCCGCACCAACGCCCAGGGCACGCGCTCTCTTTCGGCAGGATGAATATGCTCCACCCTCCCCAACCCGTCTCGGATCTGCTCGGGTTCGCTACTGCATTGGCAGAGCGCCTGCCCGGTATCTGGCAGCCCGGACCGCCTGCCGCCGTCACCTCAAGCAGTCCGGCAGCCACCGGATCTGGCACACCGGCTGTCTGGCCTACACCGCGTACACCGCGCTCGGCCTCCAGCGGTGCGTGCTCACCTCGCCCTACGGCCTGCAGTTGTATGTGATGCCGCGCCCGGACCGGTCCGTGGAGTTCGTCGTGCTGCCGATGCTCCCCGCCGGCTGCGAACACAAGCATGCCTTTGGCCTCAAGAGCCCGCAGGGGATCGCCGTTGCCGCCGACCCCGCGCGGGCCGCCGCTGCGGTGCGCCGCCGGATCCTGCAGGACTACCGCTTCGACGCGTTGCCCGTGCTCCGGGCGGCCAGCCCTGGCCACCTCCTGGTCCAGGTGACCCGCGATGCCGAGCGCCGCCCCCGCATCCGCACCACCTACGTCTATGCCCTAATCGAACTGCTCGCCCGCGGCGGCTTCCTGCTCGACCCGGCGACTGGCGAGTGTCACCTTGCCGCCACCCTCACTGAGCAGCAGGCGAACCGTCAGCTGGTCAAAAGCGCCCAACGCCTGCGGCAACGCGGCTTCCGTGTAACCACGACCTCCAGCGTTTCGCCCGGCGCCGGCTCTCCCGTCCGCCGATCCGACCAACCGAAGAGACCGAGCCGATGACCAGTTCCCACGACGACTTCGTCCGCGCTCGCCTGGCCCTTTGGCACCGTCGTATCGAGGACACCGCCCGCCTCATGACAACACCGCCGGATGAGAGTGCCACTACGGGCCTGCTTCCGGTCCTCTATCAGTTGACCGCCATGCACAACCTGACATCCGGTCTTGTCTCCGACCTGCGCCAGGCCGCGATCAGTGCCCTCGCGGCCACTGCCCCGGGCCGCCAGTACCTGTCCCAACTGGCCGACGCGCTAGTACACAGCAGCCGCGCCACCACCCACCTGAGCAGAGCCGTGACCGGTCTCACCACATTCCCATCCCGAGCAACGCCCTCTGATTCCGGCGAAGCAGTGCAGAAAAGGTTGGACGCGAGACTCGGCCACACCGCCGCCCTACGCAGCCTCAAGCGGGCAGCCCAGGCCGTCCTCGTGTCCACCCCGGCAGCCGAGCACGGGAGAGCCCCCGACACCATGCATCAGCGCCCTGCACGCCGTCCTCGACACTGACTTTGGAGTTCCTCCTCTCGACGGCTGGCCCGGCACTACTTGCCACTACTTCCAGCCGCCGACCAGCACCGGTCTGGCTTTGTAGGTGAGTTTCGAGAACGTCTGTTGCTCAGCGGGGCGAACGCCTGCTTCCACGGGAGAGTGATGTCGCTGAGTTTCGAGAACGCCCTGGTGCTTGCTTCGGGACCCTGGTTGTGCTCTGCACGACGAGGGGGCCCGGGTGCTGCCGAAGTCCAAGGTCGACCTGTACGCGGCGATCCGTCGTGATGCGAGGACGGGCATGTCCACGCGCGCGCTCATGCGGAAGTACGGCGTCGGCTTCAACACCGTGCAGAGGGCTCTGGCCTCGGCTCTGCCGGAGCCGCGCAAGAAGATGAGGCCACGGGCAACGCGCCTGGACCCCTACAAGCCGGTGATCGACGCCATCCTGAAGATGGACCTGACCGCGCCGCGGAAGCAGCGCCACACGGTCAAGCGGATCTACGACCGGCTGCTGGACGAGCACGAAGCCGTCGACGTCTCCTACCAAATGGTCCGCGCCTACGTCGCCGCCCGCCGTGAGGAGATCCGTCTCCAGACCGGCAAGGGGGTGGTGGACGCGTTCGTCCCGCAGACCCACAGGCCCGGGGCGGAGGCCGAGGTCGACTTCGGCGACGTCGCCGTGAGGCTGGCCGGCGAGCTGGTGACCTGCTACCTGTTCGCGTTCCGGCTGTCGTACTCGGGCAAAACCGTGCACCGCATCTTCGCCTCGGCAGGGCAGGAAGCGTTCTTCGAGGGCCACGTCCACGCTCTCAACGTGCTGGGCGGAGTGCCGACCGGGAAGGTCCGTTATGACAACCTTAGAGCCGCCGTCGCCCAGGTGCTGGGACTCTCCCGTCGCCGGGTGGAAGCCGAACGCTGGACCGCCTTCCGCTCCCACTACGGCATCGATGCCCTCTACTGCCAGCCCGGTATCCGCGGCGCCCACGAGAAGGGCGGCGTCGAGGGCCAGATCGGCTGGTTCCGCCGCAACCACCTCGTCCCCGTCCCTGAAGTGGACACACTCGCCGAGCTCAACGCGATGATCGACCGGTGGGACCAGGAGGACGACGCCCGCCGCATCCGCTCCCGTCCCCGCACGATCGGCGAGTACTTCGCGGCCGAGCAGCCGCTACTCGCGCCGCTGCCGGAGGAGCCGTTCGAGACGGGCAGGCTGTCCACCCCGCGGGTCGACCGCTACAGCCAGATCTGCGTGAGGATGAACCGCTACTCGGTGCCGGTGCGGCTGATCGGCCGCACCGTCCGCGTCATGCTCCACGCCTCCGAGCTCGTGGTCTACGACGGCCGTGAGGAAGTCGCCCGCCACGAGCGGCTCATCGCCCGCAATGGATCCCGACTCGAACTCGACCACTACCTGGAGGCGCTGATCCGCAAGCCCGGTGCCCTGCCCGGCGCCACCGCCCTCGACCAGGCCCGGGCCGCCGGCCGCTTCACTCCCATGCACGACGCCTGGTGGGAAGCCGCCGTCAAAGCGCACGGTGAACGCGACGGCACCCGGGCCCTGATCGAGGTCCTCCTCCTCAGCCGCCACCTGCCCCACGAACACCTCGTCACCGGCCTCGCTGCAGCCCTGAAGACCGGTGCCCTCACCGCCGATGCCGTCGCTCTCGAAGCCCGCAAGGCAGCCGACGCCGACACCGGATCCGAAGAGCCCCCGCAGCCGCCCTCCACCACCAGCCAGACCGCCATCGCCCCGCTGCCTGCGGCCGTCAGGTCCAACCTGCCACCCGACAAGCGGCCCCTGCCCTCCGTCGCCCCCTACGACCAGCTCCTGCGGCTCCGCCGACCCGACCACCCCACCCCGTGAAAGAGGAGAACGCCGTGACCCTTCCCCGCCAGCGAGGACTCACCGAGCAGGCCGCCACCACCGCCGTCGACCAGGCATGCCGGATGCTCCGGTTGCCCACCATCCGCTCTCAGTTCCCCGACCTCGCCGAGACCGCGAGCCGTGAGCAGATGTCCTACCTCGGCTTCCTCGCCGAGCTCCTCCTGGCCGAGTGCGACGACCGGGCCCGCCGCCGCTCCGAGCGCCGCATCAAGGCTGCAGGCTTCCCCCGCGACAAGTCCCTGCGGAAGTTCGACTTCGAGGCCAACCCCAACATCGACGCAGCCATGATCCACACCCTCGCCAAGTGCGAATGGATCAAGAAGGGCCTGCCCCTCTGCCTCATCGGCGACTCCGGCACGGGCAAGTCTCACCTGCTGATCGCACTGGGCACCGAGGCCGCGATGGCCGGCTACCGAGTCAAGTACGTCCTGGCGACCAAGCTGGTCAACGAGCTGGTCGAAGCCGCCGACGAGAAGCAGCTGACCAAGACCATCGCCCGCTACGGCCGCGTCGACCTGCTCTGCATCGACGAACTCGGCTGTGCGCCACGAGGCGCTGATGGATCTCGCGGGATGAGAGGCCCGCCGCCGGTCCTCGCAGGGACCGGTTGAAGCTGGAGGCAGGCTGAACCCCGGATTGGGGGTGAGGTCGGAAGCAGCCTCGACAACGTAGGGGCGGATCGACACCACCAGACGGTTCGTGCCCGCAAGCGAAGACGGAATGGGTGCAAGGAAACTGAACCAGTGGTTGACGTCCCGTGAGTCGTCAGCGGCCTGCCGAACCTGGTGGATGGGTCGCTTCGCAGTGCTGGAGAGTGCTCTATCCGATGGCCTCTCCTCTTCCGGCGTCTTGAGCCTATGGACGCCGGGAGGCCCGGACCAAGACTGCGATGTGCGGTCCGTGGCGATGCTGCCGGGGTATAGCTGGGCACCGAAGCCGTCACAGAGATCCTCAGTGAACGTGGGAAGCGATCTGGCATCGCCCTTCCCGTCCGGCAGCCGGCCGGGCGGCGGGCAGGCGCAATGCCCGCTGATGACGCCAGATCGTGGCGGAGTCGCCGTAGTACTCGGAGTCCGGGAAAGCCGGTCACGTGGGGAAGGGCGACAGCGTGATAGCAGCAGGACTGCTGTCGGGGAGGAACGTTGTTGAATAACGACGCGCCGTCGACAATGTGGCCGGGCAGTATGACGGCCGCGCGACGGGTACTCGATCATCAGATCAAGCTGCACCGATGGGCAAGGAACGAGCCGGATCGCCGGTTCGATGATGTATTCAACTTGATCTGCGACCGGGCCACGTTGGTGGTGGCCTGGGAACGGGTGTCTGGCAACAGGGGTGCCAGGACAGCAGGTGTGGATGCGGTGACTCGCTACCACATCGAAGAGCGCCACGGAGTGATTCCGTTCCTGGAGGAGCTTCGCTCCTCACTCAAGGACGGGTCCTTCACCGCGCTGCCGGTCAAGCAGGCGGTGATTCCCAAGAAGAACGGAAAAGTCCGTTACCTGGGAATTCCGACCCTGCGGGATCGCGTCGCGCAGATGGCGCTCAAGCTGGTACTGGAGCCGATTTTCGAGGCCGAGTTCTACCCGTCCAGCTACGGGTATCGGCCCGGACGTCGGGCCCAGGATGCCATCGCCGAGATCCACCACTTCACTCGCAGGCCGTCGACCTATGACTGGGTCATCGAGGGCGACATCAAGGCTTGCTTCGACAACGTCGACCATCACGTCTTGATGGATTTGGTGGCCGAACGCGTCAAGGACCGGAAGGTCCTGCGGCTGGTCAGCGCGTTTCTGCGGGCCGGAGTTGTCGAGCTGCACGGTGGATTCGCGGAGACCCTCACGGGCACTCCGCAAGGAGGAGTCGCCTCCCCGTTGTTGGCCAACATCTATCTCTCTGTCCTGGACCGGCATTTCTCGCGGATCTGGGATGAGGAGATGACCCCGCCGTGGCGTCGGCAGTATCGACGCCGCATGGGGCGGCCGAACTTCCGACTGGTGCGTTACGCCGACGACTTCGTCGTGCTCGTGCACGGCACCAAGTCCGAAGCCGAAACGTTGAAGGCAGAGATCGGCGAACTGCTGGCCAGCAGACTGAAGATGACCCTCTCGGTCGAGAAGACCCACATCACCCATATCGACGACGGCTTCGTCTTCCTGGGCTTTCACATCCAGCGGAGATCCTGGGGCGATGGCCGTCGTGTCGTGCTCACCATCCCGTCCAAGCAGGCATTGGCGTCGGTGATGCACAAGGTCAAGAAGCTGACGGGGCGAAGTACGACATCGCTCTCGTTGGAGGAGGTGCTGCGGACAGTCAACCCGGTTCTTCGGGGCTGGGCGGCCTATTTCCGCTATGGCGTGTCCAAGAAGACGTTCTCTTACCTCGGTTGGTACGCGTGGTGGAGGCTAATTCTCTGGATTCGCTACAAGCACCCACATATGACCTGGAAACAGTTGCGCCGCCGCTACTACGGGGCGGACCGCATCACGGAGGGCGGGATTGTCCTCTACAACCCGGCGAAGATGCGGGTACAGCGATACACGTTTCGTGGAGCGCAGATTAGCACGCCATACAACATCGATGAGGTTGATCCGGAGAAGGCGCGCTTTCGCCGGACCAGTCACGACGATGTGGCCTTCGTCGGCCAGGTCAGTGAATACCTCGCCTGATCCGTCAGATCACGTGGAGAGCCGGATGCTCGGCCAACGGGCACGTCCGGTTCGGCGGGCGGGGACGGGAAAACCGGCACTGGAAACAGTGCACGGCGTCTCGTCCCCGACCCAACACATGGAACTCGACCGCCGCGGCGCCGAACTCCTCTTCCAGGTCCTTACCGAACGCGAGGAGAAGAACAGCGTCGCCATCGCCTCCAACGAGTCCTTCAGCGGTTGGACCAAGACCTTCACCGACCCCCGTCTCTGCGCGGCTATCGTCGACCGCCTCACCTTCGGCGGCAACATCATCGAGACCGGCACCGACTCCTACCGTCTCGCCACCACCCGCGCCCGCGCTGAGCAGCAAGCCGTCGGCTGAACCTGGCGCGGGAGTGCCTGCCCGGAGCGACGTGGGCGAGCTACCCCTGGCGCAGAAATTCCCGCAGGTCAGCGGCTACAGCCGTCATCCCTTCACCGGCTTCGATCACGGTCGTCACCGTGCACTTCCAGTCACCGGGAAAGAAGCCGGACCGAAGCGTCCAGTCCAGATGCACATGACCAACCGAGCCGAAGGTCGCCGTCAGGACCAGGTGGTTGTTGATCCAGACCCGCTCCCCTTCCCAACCACGGAAGTCGCGCGCGAGGCCGTCGAAGAACTCGCTCATGTCATCCCAGACGGTGACGGTCACCTTATCGAGCTGTGCACGCACACCATCAGCAGCGGCCTCCACCGCGAACACGGTCTCGTACTCATCCGCACGCGACCAGTCGAACAACCGGACAGAAGTCGCCAGCGCCCCCGGCCCCCGCACGACGAGCTCGACCTGCCCGGGACCCACCTCGATCAGACTCACCCGACGAAGGATACGGACGTCAACACATTGACGACATCACGTTTCCGTGGCACGGGACCGCTGCTACTTCTCATCAACATTCGGAGGTCCAGCAGCAACCAGCTGTTCCCAGCTCCGACCGACAAGTGCTCTTCGTTCTGACCTACGCAGCCACCGGTTCCAAAGACCCGCCGGGGCACTTGCGAGCCTCCGTACCACAATGCGCTCCGCACAGCCGGCGAGCACTCCTCTTCCACTGCACCAACTGCCCAACCACCGCGGCTGGCGGCGCAGTCGCGGCCACACGCCCATCGCTGCCCCAGAGGAAGAGAGGAGAACCGCATTGCCTGACCACGTCGGGCCGAAGGGCAGGCCGATGACCACCGCTGAGCCGATCCGCATCGTGCGCGGGCCGGGCGGTGAGGTCGAGGTCACCGGTCCGGTCGACGCCTTCGCGGCCGACGTGCTGCGCCGAGCAGGCTTCATGTTCCTGCCTCAGCTGCGCGGATGCTGGGTCCGGCTTCCGTTCGACCTCGGTACGGCTTGGGAAAGCGAACACGCCTCCTGGGCGGCCGAGATGCTGACCGCCGCCCGCTACCCGGTGCACCTCGACCCCGACCTCAGCGTCCCCCGCTCCAGTCATGGCAGCCCGTCCGTCCCGAACCACCGACCGGCAACGACCGCCCAGTCACCGCCGGCAGGACGCCGGACACGCAACTGACCTCTAGCCAGGAGCAACCAATCCCCGGCACACCTACCCGCACCGTGAACGAACTAGCCCGAAAGGCACAGGACTTCCGGCTCGCCATGGTGTGTCTCGGCCGTGAGGCCGAGACTGTTCTCGACGCCGCGCGGGACCGCTACGGGCGGTACGTCCACCACCACGCTGCAGCAGCCCGCGCCCACCGCAACCGGAAGGCCCTCCAGGCGTACGCCGCCTACCTTGCACCGCACGCAGGCGATCTGCTCGCCGCTGCCCGCCGCGTCCTTGACGACCTGCCTCACGCCCGGCACACCACCGGGTGGCGTGCCCTGCTCGACAGCCTCGCCACCGCCCACACCGAGATCGCACAGGTCCTCAACCAGCCCGCCGCGCCCGGCACGGTCACCGAGGGCGAGCAGCACACGGCCGTGTGGCCATATCTCGCCTTCTGGGCGGAACACAGCTACATCGCCACCGACCTCGCCGACGAGAGCCACCAGCCTGAGGTCCCGCTGACCGACGAAGAACAGCAGATGTGGACCGAAATGGCCCAAGCAGCGCAGCGGCGGGGCGAGCTGGACCTGATCGAGTCGTGGTACGCCGCTGACGGCCACGCCATCACTCTCGCACACTTATTCGAGGATGACGCCTCGACCGTGATCGCCCTGTCTGGCGATCCGGACTCACAGGGCTGGCGGGTGATCGGGCACTACGTCGACGAATACCTTGCCCGGCAGGCGCTGCCGACCGCGGTGCAGCCCGGCGTGCTACAGCCAGATGTCTCCCGGTTCAACCGCCCCGACCCCGCACCTGAGGTGTCGCTGCAGGAACTGGTTCGGGACGTCACCGAGGCACGCGCCGCAGGTGACGTCTCAGAGGCTCTGCTCGTCACTACCCGGCACGGCTACGACGCGGGCCCGCTGGTCCGCCTTCATGAGCTCCTCGGCAAAGCAGGGCAGTTCGCCCAGGCCCTAGAAACCGTGCGGGGCACACAGGTTGCCGCTCGGCTCGCCGCGCTTCGCCGACAACTCGATTTCCTCACCCACGAGGTGCACGAGGTGGCAGAGGAACTCGGCGCGAGTGTCGCCGTCCTGCCGCCGCATCGCACCCCCCGACCTCGCACCAGGCCACGACCCGCCTTGGACACCCCTCCCCCGCCAGGCTCCACCCTGGGCCCGGCCACCGCCCGCCACCGCTAGATACCAGCCCGACGCCCCACCCGACCACGTGAGGAGACAACTCATGGCAGTCCGCACAAAATGGACCGTCCAGCACGCCTGTGGCCACGAGATACAGCACGACCTGTCCGACCGTCCCGCGGACCGCCGAGCCGGATTCGCCCGCTGGCTCACCACACGGGACTGCACCGACTGCTGGCGATCCACTCGCGACGCCGACGCCGAATTCAAGCAGCAATGGCTCGCCACCAAGCGGGCCGAAGAACAACAGGCCGCCCGCGAATGGGCCGAGAAATTCGACATGCCGCCGCTGGAGGGACCCGAGAAGGCACTCGACTGGGGTGAACGCTCCCGCCACCAGCTGATGACCGCGGCCCACACATCCCTCGTCGTCGAAGGCAACTGGGACGAGGCGGACTGGTCAGAACTGGAAGAAAAGGCCCGCTCCATCGGCCGAGCCGGATGGTGGATCGACCAGCGGGACGCGGATGGCTCTGACCTGCCCGAACTCCTCGACGCCGCAGGCGAAGACGACCGAGGCACGGAGAACCCCTTCCGGTGACCCCGGCCGGAATATAGGCGACGATCGCCGGTTAGCCAAACCGGCGATCCTGCGGACCATTGGTCCTCCACCGCCTCTCCTCCCAGCCCCCGTGCGGAAGGACCGCTCATTGACCGAACCCGGCCTCTCCCCGAACTTTCCGGACTACGCACCGGCACCCGACCTGCTCACACCCACCCGGAACATCACGCACGCCCACTTCCAGCCCGGCGACCAAATCGTCGTCATCAAAGGCTGCGTCGCCGGCGACCTATGGGGCGACTCGATGCGCGTAGTCGCCCCTTCGTGGCACACCCCGACCGAGGAAAACGGATGGCGGCTGCGCAACGCGACCGGCGGCGCCCAGTCCTACCTCACCGCGCACCCCCGCTACATGGTTCACCTCCAGCGCCGCTGCCCGGACTGCCTGATCTACCTGCGGGCTATGGAGCGCTATCTCCTTCCCCGCTACGCCGGCTACGACGGACTCGTCAACTGTGGCTGGTACTCGATCACACCCTCCGGCCAGCTCGTCCACGTCGACGAGGTCCGGAACGGGCGATGAAGGAACTTCCGGCAGTCACCCCACGGCATCCCCAGCCGCCCACACCGTAGGAGACCTGCTCTTTGCTTCGTGCCGACCGGCTCCTCAGCATCCGCCGTGATCCTCACTCCGGTGAAGTCCTCGCCCGCGGCGGTGATCCTCAGGCTCACAGCATCCTGCAGCGCACCGGCTTCGTGGCTGTCGTACGTCTCCACGACACCTACCATCGCGCCCCCATCGGCCTCGGCCAAGACACGGAGAACCGGCTGGCCAGCAGCGCCGTGGCCCGTCTCCGCGCAGTCGGCTACGACGTCGCCTGCGACGAGCCGTTCGACACCGGCCGGCGCGAACCCCCCAGTCAGTCTCTCGGATCCCAGGCGGCCCAACTCGCCGACCGCATCCGCGAAGCCACAACGACCGAGGACGCAGCCGAGGTCCTGACCGAACTCACAGCCGACCACGATGGAATCCTCGCCGGCATCGAAGCGGTCCTCACCGCGACAGCCGACTTCCACGAGGGCTTGGACGACCCCACCTCCCCGTACGTGGCCCGACGTCTGCGCGACCTCGCCGACGAACGCCTCAGCGTCATCCGCTCCGACCTCACCCACACCCGCAACGAGCTGGCTGACCGGCACGCCCCACACCCCGGCCGCACCACCCCCACCGGGGCTGTGCCAGCCGCGGAACGCAAAGCCTCCGCCCAGCGCGCCTGCCCTCAGTCACCTAGCCTCCCCGCTCCCAGTGCGGCCCCCGGACGACGCCGCTGATTCCGCCCCAATGCCCAAGGAAAACATGCCCAATCACATAGATTCCGGGCGCCTCGCCTCGTTCGCCGATGTCCTCGCCAGCGAACTCCCCGGCGCCTGGACGAGCGTCCACCACACGGCCGAGGACAAGGACGACCTCACCGAACTCGTCGACAACATCTGGGACATGGATGTCGTCGCCGAATCCCTCGCCCAGCATCCGCCGCACCAGGCAGCCGTCCTGACCTGCGCGGACGGCGCCCAACTTGTCGTCCTCGACCGGCACGACAAGCGGAACGGCTTCCTCGCCGCCGCAATCGCACCCCGCGACCTACCCGCACAGGCATTCCAAGCAGTACGCGAGCCGGACGGAATCGCCCTGACCGACGACCCGTTCCTGAGCGCCGAACTGATCGCAGGCGACCTGCTGGCACGCTACGAGACCGCGCTCACACAGGTCCGTCAGAACGCCACCGACCTGACGCGCGCCTCCGGAGCTCACTCGCCCCAGCCCGAACGAGTCATCCTCTCTTGGCTGTCCGACGGCAGCCTCGGCGCGACCCCCGCCAGCGACTCTACCAACGGCGTACTGATCGCCCACGGCTTCGTCCGCGACGAGCAAAAGGACATCTACCGGCTCCAAGGCGGCGACAGCGCCGCCCAGGCCAGCACCCTCCACAAGCTCGGCCTGCAGCTCGCCGCCCGGAACGTTTCGCTCATCGTCCGGCACGCCCCCTCGCGCAGGTCCCCGACCACCTTTGCCCCCACGCCCGCAGCATCGGCCAAGACGTCGACCGCACGGTCACGCTGATGCCCGCCGACGAACCCGCCAGGAGGACCGTGCCCGAATCCACCTCTTCCGCGGTACGGCTGGCCGACGAAGTCGCCCACCAGCTCGGACAGCTCACCGAACGTCTTTCCCAACTCCCTTCCGAACAGGCTGCCCAGATCCTCGCCCGGGTCCTTGACCCCGACGAGGGCGTCCTCGGCCGTTTCACGGGACTGCTGATCACCGGTTCTTATTTCACGAAGAACCACGCGGAACGCGGCCTGCTGCCCGCCGAGGTGTGGCTCGCCCTAGGCCGCGCGGCCAACGAACTGAACGACATCGGCCTGGACCTCGACCCTCACATCGCTGCCCTCGCCGCCCTCGGCACACGCCCAGCCCCAGCAACGCCCTCAGTCGCCGCACCGCTCGTCGCACGGCGGCACCGATGAGGCAGAAACGGTGGCCGGGACGAGCTGGCAGTGAGCAGGCCCAGCAGCACTATCTCGTCGAGCCCCGCACCCTCGCCGGCGGCGGCGACCTCCGGCACGTCTCCGCCTTCCTGCGTGCCTCCGGATGGAAGGACCAGTCGAAGGCCGACGGCCCTCTCCTGCTCGACAGCCCCGACCGCCTCGTCCGGATCGTCTACGACCCCTATGTCCAACCGGGGGGATGGACCATCCGCGGCAAGGCCACCGCGCACCAGGAGGAATGGTGGGCAATCCTGGGCCAGCAGACACCGGTGGAGATCGTCGCCGGCCTGACCGATGCCCTCACCCAGCCCCGCTCGGCACATGCTCCCAATGTCTGGGCGCCCCTCCAGGAGCAGGACTGGAACCGTGATCGCAGCAACGGGAACTTCACCGCGACGAGTCCGGACGACACGGCATGGATGCAGTTCCGGACCGGTCAGAACGGCGACGCCAACTGGTGGGCGGCGGCCCGAGACGAGCACGGCAACGGATGGCATGCGGCCTTCAGCGCCTCCACCCCGATGCGCCTCCTGCAGAGCTTCGCTGCCGCATTGGCCAGCCCGGAACCTGTGATGCGCCCCAGAGGCCGCGTCCCGTACAGCACGAAGATCCGCACCACCTCCGTCTCTCTCCTGCCCTCGCAGCTCGGTGCCTGGCAGCAAGCACGCCTCGACGCCGCCCGCGCTGCCGCCTGGGCCCGCAACTGGAACCCCAGCCGACCACGCGCCACGGCCCGCCACGCCGCGAGCGGCGACCGGACATTCTCCCACCGCTGACGTCCACCTCACGAGGAACACCCCTTGCCACACACGGCCTTCACTCCCACGTCGGAGCACAGCGAGCGGCTATCGCGGAACGTCTGCGACGGGCACAGGAGTAGCCCATGCCCGTGAACGAGCGTCAGCTGCGCGCATTTGCCGACACCCATGCCTGGCGGATCCCGTTCGACACCAGCCCTCGCCACCTCGCCGGTCCCGGCGACGCCCGACACGTCACGCATGGTCTGGCCGCCGTGGGATGGACCCGCACCTCGGACCCGCTCAGCGCGGAGATATTGCTCACCAGCCCGGACCACCGCTACACCCTGCAGTTCGACCCGCAGTCCTCCACGTCCGCCTGGTGGCGCCTGCGGGCCCAGGGCAGCGATACCGCTCAGCACTGGTACTGCGAGTTCGGGCAGCTCGTCCCCGCCGAGGTCCTGAGCAGCGTCACCGACACCCTCGTTGCCCCGCCAGCCAGTAAGCCGGCCGACGAGCCTGCCGATCCCTGGGAGGCCGCAGCTTCAGGAGGCTGGCTGCGCGACGTTGACGGCACAGCCCACTCCCCCGACGGCATGGGACACATCGAGCTCCGTCACCTCGACAGCAAGGTCACCGAGTCGTGGCACATCGACGTCTGCGAGCCCGGCTACGGCGACCCTTGGGGTCCCCGAATCTGGCACGCTCGGTTCGACAGTCACACTCCGTCCCATCTGGTCACCGCGTTCATCACCGCGCTCGTCGATCCCGCCCCGCTCCAGCGCGGGTTCTTCGACGCCACTGCCCACTACAGCGCCGTGCAAGAGCGCAGCCAGCTCAGGCCCCAGCAGGTGGTCGACGCGCACGCCGACCGCCTCGCGTCGCTCGGCACCCGCGCGCGTACTGCGCGCCGCCGCGAGCAACCGGCCACCACGTCCGTATCGGCGCCCGCAACAGCGACCGCCCCGATCCGGCGCTGACCCATTACCGCCCGACCGCTATATACCGAGGACCCGTCATCTCCTCCGACCTCGATGCCCACCGTGAACTGCTCGACCAGCTCAGAAAGTTCCTGGACGAAAGTCAGCAGATCCTCGACGCGTGGGACGCGTACTCCGACGAGCACACCGACCTCGACGGCTGGCCCCGCGACGAGGACGCTTACGGCCGGCGCGCCGCGCAACGTGACGCCGACACGGCAGAAGCCTTCGAGAAGGTCCGTGCCGGGGCACACCACCTCCTGGCCGCCGCCCAGACCCAGCTCCAACAGTTGCCCGCCCAGGCGGTCCAGATTCGGTGGGTGTGGCAGCTGAGTACCTTGCAGGCCGCCCTCGAACAGCTCGACGAACTCCACGACACGTGGCTGCAGACTCGCGACAGCCTGCCCGGCCATGCCGGCCCGGGCACCGAGTTGTTCGCCGCCGCCCTCGCCGCCTACCACGCGGAAGCGTGGAGCTATCTCGACGACTGGGGCACGCACGGCCGCACCGTCCTCGACATCCATTCTGCAACCCGCCACGCCCCTATGTCTCAGGGCACGCCCCACGCCATGACCGCTGCCCCGGCTTCACTCCTCCAGGCCAGGGCTGCACGGAGGTGACAATGCAACCGGACCCCGACACCACGCTCGTTGCCTTCATAGGCCCGCGTCATCTTGCGGGCGGCGGTGATCCGGCGTGGATCACCGTGCCCCTCCACCGTGCCTGCGGCTGGAGTTACGGCCACGACCCCCTGATGCCGCGCGTCATCCTCTCCAGCCCCAACCAGAAGGCACTGCTGCGCCTTGAGCCCGATCCCGAGGGTCAGTGGTGGACCATCCACCACAACGCTACACAGGACCGGCCTGCCTGGTACGCGAGCTTCGGCGCCCGCACCCCGGTCGAGATCATCGCCGGTTTCACCGACGCCCTCACCGCTCCCGCAGCGGCAACAACCGCACCCGCCGATCCCTACGAGCCTCTCGAACGGGCCGGCTGGTCGCCCACCGGCACTGCGGACGGTTTTCTCTCGCCCGACGGCAGGGCCATGGTCCAGCGGACGGGCAGCGCAGGCGACGGCCCGTGGTTCGCCACCGTCGCACTCCCTGGCCTTTGGCAGGCCCAGTTCGATGAGCACACGCCACCGCACCTGATCGCCGCGTTCACCGCCGCGCTCGCCGATTCCCGTCCCGTGCCGCGCACCGGCAGCCCGCTCAGATTCCTCACCTTGTACCCGAACCTCGTCACCCGCATACAGCGGGACGTGCCCGCCGCGCAGGTCGCCTCCGTCCTGGAGGAGCGAGTTCGCGCCCTCGCCGCCCGCCGCGCCGCCCCGCCGACGCACCCGAGTGCGCCGCGCCGGCCCCCGCCCAACTCGGGCCGCAGCCGCTGACCTTACGCCCCGACCGGAGCATCCAGTCCTTTGCGCCCTTCCTCGCACAACTCCGACGGGTACGACGTCGCCTTCCGGCTCCTCCTCGGAGTTCTCGCCGTCGTCGTCCCGCTGTCCCATCTCGCCTGGCTGTCCGGCAACCTCACGGCCTGGCTGACTGGCCACGCCTGGGCGCCCTACCAGCCGACCACCGCCCTGCTGCACCCCGACCAGCTCTGGCCCCGGGCGGGCCACGTCTCGCTCCTGATCGGCGCCCGCATCGTCCCCATCGCGGCCCTCCTCGCGCTCGGCGCCGCCACCGCTGGACTGTGGTCCCGGCACACGAACGGCGGTAGCAGGCGGAAGAAGAAGATCAGGGGGATGGCCAAGCCCGGGGACATCGAGCCCTTGATGGCAAGAGCGATCACCGCCAAAGCCAGGTCGCTGCGGCCCAGCCTGAAGACGGCCAAGCACATCGCGGCAAACGACACCGGCATTCTGCTGGGCAACCTGCAAGGCACCCACCGCGAAGTCCGCATGGGATACGAAGACGTCGCAGTCGCGATCATGGCGCCGCGGTCCGGCAAGACCACGTCCCTCGCCATTCCCTCGATCCTCGCTGCCCCCGGCCCGGTTCTGCTCACCTCCAACAAGGCTGCCGGCGATGCCTACACAACGACGCTCGCCGCCCGCGCGCAGGCCGGTCGGACGTGGTCGATGGACCCGCAGCAGATCGCCCACGCAGACCGCGAGATGTGGTGGAACCCCCTCTCGGATGCCACCACTCTCGACGGAGCCCAGCGCCTGGCCGGGCACTTCCTCGCCGCGTCCGTGGACGCCTCCCAGCAGGGGGACTTCTGGTCCAAGGCGGGATCCAACATCCTCTCCCAGCTCTTCCTCGCCGGTGCCCTCGATGACCGGCCGATCACCGACGTGATGCAGTGGCTGGCCTTCCCCGCCGACCGCGCCCCGCTGGACATCCTGCGTGACCACCACTTCACCGCGGTCGCCGCCCAGCTCAAAGGCACCGTGGAAGGCCCGCCCGAAACACGGGACGGCATCTACGAGACCGCCCGTCAGTACGCCGCGGCACTGCTGAACTCCGAGATCGCCCGCTGGGTCACCCCGCAGAAGGACGTCCCCGAGTTCCGCCCATCCGAGTTCGTCACCTCGACTGACACCCTCTACCTGCTGTCGAAGGACGGCGGAGGCGGTGCGAGCGCACTGATCGCCGCCTGCGCGGACTCCGTGATGCGCGCCGCAACCACGCAGGCCGAGCGTGCCGGCGGACGCCTCGACCCGCCCATGCTCGCGATCCTCGACGAGGCCGCAAACGTCTGCAAGATCTCCGATCTTCCTGACCTGTACTCCCACCTGGGATCACGGGGAATCATCCCGATCACCATCCTGCAGTCCTACCGCCAAGGCCAGAAAGTCTGGGGCGAAGCAGGCATGGACGCCATGTGGTCGGCCTCCACCGTCAAGGTCATCGGCTCCGGCATCGACGATCCCGACTTCGCCGACAAGCTGTCCCGGCTCATCGGTGACCACGACGTCGAGACCCTCTCCACCTCCCGCTCCGAGTCCGGCAAGTCGACCTCCGTGTCCATGCGACAGGAACGCATCCTGCCGCCCGACGCGATCCGCGCCCTGCCCAAGGGCACCGCCCTGTGCTTCGCCACCGGCATGCGCGCCGCCATGCTCGACCTGCGCCCCTGGTACGCCGAGCCAGGCGCCGACGAACTGGGCGCCGCCTCCGCCCGCGCCTCGAAGGCCATCACCGAACGCGCCATCGCCAAGCACGCCTTGGCCCATTCCGACGACGGCCAGACCGCGTGACTAGATCCCGGCTGCACCCACTGCCAGTCCGCTCCCGCGCGGCCACGGAGTTCGTCCGCACCCGCACCTGCCACCGCACCCACGCGCCCTGGCCGGCCAGATCTACGCCGCCGGAGCCGCCGATGAGACCAGCACCTCTGCGTGCCATGGCGATCTTCGGCCGGCTCCTGTGGGAAGCCCTGAACCGTGTGCCACCCGACCGGCCAATGGACCGGCCCCCGCTACACGTCCCAAACCGCCCCTACCGCCCGGAGTTGTCCTGCAGACCGTCGACTTGACCGAACACATCCGTCTCCTCGGCACGGTGGCGCCCGCGCTGAAGAACCTGTGCGCGCAGGTGGAACGGGTACGGGACGGCGAAATCACCAAGCCGGTCCGGGAGATCGCGCCCATCAGCCTGCAGCTGCAGTCGCTGGCAATGCAGTGCACGCAGCAGCTCCACGATCTTTCGGTCAGCCAGTACGCCGCCATGAAAGGCGGGGCGGAGAACCTGGCACATCTCGTCGGTGCCTGCTCCCAGATCTCGCTCGCCGCCACACTGTGCAACCTGGCCATCCACGACCGTACCGAGATCCTGCTGCACGAGGAAGCCGACCCCACCCCTGCGGCCAGCCGGATCCGGCTCCAACGGGCCGGTGACGAGATGCAGCGCGCGGCCACCACCTACCGTGCCGTAGCGCAGCAACTTTCCCTCCGGATGGCATCGGCCGCAGCGCGCAACGAAGACCAGCAACTCATTGCCCATGCCCTGGCCGAGGGCTCGAAGAAGCCACCGGCTGCAACCACGGTCGCGCAGCCGGCCACCACACCGCTGGCTTCGGCGGGCAAGCCGTCCCGCGAACACACCATGCCGGCGCCGCCATCCCCCAGTCAGCACACCGGCCGCCACCGCTGACCCCGACCACCTCCAAGATCCGCCACTGATGACGACACCACCCGACCCCGACCACGCACCCCTGTTCCATGTGGTCGCGCCCGTGCCGCTGACCCCCGTCGAGCGGTTGCTGGCGCTCGCCGACCTCTACACCCAGCACAACGACAGGATCGACCTCCTGTTCTCCGGTCACGCCCATCCCGCCCCCGACGCCTACATGAGCTCCGCCCATCGTCTGGAGCGCGAGGCCCTGGCCTGCATCAAGGACGTCCGGCAGCAGCACCTGCCTGCCATCGAACCAGTGGCCGGCGCCGTCGTGCGCCTGAAGCAAACCGCCTACCTGACCAGCGGGGCCACGCGCTACCTCACCGCCGCCCAGCAAGCCCTGCCCTCACAGGATGCAGAAGACGCACGCCCCGATCCTCACCGCGGCTTCGGACAGTACATACGGCTGGCCCGTGAACTGACCGCCCTCGCCCCCCTGGCCATCGTCGAGTCAGCCAGCCACATCGCCCACAGGCTGTCCGCCAGAGCCCGCAACAGCAGCACCGTCACCGGCCTCGACGCAGCCCAGCACAACGCCCTGCTCGAAGTCGCCCGCGGCCACATCACCGTCGCCGAGCAGCACGGGCACCGCGTCCACGGCCACACAACGACGGTGACCGCCGAGGTGCTGCGCCACCTGGAGGCCCAGGACCTGGTGACCCGCCAGCCCGCATCCACACCCCCGCACTTCCCCGGCGGAGTGCCTCGCGACCGCGTACGCCTGACCGCCCTCGGAATCTCCACGCTCAGCGCGGTCATCGATGCCCCCTTGCACGTCAGCCTGCCCGCGAGATGCCCCTCCCCCGTCCCCGCTGCGGCCAACGCCACCCGCGCACACCGCTGACAGCGCCGCCCGCCCTCTACCAAGTACCGGCTTGACGCCCACCAGCCCGGTGCCCCATCCCGACCATGGCCCACCCCCTGGTCAGCGCAACCAGGCACCTCGGGCGCACCATCGTCCCCTACATCCAGGCCATCCCGACGTGCAGGCCCCACTCCGAAGCTGCTCGATCGAGAACGGCAGCCATCTGTGGATGCACTTCCGCGACGCCGGCAAGGCTCCGGCGGCAACCCACGCCATGCTGACCGCGCGGCAGCAGCCCACCTGCCGCGCCGTCTGGACCCGCGTGGGAAGGCAGCCGGCGCATCACGCTCCACGGACCGGAGTAGACCCCAGCCTCCACCTCCCAATGAAAGCAGCATGGCCCTCACCGACCGCCACGACGTCTTCATCGGCTCCACTGACGACGGCTGGACCTTCGTCGTCCTCAACCGCCCCATCCACGGCGCCTCCCGCATCTTGACCGGTGCAGGATTCACTGCCCGCCGTCACCAAGGCCGCACGCTCTACCTCCTGCCACCGGACACCGCCGAGGACGCACACGAACGTGCCGGTGTCGCGGTCTACGGCCTCATGTCCCACACCCTCGTCGACCTCGCCTGGACCACCCGTCAGCCGACCGCTGACGGGACTGCAGAGCCCGAGGTAGTCATCCGGTTCGCCGGCACCACGGTCACCGCTACCGCAGCCACGGACCAGGCTGCAAGCGTTCTGGTCCAGCACGGATTCCTCCCAGGAGTTGAACCGCGGCACTTTGCGCTGCCATCCCGGCTCGGGGAGCACGAGGCGCTCCAGGCGGTGGTGCACGCCGAGGCACACCTGTACACCCAGGGCATCAGCGTGCGAATCCATCTCGGCATGGCCACCGTCGAGGACATCCCGCCGGCACCGAACCGGCCGGGCTCCACGCCTGTACGACCTGCCGACGCTCCGCCCAAGCGACGCACCCACTAGGTCTGGCGTCCCCCTTACCTCCGTAGGGGTCTCGGCGCCTTGCGCACGCGCGCATGACCGGTCCGTCGTTCGACAGCCCGCCGCCCCGACAACGGCTGGCCAACACCAGCAAAGCCAACCGCAGCTGGCCGGCAACAGGGCCAAACCACTCGACAACTACTCGCCGCGCTCAGAAGCCTCGCGCAGACACTCCTGGAGCCCCTCATACCTCCGATCGACCCCCAGGCCAAGACCGAAGCTCCGCTACCGCCCTCGGAAGACCGGCGCACCCCGGTTCCGGACAGTCAGCCCGGCACAGAGCCGCCCGCCCCAGCCGACCTGTCAGCCATCACGCGTGGCCTGACCTGGCACCAGCGGGCCGCCCTACGCGTGCTGGCCCGAACGCCCAGCCGGATCCGGCAGCGCGGCAACGGCTCCCTCTACGTGGACACTCAAACCTCAGCACAGATCGCGCTCACCACCTGGCGTGCCCTGGAGCGCAAGGGCCTGGCCCACCGCGACCAGGACGCCCACCCTGCCTCGGTCATCGGCCAGCGCCTCGCACCGACCCTGCTCGGGCTGGCCGTCCTCCGTCACATCTCCCGCGTCGCCTTCCCGCCCTCGGCGGCCCAGCTCTGGCCTCCTACGCCGCCGGCGCACTTCATCAAGGTCCCCGCCTCCCAGCAGCACTGAGGGCAACACAACTCTGCTGCCCCGATTCCTCATTCTCCCGGAGGGGATACATGCACACGGTCGATTTGGCAGCCGAAGTCGCGCAGTTGCGGCAGCTCGGCTCCGATTTCGAGCAGCGGCACAGCCAGGTCCGCTCGCTCGCTCTGACACCTGGCACCGAGGCACGCCGGCAGCTCACGACCCAGATCGCGGCCACGAACGATCTGACCCGACGCGTCATGGAACGCCTCGCCACACTCGACTGCAGCCAGTACAGCCAGATACCC
Source organism: Streptomyces sp. NPDC001508 (assembly GCF_040298665.1). Classification (NCBI taxonomy): domain Bacteria; kingdom Bacillati; phylum Actinomycetota; class Actinomycetes; order Kitasatosporales; family Streptomycetaceae; genus Streptomyces; species Streptomyces sp. NPDC001508. Next base: position 24,587 of record NZ_JBEPAP010000093.1, read on the forward strand.
GGCAGCCGCCCAGCTCTCGATGCACTCGCTTCCCTCGTCGAGTCCGCAGCCCTGGCCGCAGCCGACCTCGCCTCAGCCCTCGCCGCCAACCCACTGGAAGGCGCTCCGTTCGCCGGCCCCCCGACCGACGAGGCAGCCGTCCGCCAGGCCCGGGACTCTTCAGCAGCCCCCGCCATGGCGGAACACGTCGCCGATGCGGCCCACCAGCTCGACCTGTGCTTCACCGGCTGCTACTACCTCGCCAGCGGCATCACCCAGGATCTGAAGCGGCACGCCGAAAGGAACGAGGCCGCGGCGGCGGCGAAGCTCACCGACAGCCAGTACGACGTCCTCGCCCGCCTCTCCTCGGGCGGCGGCGCCCTCGCCGAAAGGGGGCGGATGGGCGTGAGCAAGGCTCACGACAAGAACGGCACACCCGTCAATCTGCGTACCCTCAGGTCCCTGATCGGGCAGGAACTGGTGACAGTCGACACCGCCACCTCCCTCTACCACGGTCAGCGGCTAGATCTCACGGCGAAGGGCAAGCAGGCTCTCGCCCAGCACAAGCGCGCCACGGCCCCCACCGAGACGCGAGCCGTTGCGCCCTCCGTGCAGAAGCAGGCACACCGTCGAACGCGATGAACGGCCGACTTCCTCCAACGACCGTTTCCTCGCCTGACCCCTCGACCACGCCCCAATAGCCTCGTCGCCGCTTTCAAGAACGCGATCCCTCACCCCCGTGCTGCCTCCGATCCGGTCCGCAGCATGAATCAAAGCGGGAGACGAGGCATGCCCCGGCAACGACGTGGCACCGCGTCACCACCTCCACGCCCCCCACTGTCGCCCCAATCCGCCCTTGCGATGGACTCCTGACGGCCCGCCTCCAGCCAGCCACCGCTCCCGGGGCGAACACAGGCACACACGCCGCTGACCGCGCCACCACCGGCGGCTGCCCTTCGACACCACCGCCTCGCACCCGGCAGTTGTCCGCCGGTCACGCCCTCGACGATCCCTCGGGGGCCCACCCAGCGCCCCGCCAAACAGGGGTCGCTGTGCCTACTCACGATCCCCTGTGACAATCCCTAGAAGAAAGCAATTCATGCCCCAACCTGTCCTGCGCATCCTTTCTCTTGGCGCGGGGGTGCAGTCCACCACGCTGATCGCCCTGTCAGCGAAGGGGAAACTCCCCCCACTCGACTATGCGATATTCGCCGACACAGGATGGGAGCCGGAGGCCGTCTATAGGCATTTGGATCGGATCGAGCGAGAAATAGCACGGCCCGCCGGGATCCCGATTCTCCGCGTCTCGTCCGGGAACATCAGAAACGATGCCCTGGATCCCGAGCACCGTTTCGCCTCCATGCCCCTCTACATTCTGAATCAGGATGGGAAGCAAGGTATGACGCGGCGCCAGTGCACCGGGGAATACAAGGTAAAACCGATCAAGAAGAAGGTCCGCCAGCTTCTCGGGTACCCCTACCCGGAGCGCATCCCCAAGGACGTCTTTGTCGAGCAGTGGGTCGGCATTTCTACGGACGAATTCCACCGAGCCAAGGACGCCGATGTCCGCTACATGAAAAATGCCCACCCGTTGATCGACCTGGGGTGGACACGCAGCGACTGCGTCCGCTATCTGACGTCGTTCGGCCTCGCCGACACACCGAAATCCGCCTGTCTCGGCTGTCCGTTCCACGGAAACGCACAGTGGCGTCACATCCGGGACACCAGCCCGGAGGAATGGCAGGACGTCGTCGCATTCGACGCCGCGATCCGCCAGGGCAACGCCCGCGCGAACGCAACCGGTAACAAGCTGCTCGGGCACGCGTTCCTGCACCGCTCGCGCATGCCGCTCGACCAGGCGCCCATCGACCACGTCACCGCAGCCGAATGGGCCGCCCGCCAGCAGGAACTCGACGACCGCACCGCGGTGGCCGAGGAACTGGAAAACGGGGTGGCCGACGGCTGCTCTCCCTGGGCGTGCCGCGGTGAGTCCGCGCCGGCACAGGAAGGCTTCGAGCTGACGTCCTGATACGCGATCTCCTCACCACGTCGGCTTAAACCGCGCGCTGGCCTTCGTCGGCGTACAACGCGTCGGCCTGGATTGGAATGAACGGCTCTGCGGACCGGCGCTTCTGACAGTCAGCCAACGATCCGGACCTACGTGGCAGATCCACGCGGCCCGCCCCGCCAACACCCCGCTGTGCTGCCGTTTTGCCCGCCGGCCCAGAACGATCCGTGAACCGACAAGCCGTCCTTCAGCGGACTGATCCGTTCGCCGTGGAGGCAGATCCAAGCCGGTTCCTCCACCATGAACTCCCCGAGGAATTCCACCATGACCGACCTCGACGAAGCCCTGGCCCTGTATGACTTGGCCAGCCGGATCGACCGCCTACGATTCCAACTGCGCTCCCTGACCCCTGCTCCCACCATCCCGGGTTTGAACGAGGTATCCACACAGGTCTACACCCTGGCCGGGATCACCGCCGCAATCAGCGAACAGGTCAACCTCCGCCTGTCCGACGGGCTGGCCCGCGTGCCCAGGCAGAAAGCCCTCCAGGCGTACAGCGATGCCCTCGCCCCGCTGGGCGAAGCCATGACCGAACTCGGGCGCCTGCAAACCGAGATCGTGTACTTCGACTTCACCGCTTTCCCCGCCCTCCACGACAGCCCGTCGGACCTGCAACACCGGCGCCAGCAAGCCAACGAGCTCATCACCGGCTGCTGCGGGGCAGCCGACGAGATCCTCGAAGCAGCAGCCGGGGAACTGCGCGCAGCAGCCACCGAGCTGGCGCCAACCCCCACTCGCATACAGGCGACCGCCCTCGCCCACTCACCCCATACGCCCGCTCCGGCGAAGACCGCTGCTCACGCCACGGTCCCGCCGTCCCCGGCCAACGCGGCACCAGGCACCGCCAGGGGACGCTGACCATGCGTTCCGCAGCCCCTCCTCCGGACCCGGCAGCCCGGCATAGGTGCGTCGAACGCTCCTCAACCGGGACAAGAAAGGTAACGCCCCTGTCTCGATTCTCAATAGCATGCCCATTCCACGGAAACGCACAGTGGCGTCACATTCGGGACACTAGCCCGGAGGAATGGCATGACGTCGTCGCATTCGACGCCGCGACCCGCCAGGGCAACGCCCGCGCGAACGCAGCCAGTAACAAGCTGCTCGGGCAGGCATTCCTGCACCGCTCACGCATGCCGCTCGACCAGGCGCCCATCGACCACGTCACCGCAGCCGAATGGGCCGCGCGCCAGGAAGAACTCTCCACCACCGACGCGCCGGTGCCGGACGCGGAAGAACTGGAGCAGGGCGCAGCGGATGGCTGCTCTCCATGGGCCTGCCGCGGTGAGGCGGACGCCGAGCCGACGCAGGACGATTTCGGGCTTGCCTCTTGATCCTTGATCTCTTCGCGGGCCCGGGCGGCTGGAGCCGTGCCCTGTCCGTCCTGGGGGTGCGGGACGTCGGCCTGGAGTGGGACCTGTGGGCCTGCGCCACCCGTGCGCGGGCGGGGATGCTGACGCTGCGGACCGATGTGGCGCTGTATCCGGTGTGGCCGTGGGTCGGCCGGACCCGCGGGCTGATCGCCTCCCCGCCGTGCCAGGCGTGGAGCATGGCCGGCAAACGCCTCGGCCTGGTCGACCAGCCCCTCGTGCACGAGGCCGTCGCCGACCTCGCCGTCGGCCGGGACAGCCGCGAACAGCTGCTTGCCGCCTGCCAGGACGCGCGTAGTCTGCTGGCCGCCGAGCCCATGCGTTACCTCCACGCCCTGAACGCGGTGGGCGAGCCGGAATGGGTCGCCATGGAGGAAGTCCCTGATGTCCTGCCCCTGTGGAAGCAGTACGCGGCCGTCCTGCGCCGCTGGGGATTCTCCACCTGGGCGGGCATCCTCAACGCTGCCGACTATGGGGTACCCCAGACTCGCCGCCGGGCGATCCTGCTCGCCTCCCGCGTCCGCACGGCGCTGCCGCCCACTCCTACACACGCCCAGGTCGCCGAGCCCGAGTCACTGTTCGGGCCAGGTCGCGCCCGGTGGGTGTCCATGGCCGAAGCCCTGGGCTGGGGCGCCACCGACCGGCCCGTGCCCACGGTGTGTGCCGGCGGCGGGCCGGGTGGCGGACCCGAGCCCTTCCCCTCCGGCTCCCGCCAGAGCCTTGCCAACGCCCGTGACCGCGGCACCTGGCAGCCCCGGTCCGCCAGCAGCACCGTGGTACTCGAACCGCACACGCGAGGCGCGGGACGGACTGCCCGGGACGGCACCCGTGGCCCCACACCCGCCGACGCACCGGCGCCCACGTTCACCAGCCAGGCCACCCACTGGAAGTGGTCCCTGCGCAGCTCCAACCAGGCCAACGCCACCGTCCGGTCGGTGGAGGAACCGGCCGGCACGCTGTTCTTCGGACACCGTGCCAACGAGTGCACGTGGGTCGCCGAACCCGTGACCGCACCGCCGGAAGGCGACGCCGCAGGGACGCCGGACCCGATCCGGATCACCGCCCGCGAAGCCGGCCTGCTGCAGACCTTCCCCGGCGATTACCCCTGGGCCGGCAACAAGGGACAGCAGTTCTCCCAGATCGGCAACGCCGTACCACCGCGGCTCGCCGCCCACCTCCTGGCTCCGCACCTCAACGTGCCGTTCGATCCCGACGCCTTCACCCTCGCTGCCTGATGTCACCTGACAGTGAGGATTGACCATGGCATCGCCCGGGGGTCTGACTCTTCACCTGACTGGCGCTTCGGTTGTCCTTCTGGGGAATCGTCGGCCTG
>NZ_JBEPAP010000094.1:0-27845 GCF_040298665.1 Streptomyces sp. NPDC001508
ACACCCGGCGATCGCCGCTGCCCGCACCCCGCAGAAACACCCGGAACCCGCCCGACACCCTTGATCAGAATTCACGCGGTGGATCGAGGCTCAGTGGCCGGCGACAGCGCGCACGTGCAGACGTTCACCGAGCAAGTCAGAGAGCACAGGCTGTGGATTGCCTCGGGGGGTCGCTTCGGTGTTTGAGCGCAGGCCGCCGCGCGTTCAGTTCAGAACGGGCCCCACTCGTCACGGCCCTCCCCTGTACGGAGAGACCGCACTCGCCGAGCGAATTCGGCACCAGCCCGCTCGTTCGTCGGGACCTGATGACCGAGCCAGGCGACCATCATCAGCTCACGCAGGTCAGCAAGCGTTTCGTACCCCGGCCAGTTCATCAGGTCGAAGCCGTACCGGTGAACGAACTCGGCGTACTCCGCCTTTGTGTGCCAGCCGAACCGGTCGTAGAAGATGGCCGTCTGGATCAGGTCCCACTCGCGCGGGGCGAGGGCGAAGCCATCCAGGTCGATGAGCACGGCGTGCCCGTCCCGGTGGCGGAGGATGTTGCCAATACTGGCGTCGCCGTGGATCAGGCCAAAGGGAAGGACGAAGTCCAGCCGGTCGTAGTCCTTGGCGAGACGCGCCGCTCGCTCCTCCAGGAACGTACGGTCCTCCCCCGGGATGCCGTCAAGGCCTTCCAGGGACGCCGCCACCTTGGCCAACGGATCGAAGTACGGCAGCCCCAGGGATTCAGGCTCTTCGAGCCAGTGCAAGCGGCGCAGCAGGTCGGCCAGCTCGCCGACTGTCGCGTACTCCTCGTTCTCCTGGACGCTCTCCCAGAACGTCACCACGAGGCCGCCGACAACGAGCGGTTGGGTGACCGACGCCGGCACGCGCATGGCCGGGAAGTCCTGCGTCTCAAGCCACCGGGCCACACTCACGGCCCGCTCCATCTCAGCGAGCACCGCCCGGTCACGCGCGATGCGGACGATGACCGGTGACGTCGTCAGGCGGTAGACCGCGTTCGAGCCGAGCCGCAGCAACTCGGCGCCGCGGTGGTCGAGTCCGGCCGTCGCGCACGCCTCTCGGAGGACGGGCGCCAGCCCCTCCGCCGTGAACTCCGTGCCGCCGCCGTCAGGTGCCCCGCCGCTGCCCGAGATCATGCTTCGACCATACGGGCCGTACCGACCGCTCGACAGGCCGCCCACGTAATAGGGGCGTAATGATCTACGCCAGCAGCGACCGCGACCACTCCTCCCCCGCAGGTCAGCACCCCAAAAGCGCAACGGTCTCTGCTGGCCTCCGGAGCCGTGTGCGCAGGTTCGAATCCTGCCGGGGGCACTTCGGATCAAGGCGCTGAACAGCGGAAACGCAGTTCAGCGCCTTTCTCGTACATGCCACAACGCACATGGCCTACCTGACCCTACCCACTCGGTCACACAAGGCTGTGACCTGCCACTTCACCGCGCCAAGCGGGCGGAATCCCAAATGTCTGATCCCGTGCAATTCCTGCGCTCGGGATATGCACGGGACGAAGAGCCACAAGGTGGAGCCCTCGCGGAAGGTCTCCTGCGGTGACCTGCATATTTACCGACGAGCACACCCGCAAAACGCACGCAGAAACAGGCCGTTTCATTTTCCCGAGCCAGCACTCACACCGACAGGAGCAGCCGTCGCCACGGCAGACCTTACCGTGGTACCACCACACGACGGCTTACGGCATGCTGGGCCTATGAGCAGGTACGCCGCAGCCAGGATCTACGCGCTTCCGGAGTCGCTCGACGAGCTTGTCGGGCCGACCTCCGGCACCGTGACCCCGCCCGGCACATCGACTGGGGCCCCCACTACGAGTACGGCCTCGCCGATGAGGCCGACCGCGAGGCCCAAACCACAGCCGGCCTACGCTCGCACCTAAACGCCGATCTCCTGCGTCAGCACTGGACAGTTCCTGCCCGCCCCCGCCCGTGCGTCCTGGCAAAACCAGTTTCCCGAGCTCGCCCCTCTCCACAGCGGCCGCGGCGTAGTGACCGAACTGCATCCAGATGTAGATCACGCGCCCTCGCGGCCAGAGCGTCGACTACCGTCAGCTGACGGTGACGTCGGTGACACGGGCGCCGGAATGATCCGGACCTACTGTCCCACGGCGTGCTGACGGTTCCGGTATAAGTGGCGTGGTCGTTGACGCGCTTGTGGACGGCGCGCTGGGCGATGCCATAGCCGTCGTCGTTGAGGAAGACGAAGACGATCGTGTAGGTGAGCGGACCTGGCCCATTGTTGCGGATGCGGTACTCAGCCCTGGCCACGAGTCCGGTCTTCGTGGTTTCTGTGCCGTATTGGGTAATACTTACGTCGCTTTTGGCACATATAGGCTTTGCCTTCCTTCGGTTCAGCGTCAGCGGTGCACGCCGACTGGGCCAGGAGAAGGAGGACGAGTCCAGCGGATCGGCGGGTGAGTGTTCGCACGGGCATGAGGCGACTCCGGGGCGGCTGGTACGGCAGACCTGACCACCGCCGGAGAGAGCTTCCGTTCGCGGTGGGCGCGGTCACGGAGATAGGGCCGCGCCGCATATTCGGTACTGACGAAACTGATCGGTAGTCAACTAGCGGCAAGGTAGAAGCTGCCGGTCCGCCCATCCTCACGAGCCCGGCTCGGACAGATGCGCCATCGGCGACCACGCGAGACGGCTTGAGGCCGCTGAAGGATCCCAGATCGGCTCCATGCGATGATGATTTCGATTCGCTCGTGCCGTTGACGGGACAGCTTCTGCGACTCCATCGGACCTTTTCCTCCATCTCTCCCTGGAAAGAGGAATTGACTGCTTGTTGACGACACGTCAGCTCGAAGCGTAACGTGCCGATGGGACACTCGGGCGGGCACGATCGAACTCGCCATTCCCAAGCTCAGGGCCGGGAGTTACTTCCCGCACTGGCTGCTGGAACGTAGGCGGCGGGCCGAGCAGTCCCTCGTCTCGGTGGTCGCCACCACCTGCCTGCTGGGCGTGAGCACGCGCAGGGTCGAGAAGCCCGCCGAGTCCCTCGGGGTGACCCAGCTGTCGAAGCCCAGGTCGGCGCGACGGCCAAGCACCTGGACGAACAGGTCGCCGCGTTCGGCACCACCTGGAACGCCGACGGACCTGTCCAGTTCGGCCGCATCCCTCTACCAGGCGCCTACGGCGAATGCACCAACGGTCGCCACGGCAACATCCGCCTCTACTCCCCCGCCCTGCCGCCGGCCGACGGGGCCGCACCCGGCTGCAGCGCAACAGCCCGATGCGGCTCCCGACCCTCATCTGAGGGCTGCCTCCATCTCCCGGGGACGAAGCTTGCCAGGGTTTTCGCCCATATTTTCCATCTCCTCGCCCCTGCTGGCCGCAGGCTCGATCAGGCCCAACCCTGGCCAGGTGACGCCCTGTTGCCGTCTGCCTACCCGCGATAACCTGCACATGTCCTGTGCGGCACAAGCGCCGACACAGCCAGCGACACACGAGGGGCACGAGGGAGATCGTGGAGCGGCGCGACGTGCGGGGGCACTACGACGAACTGGCAGCCGAGTACGACGAGCACTGGGTCTACGGTCCGGACTACATTCCCTGGATGGCCGGCCAGATCGCCGAGGCGCTGCGGGTCAGCTGTGCGGACCGGATCGCCGACGTCGGCTGCGGAACCGGCCTGTTCGCCAGGGAAGTGGCCAGGCAGCTCCAACCAGTCCATCCCATTCTGTGCGTCGATCCTTCCCAGGCGATGCTCCGTCAGCTCGGCACCCCGCCGCCGCCTGACCTGGTGCCGATCGTCGCTTCGGCCGAGGACATCGCCGAAGGGCGTGCCAGTTTGCCGTACGAACAGCTTGACGCGATGTGGCTGAAGGAGTCGGTGCACCATGTGACCGATCAGGCGGGCGCCCTGCGGGGCCTGGCCGAGCGCCTGACACCCAGAGGGCGGCTGTTGGTGGTGATGCTCCCGGCCACGATCCAGTACCCCCTGTTCCAAGCGGCCCTCGACCGCTTCGAGGAGTTGCAGCCGGACCCGGCCGACATCCAGGCGCACTTGAGTGCGGCCGGGCTGGAAGCCAGCCTCACCCACGTCGAGCATGAGCTGCGTATCGACCGGGACAAGTACCTCGGTATGGTGCGCGCCCGCTACATGTCACTGCTGTCCACCTTCACCGACAGTGAGATCGAGAAGGGCATCGAAGAGATGCAGGGCGCTCACCCGGAGTCTGTCCTGGTGTTTCCGGACCGGTTTGCGTTCGTCCTCGGGCAGCGACGAGGGCAGGGCGCGTGAGTACCGTGGTCGACGAGCGGCTGCGGCGCCTGAGGAGCGAACTCGACGACCACTCGCGGATCGCGGATCGATTAGGGCTCGATCTGGAGCGACCGCTGCGGTCCCTCAACGACGGTTATCCGGAGAACGCGGTCGCCCTGATCGGGAAACTGACCGAGAAGCTGCTCAAGGAGCTGTGGCGGCACCACGGCGTCGAGGGCGACCCTTCGACGAAAGCCCTGAACGACCTGGTCAAGCGCTGCCGTCCCTACATCCGCAGCAGCATGGTCATGGACGCGCTCGACGACATCCGGCGGCTCCGCAACCGGTCCACGCACGACGGATACGACATCAGTGATGAGGACGGTCTGCTGGCGGTCCGCCGACTCGTCGACGTGCTGGTCTGGTTCACCGACACGGGTAGCGCTGCGCTGCTCGGCGGAGAACCCGACATGGCCCCCGAGGTGGCGCGCCGCTGCGAGTTCCTTGCCGGGCTGTACGTCACCCTCGGCTACCGGCAGGCCAAGCGGTTCGTCCTCAGCCCCGACACCGTGTACCAGCTGTTCTGCCGTGAGTCAGGAATGCGGCTGGAGTATGTGGAGCTGATGCTCTCCCGGGACGCCGACGACCTGAGCACTGTCCTTGCCTCCAACGGGGGCGAACTGCTGCGGACACGACTGCCCAAACTCACCCGGTTCGTCGTCCTGGACGACGACAGCAGCGGCAGCGCGACGTCCGGCGCGCTTCATCAGATGCTGGGCCTGGACTTCCGGATCGTGCGCTACGACGGTTTCGTCGACGCCATCGTCAATCTCGACAACCACCTCACCCCTCTCGCCTCCGCCGTCGACCCTGCCGAGACCTGGGCCACTGTCACTGCGACGACGCTGACAACCGACCCGCGCACCGGCGAGTCGCAGGTGGTGCAATCCGGGGACGCGGCGGAGCTGCTCGCGCGACTTGCGCGCGGTAGTGCGAACGTATTGGTGACCGGTCGTCCCGGAAGTGGAAAGAGCACGCTCCTGCGCGCGCTGGTGGCCGACGCCCAGGGCCGTCGCTTCCGCTTCTACTTCGACCTCGGCCTCAAACCGAAGGACGAACCGTTCTCCGAGTACGCGGGCCGTCTCCTGGCCCCGGCTATGACACCGTCGGACCGCTCCCGCGCCTACGAGCTTTTCCTCTACCTGATCCGGTCCGGGACCGCACTGTGCGTGCTCGATGCCGTCGACGAGGGCGTCGAGGAGTCGAGCCCTGCCGGATTCCTGCGGCTCTTCACCGATCTCGCCGCCGTCCTGTCCGCCGAATCCGCGGTGGTCATGAGTTCCCGGGTGTCTTTCCTGGCGGACTCTCCCCAGGTGCGGCAGTTGCTGGACAGCGGCGCTGGCCGCTCCGAGCAGCTGGTGGAGCAGATGTACGCGAACGGCCTGGATCCGGCTCGCATCCCGCATTTCCACGTCGTACGCCTGGCCGAGCCCGAGGCCACCCCGCTGGAGAAGCGACTCACCGCCACACTGGGGCTCCCGTCGGGGCAGACGTTGGCGGACATCCTCGGCGCACATGTCACGCGGGCGCTGGCCGAGGGTGGGCAGCCCGATCTGGAGCGCCGCCTGCCCGCCACATTCGGGCAGGCGTTCCTCACCGACCGGACCGTCTTCTCGCTCCTTGACTTATTCCGGCAGCTGGGCGCTGATGCTTTCGCGGACGGACGGCTTGATCTCGACGCCTGTGTCCTCGCACCGCTGCTGCGTCCCGCCGGGGCCGATCACGTCGCCTTCGTGCACACGGCGTACCAGGAACTACTGGCCGCCCGGTACCTCGCCGATCCCGTGAACCGGAACGCGACAGCGGACATTCCCGGCGGTGTCTTCCTCACCGAGCAAGTGCGCGCCTTCCTCGCAGGCATGCCCGGTACTCCGGAGACTGACGACTGCTTGCTGCCCGCTGGGGCATACCTGGTCGGTCCGGCTGAACGGCTGCTGATGCGACGCGTTGAGCGTCCCGTACGCTTCGACCGCCATGCCGTGACGGTCGCACGCTACCGCCGTTTCCTCGACGCTCTTGACGCGGGCGGCACCTCGCGGTGGGACCATCCAGACCAGCCGGACCACGTCACACACCGCCCCTCGACTGACCGGCTGCGGCGGCCCGACTACTACGAGAACCCCCGCTACGACGCTCACCCGGCCGTCTGCGTCAGCTGGTGGAGCGCGTACGCCTTCGCCGCCTTCGAAGGCAAGCGCCTGCCTACCGCGCTCGAATGGGAGGCTGCCGCCCGCGGCGCCGACGGGCGGCTGTTCCCGTGGGGCGACACACTCGACGGTACCCGCGTGAACTGCGCCGACTCGTGGGTCGGCCGGCCTGTTGTGACGTACCAGGCGTGGTATCGGGACTTCGCGGGCGACGCCGTACGCCGGGCCGGCGTCACGCCTGTCACGGAACGTCCTGGCAACCGCTCACCGTTCGGCGTCCTCGACATGGTGGGCAACTGCTGGGAGTGGACCTCCACCGGCCTGGCGGACCCTGGCGAGGCCGTCATCTGCGGCGGCAGCTACGACAACCCGATGCGCGCGGTGCAGGCCAGCAGCAAGAGCGTCTACCGGAAGCACGGTGCAAGCAACGCGGTCGGCTTCCGATGTGTGCAGGACCTCGACAGCGATGGCGGCGGAACAAAGGAGAGGGCAGCATGAGCGGCGACGGGCCCCGCCGAGGAACCCTCGTCGACACACGCCCGAGCGGCGGAGGACCGCGCGGTGTGCTCAGCTCTTACATAGTCCGGGACGACGAGGACGGGCGATACTACGGCTTCGACTACCGGCAGATCGTGACCGAAGGATTCCGGACCGTCCGCACCGGCGAACGCGTCCGCTTTCACATCAGCGCCGAAAGCCCCGACCGGGCGGAATTCGTCATCCGCCTCGACCAGCCCGACCCGGCGGAGTACTACCGGTGACCGGCGACGTTCCGCTGCTCGACGAAGCCATGGGTGCGCGCCAGGAGCTGACCGTGGTCCTGCCCGTGCAACTGCTGCGCGTCCCCAGCTGGGCCGAAGGCCCCTTCCCGTTCGAGCTGGGCAGCCGCCGAACCGACGCCCAGACCCGATCCACCTACTTCGCCCCCGCCTCCGCACGCGCCCTTTACGGGGCACCCGGACGGCCCCGCCGCTGGCACAGGCCGCTGGACGTCAAACACGACGGCATGCACCTGCTCGGCATGGAACTCCTGCGCGCGGCGACTGCCGGCAACCCGGAACACGCCCTCGCCGTCCTGCACTTCAGCGTGGATCGACCTCTGCTGCCGGTGCTGCGGGCTCTGGCCGGACGGCCGGCCTCGGCCGACGAACCGCTCACCGGGCCGTTCGACCCGGCTGGGCTCCTCGACGGCATCGCCGACGTCCGTGCCCCGGGCGCACCGTTCGCCACCGCACGGCCCTACACCATCGCCTTCATGACCCCAATGGCCCAGCACGCTCCCGCCCTCCGCGCGGGCCTGGAAGGGCAACTGCCCGCCGCCGCGGACCGCTGGCTGTGGCAACTGGCCTCACGCTCCACGCCGGAGGACTTCCCCCTCCCACCGGAGAGCGCTGACGAACAACTCAGGTACACCGTGCGGATCTCGGCGGACTGGAGCGCCCTGGTTCTGCGACAAGGAGCTGCCTTCCTCGGCCACCGACCCGACACCGGTGCCGGTGACTTCTTCGACTTCGGGGCACTGCACTCCCGAACCGTCTACCTCGACGCCCTGCTCCTCGGCGCTCTCCAGCGCGATCACATCGACGAGCTCACCGACGAACTCTCCGGGGTGTTCGAGTCTTCACGGCTGGCACACCGCGTCGGCGGCCTGGAGCGGAACATCGCCGTCTTTCGCAGCACCTACTGGCGACAACACCTCACCGCTCACGGCCCGGCGAACGATCTGCTGCTCGCCTTCCAGAACCAGCACCGGCTGCCCGCCCGCTTCAACGCGATCCTCGCCGAAGCCGCCGACTACAGCAGGCTCGTACAGACACAGGAAAGCCAGCAGATCAGCGGCGCCCTGGGCGTCCTCACCATCCTCGGCCTGCCCCTTGGCACCGCCCTCAGCATCCTGCAAGTCCTCGGCGACGACTCCGTGACGCACTTGCTGATAGCACTCTCACTGTCCGTCGCCGCCACGGCAGCGGCCTTGACGACACGGTACGGGCGCCTGGTCCTGTCGTCACTCCGCGGCGGAGAGGGCGAGGTGTAGCCGCGCCTCGACAGCGGTTCGGGCCACAGTGGTGCCCGTGCCCTTTCGGATGGCGCTCCCAATCCCGAGTTGGCTCCGGGAGGTTCGCCCTCGCTTCCTGCGAGCTTCAAGCCGGTGGACCTCCGCAATCACCAGCTCATCCCCGCCCATCAGCCGCTTCCCTTGTTCCGATTTCCCGTGTCCCTCGCCGGGGGCGCCCAGAATGAGGTGCCCAGAGAGCCCGGCACCAGCGGGAACCTTGAGGTCGGGGTCTTCGCTTGTGTGCAGGCGAATGCAGCGCTGAGCGGCCCTGGGTCGGGGCTGTGGATTCGTGGGCAGGATCTGAAGGCGTCTGCCCAGGGCACAGCAGCTGCCTTGGAGCGGCCGCCGCTCGGCGTGCCAGTCACGCTGCAGATCCGCGGCGTCGAATACGCTGCGAGGACGTCCAACCTGACGTCCTTGATATTGCGTGCGCACAACTGGCTGCCGCACGGTGGTGGCTCTTCACGTCGGCCCGGGTGGCGCAGCCGCCGCACGCAGGAAGGGGTGTGGCATGAGGCCTCCAGGCGTGCACCTGCGGGAGATCACCGACGACAACCGGGATGCTGTTCGTGCCCTCCGCGTCCGACGTGATCAGAAGCAGTTCGTCGCCTCCGTGTCCAAGTCGCTCAAGGAGGCGGCAAAGAAACCGGAGACCAATCCCTGGCACCGCGCCGTGTACCGCGGCGACGAGCCAGTCGGCTTCGTCATGCTTTCGTGGAAGCCGCCGGCTGGTCCTTACAAGGGGCGGCACTTCATCTGGCGCCTCCTCGTCGACAAGCGGCACCAGGGGCGGGGGGTCGGCCGAGAGACTCTCACGCAGATCGCCGCACTGGTTCGTGCGGACGGCGCCACCGAGCTGCTGACCAGCTATGAGCCCGGCGACGGCGAACCGTGGCCCTTCTATCGGAAGTTCGGGTTCGAGCCCACCGGGGAGATCGACGACGGCGAGATCGTTCTGCGACTCGCCTTCCCCGTTCGGTGAGCTGTTACGGAAGCGCGGGCCCTTACCCCGCGTCCGGCCATTCCTCCGGAGGTTCTGGCGGCTCCGGGTCAGTCTGCAACTGCCGCTCCGCTCGCCGCCCGTTCTCCGCTCGTAGCACCGTCAGCCACGGCCATAGATCCGGTAGCCGTTGTGCCGAGCAGGCCAGCCGATGCTCGATACGGCACCGTTGAAACGGATCGGGCGGACACACTCCGTAGACGGTGACCCGACCGTCGGAAAGTTCGATCCACCGATGCTCCGCCGGCACCATATGGGCCAGCGGGGTCATGTCCGGCTCCAACAAGATCCATTCATGCTCAAGCGTCGCCACTCGGTCCTGCGGCAAACCGCAGTACGGGCAGCGTAACTGCCCGCCATTCAGTCGACGCGGCTCCCCCTGTAATAGCCCCATAACGCCAGAGTCGACAGCTCGGCGGCACATGCGTAGAGCGCGAATCGGACGAGACGTATGTGGCAGCCATTCACTGGCGAAATGGAACGCGACGCGGCAGGTGCTACTGGCAACCAGAAGCCGAGGGCGTGCGGCTGGTACGCGACAAAGCCCCCGGCGGCGCGGATGCGTGCAGCGCATGGCCCGGCGAGGACACGTACGGACCGTGGTCCGGTGCCACGGTCCGTGCCGGCGGTGCAGCGCTCAGGTGGTCAGCCGACCTGGTTCACCATGCCCGGGGCCGCTGCGCGGGTCCGGTGTCGGCCCACAGCTGGTCGACACGCGAGCGCTCGGTGGCGTCCGGGTAGTGGTCGGTGCAGGACGGGCCGGGGCCGGCGCCCGACATCAGCTCACTGCACGGCCCGCTGTAGTCGTCCGGCAGGCCCAGTACGTGCCCGGTCTCGTGGGTGACGACGCGCAGCGAGTCGTTCTGCTGGTTCTGGGCGTAGTCGAGGAAGACATAGCCGCTTCCATGGCCGTTGGTGGAGGCGTAGGACCCGCGCGGGTCGTTGCCCTCGTAGTAGGAGAAGTCGGCACCGCTCGACGCCGCCTGGAGCTTGACGTTGGACACGGAGCTGTTCCAGATCGAGGCCGCGCTCGATATCTCCGAACGGAAACTCGGTGCCTGGGAGTCGTCGTAGTAGAGGGTCACCGCCTGCGTGTTCGGCTGGGCGGCGCGCTTCTCGGCGACCGACTTGAGCACGGCCTCGAAGAACGCCTTGTTGTTCGCGGCCTCCTCAGCCGACCCGGCGTACCCCGCCACGGAGGCACTGGCGGCAGCGGACGGGGCGGCGGCCGTCTGGGCGCTCGCCGGCACCGCCACGCCCAGCGCGCTGGAGGCCAGGCCCAGGCCGAGGGCGAGGGCTAGGAGTCTCGCGGACGTTCGGGACGACTTCATGTGGGGGGCTCCAAATCACTCGGTGACGCCGAGCGCCCGGTGCGTGGTCTGCTCTGCGTGAACACCCGTTCCGAACTGCGGCGACGTCCTGTGGGTCGTCATTCTTAGGACGGCTCGACAGGGAGCACAACGGGTCCTGCCACTACGTCGCCTCGTAGGGCCCGGGGTCTCGCCAGGGCCGTGTCGCGGGTTTTCGGTCCGCACATGGCGGCAGGAGGGGACGGTGACGTAGCGTCAGAAGCGCTAAAGCATTGGGTAATGGGCGTGCGGGCCGGCCGGGCGGCATCCAGGGACGCGCGGCGGGATCCGAATCCAGACCAAGACGGACAAATGCCCAGATGTCTGCCTCGTCGCATCTACTAAGCGTGCCGGTTGGTTGGCGGAGTGCTGTGACCGACGTCATAAAATATGGGCGTGTGACCCAGATACGCGTCAAAGGGGCGATGAATCCTCCTTGACAACGTCTCGTGACGGTTGGGGATCTTCGTCCAGGCAGTGCGGCCGTGTCCGAGTTGGAGCGGGACGAGAAGCGGTGTGCTTCTCTCCCGACGCGACCCAGGCGGCCACCGCGGGCCGCGATCACGTCGTGCGCGTCTGGGCGGTCGCATCCGGTGAACCAGTCCGGCAGCTCACCGGTGCCGGGGACATCGGACGGCAGGCGGCGCGGCCGCCGGACGGACTGCGGGTCGCCGGCACGTTCAGGGACCAGGTCGTACGAGTAGGGGAGGCCGACACCGGCCGGATCAGGCACGAACTTCGCGGCCGTACGGGCGACGTCTGGGGTGTCCGTCGTTTGGTCACCGTCGGGTACGCGGCTCGCCACCGCATCGACTGACGGCCGGCTATGGGACCTGAAGCCACGGGGCGTCGAGTCCGTCCTGGTCCACGGGCATGGCGGGCCGGCCAACCAGGCCGCGTGGTCCGGCGACGGCGCCCGGGCGGGCCTGCAGAGCGTTCACGAGGACGCGCCGGTCTACTACGTCGTTGGAGCCGACGTGCTTCCACCGGGCGCGCTGAAGCGGATTCTCCGAGAGGTCCCCCGCGACCACCGCGTGTTCGAGGGCGGTGTTCAGGGCCCGGCGGCGGCGCCTGTACGTGCCCCCCGCCGCCGGGGTGCCGTCCAGCTTGTACCCGAGGCGGTACAGCACATCCTCGAACGCCTCAGCGTCTGTCACATCGACGACTGGCCGGTCCGCCGTCGCGAGCCAGTCATAGGCAGCCTTGAGTTCGGCCGGCGGGGTGTCTCCCCAGCGTTGGCCGTTGCACTTTGCTCGACGCCGCTGTCGACCGAACAGCGCCCCTCGTGCGCTGCGCTGCGTAAGCTGGATCACCATCATGTGGACGGCCGCTGTACCAGGGGGAAGTGCGCCATGGACGACCGGCTTCGCGACTTCGCGAAGGGTTCACCGAACTTCGGAGTGCTGTACCAGCACCAGCCATTGCTGGCTCTGTACGGCGCGTCGGCCGAAGCTACGGTCTTCACCAACCCCAATTCCGCTCTGGTGCAAGCGGGCCAGTTCGGGGAGGTCCTCGCCGAGGAACTGATCGCCCGGATCGGGATGCGTATCGAGGGTGACCGTCAGATCGACCGGTTGACCGCGCTCACCAGAGCCGGAGTCCTCGTCCCCGAGATCCGAGACGACTTCGACCGGTTGCGTCGCGACCGGAACAAAGCGGCCCACAGCCACCTCTTCAACACCTCACGAGCTCTCGCCGCCGTCCGGGTCTGCTACAAGCTCGGACTGTGGTTCCACAACGCCATCGACGGGCGGCGGACGGTCGCCGAGTTCGTACCGCCCACCGACCCGGGGACAACGACCGGCATCACGGACCCCGCCGAACTGGCCGAGCTGCGTGAGGCCCTGGAGGGACACCGCCAGGCGCTCACCCAGGCCCGTACACGGCTGGCCGAGTCCAGTGACGCTCTGGAGGCCGAGCGCAAGGCGCGAGCCGAGGCCGAGCACCTGATCGCCAGCGCCGATGCCAACAAGCGCGAACTGCTCGCAAGAGTGGAGCAGTTGACCGGCCAGATCGAGGAGTTGCGCAGCACCCAGCAGGCGAAGTACGAGGCCGCCCGCAGGCAGCCCCGACGAGTGGACGCCGGCCGACGCGACACCATCATCCATCGCGCCCAGCGCCCCGCCCCGCTCAACGAAGTGCAGGCGCGCGAGACCATCGACGCCATGCTCCGCGCGTCCGGCTGGCTCATCCAGGACCGGGATCAGCTCAACCCGCAGGCGGGTCAGGGTGTGGCGGTCCGCGAGTTCACGCTGGCCACCGGTCGCGCGGACTATGTGCTGTACGTGGACGGCCGCATCGTCGGGGTCATCGAGGCCAAGCGCGAGGGCGACCATCTCTCCAGTGCCGTCGAGCAGAACGATCGTTACGCGGCCGGCGTACCGAAGGAGCACCGGCTCGCGGTATGGCGCGAGGCCGAGCCTTTCGCCTTCCGTTACGCGACGACCGGCGCGGAGACGTACTTCGTCAACCGACTCGACCCCGACGCCCGCTCCCGCGAGGTCTTCTCCTTCCACCGCCCCGAGACGGTCACGGCCTGGATGCGGCGCGCGGACCAGTCCCCCGCCACGCCCACCTTCCGTGCAGCCCTGCGACAGCTACCCCTCCTGGAGCCCAACGACCTGCGTCTAGCGCAGATCGACGCGATCTCCGGCCTTGAGGAATCCCTGGGCTCCGACCGTTCACGGGCCCTGATCCAGATGGCTACTGGCGCCGGCAAGACGTACACGGCGGTGGCCCAGACGTACCGTCTGCTGAAGCACGCCAAGGCCCGCCGCATCCTCTTCCTTGTCGACCGGAACAACCTGGGCAAGCAGGCACTCGACGAGTTCCGGAGGTTCCCGACACCCGACGACGGCCGCAAGCTCTCCGACATCTACAACGTCGACCGACTCGGCGCCTCCGGCCTTCAGGAGACGTCGTCCGTTGTGATCTGCACGATCCAGAAGATGTACTCGCTACTGCGGGGCGAGACGCTGACCGACGACGAGCAGGCCGACGAGGCGACGGACAACGTGGCGTACGAGGACACGTACGAGAGTGCCGCGCCGATCGAGGTGTCGTACAACCCGGACGTGTCGATCGAGTCGTTCGACCTGATCATCGTGGACGAGTGCCATCGCTCGATCTACGGGCTGTGGCGCGGGGTGCTGGAGTACTTCGACGCCCACCTGGTCGGCCTCACCGCCACCCCAAAGCCCCAGACGCTAGGCTTCTTCCACCGCAACCTCGTCTCTGAGTACACGTATCCACAGGCGGTCGCGGACGGTGTGAACGTCGACTTCGATGTCGTCCGTATCCGCTCCGACCTTCGGGAGAACGGGGTCGCCACGATCGAGTCCGGGACGACGATCAGGGTCAAGGACCGCAAGACCCGGCGGCAGCGCTACCAGGAGCTGGACGACGACTTCACGTACACGACCGGGCAGATCGGCCGGTCCGTGGTGACGGTCGACGAGATCCGGGCGGTGCTGACCGCCTACCGGGACAACTGGCGGCGCTGGTTCCCGGGCCGCAGCGAGCTGCCGAAGACCCTGATCTTCGCCGTCGGTGAGGACCATGCCGAGGATGTCCTTGCCGAGGTGAAGGAGGTCTTCGGGCGTGGAGACGACTTCGCAAAGAAGATCACGTACAAGAGCCGACAGGCCGGGGAGGACCCGGACGAGCTGATCCGCGCACTGCGCACCTCGCCGCGGCTGCGGGTGGCCGTGACGGTCGACATGATCGCGACCGGCACGGACGTGAAGGCCCTGGAGTGCGTGATATTTCTGCGCGAGGTGCGCAGCGCCGTGCTCTTCGAGCAGATGAAGGGACGCGGCGCACGCACCATCGATGCGACAGAGCTCCAGGAGGTCACACCGGACGCGGACGCGTCCGTACGAAAGGACCGGTTCGTACTCGTCGACGCGGTGGGCGTCACGGACTCACCGCTGGTGGACGCGAGGCCGCTGGTACCGGCGAGTGAGCGGCAGGTGTCGCTGGCCAAGCTGCTTGACAAGGCAGGGACGAAGTCGATCAGCATGAGCGAGGCCGAGACCCTGGCGGGCCGCCTGGCCCGGCTCAACCAGCAGATGACGGACGACGAGCGCGAGCAACTGGAGCGGATGGCCGGTGGCAAAACCCTGTCCCAGATCGCGGGCGCGATCGTCGCCGCCGTGGACCCGGACCGGCAGGAGCGGGTCCTTGAGGAGAGTGGACGCTCTGCGGCGCGGAAGCTGGTCGAGGACGCACTCGCTCCGCTGACCGCCAGCCCGGAGCTGCGTCGACAGATCATCGAGATACGGCGGGACAAGGACTACGTCTTCGACGAGACGACGGCCGTGAAGATCACCGACGTCGACGAGGTCCCACGGGAGGAGCGGGCGCGGGAAGAGATCGGCCGCTGGAGCCGCCTTCTGAAGGAGGAGCGGGACCGCATCGCTGCGGTGTCGCTGGCGTTGAGCAGCCCCCGGACCGTGTCCCCGGCCGAGGCGTACGCTGCGCTACGGGAGCTGGCCACCGAGATCCACCGGCCGCAGTATGCCTGGACGGCGCAGGTGCTGTGGACCTACTACGAGGACCTGGGCGCCGCCGCGCACCGCCCGGGACGCGAGGCCGGCGTCCCCGACCTGATCTCCCTCATCCGTTACGAGCTGGGCGTGGATGAGGAGCTCCGTCCCTACCGGGATACGGTGGAGGAACGCTTCGAGGCGTGGCTGCTGAAGCAGCGGCAGGCCGGGGCGGACTTCTCGGAGGAGCAGCTCTGGTGGCTGCGGGCGATACGGGATGTCGTGGCAAGCGACGTCGGCATCGGCCCTGCCGAGTTCAACGCCGAGCCCTTCAAGGGGCGGGGCGGGGGGCGCGGGTTCCAGCACGCTTTTCCCGGGCGGGATGTTCGGGCTTTGTTGGGTGAGTTGAATCGGGAGCTGGCTTGAGTGGGTTGAGCGACGTCGGACTTCCATCAGGCTGGGTCCGTACGAAATTCTCGGAAATCGGCGACGTGGTCTCGGGTGCCACTCCGAAGACCAGTGTTGCGGAATACTGGGACGGCGACATTCCGTGGATCACCCCCGATGACCTGTCGAAATTTCCCGCAAAAATAACCCGTTCGGGTCGAAGGTTCCTCACACAGAGCGGCTACGACGCGTGCTCTACTCGCCGGGTTCCGACAGGATCGGTGTTGTTCAGCTCACGCGCCCCGATCGGATACGTGACGATTGCGGGCGAAAGTCTGTGCACCAATCAGGGCTTCAAGACCATCGTGCCCGCAGTCGGCATTTCCTCAGACTATCTCTACTGGTACCTACAGTTTGTCACGCCTGACATCTCGGCTCGCGCGAGCGGTACCACGTTCAAGGAGATTTCCGCAAAGGCATTTGCGGAAACAGAGATCGACCTGCCTCCTCTCGCAGAGCAGCATCGGATTGTAGAAGCGCTCGAAGACCAACTGTCCCGCCTCGATGCAGCGGACGCGAGCGTAGCCAACGCGAGGCGGCGAATGCGGCCGCTCGTATCTGCAATACTGAACAAAGTAGTGCTCGGTCTTCCACTCGGTCGCGATATTCTTAGCGGCGCAACGTGGGACAGTCAGAATCTCCTCGCGGGATTCCACAGCAAGCGCTTCAACTACAGCTCTCTCGCCACTCTTCCTCATGGCTGGTTCTGGCGCCGCGCCTCCGACGTCTGCGAACTCATTAACAGTGGCTCAACCCCCAAAGCCCACCTGATGCATTCAGGAAACGGCGAAGTTCCTTTCCTGAAGGTCTACAACATCACGCAGGATGGACGAGTCGACTTCACCATCAAGCCGACCTTTATCGATTCTGCAACACACGAGAACCAACTGAAGAGATCTCGCGTGCGCCCCGGGGATGTACTCACGAACATCGTCGGCCCCCCCTTGGGCAAGACAGCCGTAGTTCCGGAGCAATATCCCGAGTGGAATATCAACCAGGCCATCGTTGCGTTTCGCGCCGGACCTGAGATTCATCCTGCTTGGTTGGCTCTAGCGCTTAGATCACCCTACGTGTTGGGGATGCTCCAAAGAACCTCGAAGGCGACTGCTGGGCAGTTCAACGTCGCCCTCTCCACGTGCCGCGAGCTCCCGTTGCCTGTGCCGCCGATCGACACGCAAAAAGGACTCATCACACAGGCGACGGAACTACTGGAGGCGAGCGATCGGCTGGCAGCTCAAGTCGCGCCCCTCACAACGCGCTCCGAACATATGCGGCGGGCGATTCTCCGGCGCGCTTTCACCGGCAGCCTCGTCCCCCAGAACCCCAACGACGAGCCCGCTTCCGTCCTCCTCGACCGCATCCGGACTGAGCGTGTGACTCACGGCGGCAGCAAGACAAAGCGCACCCCACGCCGCTCCCGTAAGACGGCTGGAGACGCACCGCCCCCTCCGCCGCCGTCCACAACAGAAGTGCCCACCGCCACCACCGCCGTCCAGCAGGAGCTCCCCCTGTGACCCCCGCCACACCCACTCAGGCGAACGTCCAGACCAACGTCCTGGTCTCCAAGCTCTGGAACTATTGCAACGTCCTGCGGGACAACGGCCTGTCGACCATCGAGTACGTCGAGCAGCTCTCCTACCTGCTCTTCCTCAAGATGGCTGACGAGATCAAGAACGACCCTTTCACCGAGCACGAGGCGCGCACAGTCGTACCAGCCGAATACGACTGGCAGTCGCTCGTAGGGCTCAAAGGGCTTGAGCTGGAGGCCCATTACCGCGCCATCCTCACCGAACTCGCCAAGAACCCCGGCACCACCCTCGGCACGATCTTCGCCAAGGCCCAGAACCGCATCACCGAACCCGCCCTCCTCGAAAAGCTGGTCGTCGATCTGATCGGCAAGGAGGATTGGACGATCCAGGGGACCGACCTCAAGGGTGACGCGTACGAGGGACTGCTCGCCAAGGGAGCCGAGGACACCAAGACGGGGGCCGGTCAGTACTTCACGCCTCGCGCGCTCATCGACGCCATCGTCGACGTGATGCAGCCGCGCCCCGAGGACACCATCACTGACCCGGCCTGCGGTACAGGCGGCTTCCTCATCGCCGCCCACAGCTACATCCGCAAGTACCACATGCAGAACCTCTCCCGCGAGCAGCGCCTCGCACTCGGTGCCGACAAGCGGAAGATCTGGGGCAATGAGCTGGTCACCGGCACGGCCAGGCTAGCGGCCATGAACATGTTGCTTCACGGCATCGGTGAAGCCGACGGAGAATCACTCATCACCGAAGGTGATGCACTGGCCCAACAGCCGAGCCAGCACGCCTCCCTCGTCCTCGCCAACCCCCCTTTCGGCAAGAAGTCCGCGATCACCGTCATCGGAACGGACGGCAAGGCCGAGAAGGAGGACATCTCCTATGAGCGGGACGACTTCCGGGCCACCACCACCAACAAGCAACTCAACTTCCTGCAGCACATCATGTCGCTGATGGAGATGAACGGGCGTGCCGCGGTTGTCCTGCCCGACAACGTGCTCTTCGAGGGCGGCGCCGGTGAGAAGGTGCGGCGACGGCTGCTCGACGACTTCGATCTGCACACCATCCTGCGTCTGCCCACCGGCATCTTCTACGCAGGCGGTGTGAAGGCCAACATCCTCTTCTTCGAGAAGAGGCCACCCCGCAGCGAAGGTGCCAACACGTCCAAGCTGTGGGTGTACGACCTCCGCACCGGCAAACACTTCACCCTGAAGCAGCACCCGCTGCGGCGCGCGGACCTGGACGAGTTCGTCGAGGCATACCTGCCGGGCAAGCCGCGCAGCGAACGCGTGGAAAGCGAGCGTTTCAGAGCCTTCGACTACGAGGAGCTGATCGCCCGCGACAAGGTCAACCTCGACATCACATGGATGAAGGACCCGGCTCTCGACGACGCCGACAGCTCGCTCCCGCCCGAGGTGATCGCCCAGGAGATCGTCGAGGACCTTCAGGCCGCCCTCAGTGAGTTCGCCGCCATCGCCCAGGCTCTCGGCGGCGAGGTCTCGGCCGCGGCCGACGAAATCGAGCCAACTGGTACCGAATGATCCACAAGTGAGTTGCTGTGCCCCTGTTCTCGCAGGAATCCTTGGACGCGAGGTTCTGGCGAGAACGGGAGAAGTTCCATGGCGGTGGCAGCCCATCCGCAGACGCGCGAGTTCCGCGCATTCCTGACCAACCTTGAGTACGCCCGGAAGATGGTCGTGGCCGGCCAGAGCCTGGCTGCCTTCCAGTCCCCGGTCATCGACATCGGCGACTTCTACCGTGCAGCGTGGGTGCAGGCCGTCAGCGCCATCGACCACTGGTTCCACGAAGAGCTGTACCGGCGGGTGGCGGAGCTGGCCGCCGAGGACAGCCCCGGCATGCCGTACCAACTGACCAGGTTCGAGCTGCCGTTGGTAAAGGTCGAGGAGGTACGGCGCGGCACCACCACTCTCGCCGATGCCGTCTCCGAGCACGTCAAGGCCAAGTAGGGCAACGCGGCCCTGCAGAACCCGCGCAAGATCAGCGAGGCGCTGAAGCTGGTCACCGAAGAGGACATCTGGGCGAAGGCCGCGGCCCAGCTCAACCAGTGGAATCACGACCGCACGTCGTTCAACGCGCAGTCCCTCAAGCAGCAGTACGTCTCCATCACAGACCGCCGCAACCGGATCGCCCACGATGCGGACCTGCTGGACGGCGACCTCAAGCGCCGGCGGGAGATCTCCGACGCCGACGTCACCGACGCGATCGACTGGATCGAGCGCATCGCTCTCGCGATCGCGGCGGTACTCGGCTGACCCGATTCAGAGAAGCTGGGGACCGCCAGACCGCATGGCTTTGGCCCTGGCCCGGACATCAGGATCGCGCAGTGAAGACCACGTGGCCTTGGGGGATAAGTCACAGATATGGCCGGAACTCGCCTCTGCCGCACTCCTGCGCTAGGCGACACGTGCCAGGTAAATTCACCGCGGGGAGAATGCAGGTAGCTAGAGGGTGGGCAGGTGCTGGAGAACCTCATTCAGGGCAAAGCAGTGACGGTCGAGGAGGTCTTCACCGGCCGCCGTTATCAGCTGGACAGCTATCAGCGCGGCTACACCTGGGCCCGCAGCGACGTACGTCGACTCTTGGAAGATCTGCGTCGAAAATTCTTGAAGAGCTGGCGCATGGAGGACGACCGCGAGGCCGTTGCCGACTACGCGCCGTACTTCCTGGGGCCGTACGTCTACCATGAGGCAGCAGCAGTCACCTACCTCGTCGACGGGCAGCAGCGCATCACCACTCTGCACCTCCTGCTCCTCTACTTGAAAGAGTTGCTCCGAGCCCAGGACCTTGAGGAAGACGCCGAGCGCATCGGTGCCCTGTCGCGAACCCGACGGTTCGGTCGTTCCGTACACACACTCGACATCCCCGAACGCGAGCCGTTCCTTTCGGCCGTCTTCCAGGAAGCCGGCTACACCCTCCCGTCGGACGCGCCGGGAGACTTGCGACGCCTGTGGGATGCCGCCCAGGTCTTCCAAGAGGAATTTCCAGAAGATCTGACCGGAGATGCACTGCCTTACTTCGTTGACTGGTTGCTGGACGGCGTCTGCATGGTGGGCATTCGGGCGGCCACCCAGGAACAAGGCATGGAGATCTATGAGTCGATGAACGACCGTGGTGTCCGTCTCGGCCCCATCGATCTACTCAAGAGCTTCCTGCTATCAAAGATTACGGGCGAAGCCGCCGGGTGCGACAACACCTGGCGGTCCATGGTCAACGCCCTGGCCGCCATCGATCCCAACGCTCCGAGCGATTTCGTCAAGACCTTCCTCATCGCACGTTTTGCCAGGATCGACGAGGACGGAACCTCGCAGGACGTTGAACAGATCAACGGCCTTTACCACACCTGGGTGAAGGACAACGAAGCTCTGCTAGAGCTCAGGGGTTCCCAGGAATTCCGACAGCTCATCACGGAACTTCATACCTTCTCCGACTACTACTGCACACTCGCCGCAGCGGCTGTCTCCTACAAAGAGGAGCTGGCCTCCGTCTTCTTCAACACCTTCAACGGCATGACCTCGCAGGCGGCCCCAATTCTCGCCGCCATCGACCCAGGCGACGACGCGAGCACGTTCAAGGAGAAAGCACGGCTGATCGCCGACTACTTGGACCTCGTGTTCGTTCGACGGCTGGTCAACGATGCGCAGTACGCGGGCAGTCATCTCGACCGCGAAGCCGTCCGGCTCGTCGGCCAGTGCCGAGGGACGACCGACGTGGCGAAGCTACGGCGGATTCTCTCCACAGAAGTCGCCCAGCTGAACCTGGACTTCTCCAGCATGAGTACCTTCGGGCTCCGATCCAATAACAGCCGACAGGTAAGATACCTGCTCGCCCGGCTCACAGCTTTCGTGCAGACCGGGTGCGGCCGACCTGATGAGAGCGGCAACTACCTCGACGAGCACCGCCCGTTCGAGATCGAGCACATCTGGGCCAACCAGTTCGAGCGTTTTCAACCCCAGACACATACCCGCGCAGAATTCGATTCGCAACGGAACCGGCTGGGCGCCCTCCTGTTGCTACACAAGTCCGATAACGCCAGTTACCAGGACCTTCCGTACCCACAGAAGGTCGATTACTATCACCGGCAGAATCACCTGGCAGCCTCCCTGCACGTCAAACACCGCGAACGCAACCCCCGGTTCGGCGCCTTCATCAAGGAACACAGGCTGGATGGGCTTTTCCGCCCCTACGTAGAGTTCACGAAGAAGGATATCGCCACCCGTCAGCAGCTCTATCAGCGGTTGTGTGAAATCATCTGGAGTGACAGCCGCTTCGGCGCCCCCGATGTTCCCGTACGACCGATCGACCGGACACGGACTCGTACCCGCGCGCGCTATGACGTCACAGTGCAGGATCTCGTAGCGAAGGGGCTCGTTCCCACACCGGCCAAGCTCGTGGGGCGGCGGCGCGGTGAGGTCTTTCATGCTCAGGTGTTGGAGGACGGCCGTATCCGTGTCGCCTCCGGTGAGGTCTTCGGGTCACTCTCGGCAGCCGGGAGTTTCGTCCTGCAGACGAAAGCCTGCCCCGGCTGGAACTTCTGGCACGCCAAGATCGACGCAGAGGAGAAGCAGTTGCTCCGCATCCGTAAAGACGCCTTGGAGCAGGGTCTGATCTAAAGACCGGGCTCCCCGCGGTCACATGAGACCACTGGTAGGCACACCGGCGCCCCGTGGTCGCCGAACTCGCCGCCAGAGCGGTCACCCACGGGCCCCTGGGGGGCGGGACTTCCTCCTGGTCTCTCGCCTTGGCCGGGCCGACGGACGGAGCATGCGGCCCGGCTGTGTATCGGAGTCGCCGACTGTCGCGGCGAGCGAGCTTCCACCTCCGATGCGCAACGTCGGCCCTGGGAGGGGCACAGCCGGGGCCGCTCATCGTCGCAGTCACTCATCTCGCGCTGCAGGGACCGCGCCGCACCCCCCGTCCGGCAAGACCGTGTGGGACGAGATCGAGTCAGCGACGACGTCCCGACCCGAAGCGCACCGCGCCGGTCGGTCACCATTCCTTGCGGCGGCCCGTGCGCTGGGCCTGGGAGAGGCTCTGGAGTCCGTCGGTGTCGGTGATCACGATTTCGGCGTCGTCGGGTGCGCGGCGCGTTGTTCGACGCCGGGACCGGGTTTCGCCCCGCCGTCGTAGGCCAGGGCAGCCCGGCGCTGACCACCATCAATCTGGCCAGGTGAGTGGCGGGCGAGTCCACGTCGGTGGCATACGCAGTAGCATAAAGAGCATGGGTGAGCCTACCCGGAAGTACTCGATCACGATGCCCCGGGACATCGCCGAAGCCGCCCGCGCCCGTAGCGGCCCCTCCGGCCTGTCCGCCTACGTCGCCGCCGCCGTCGCCCGCCAGATCGAGCGCGACAACCTCAACGAACTCATCCAGGTCGCTGAGGCAGAGCACGGCCCCATTACCGAGGGCGAGGTACAGGCCCTGCGCGACCAGCTCCACCAAGCACGTACGCGGCAGGCCGGCGATGAGGCGAACACGGCGTGACACGCTCCCCCGCCGCCCCGGGCGGCACGCTGGTACTCGACAGCGAGGCACTGGCCAAGGCCGTGCTGCGCGACCGCACCGTCACCGCCTGGCTCGCCCTGGCATGCGCCGATGACCTACGTGTGATCACGTCGGCGGCCACTCTGGTGGAAGTAGTCCACCCTCGCATCAACCGCCCGGCCCTGGAGTGGACACTCTCCCGCCTCGTCGTGGAGCCGGTCACCGACGAGATCTCGCGCCACGCCGCCGCCCTGCTCACCGATGCCGGCCTGCACGGGCACAAGTGCGCCATCGACGCCATGCTCAGCGCGACCGCCCTCGCCGCGCCGGGGCCCGTCACCGTGCTCAGCTCCGACTCGGAAGACCTCACCACCCTCTGTGGAACGCACGCCACCGTCATCAAGGTCTGACGCCCGAAGCAATCCTGACGGGGCACTCGCCTGTCAGTCAGCAAGAGTCAGGCTCTGACCAGCATGGATCTCGATCCGAGAGAGCGGGAGACAGTCTCGTCGGCTCCCGCTCTCCTTCGTTGTCTCTCATCAGGACCGTGGCAGCCGGAGTAAGGCGCCGACGAGGCGAAGGCGGCTGCCTTGGGTGAGGCAGCCGGTCAGCGGGGCGTAGACGCCCCCGGGTGTGAGGCGCCGTTGTCGGCGGGGCCGGTTAGGGTGGGCCGTGCCCGCTCGGGCCTGCGGCCCGCAGTGTCCGCCTGAGGTGGCCTGGGGTAAAGGGGGGTGGCTGGACGGTTCCTCTGGTACGCCTCAGGGATCGAAGTAGACGCCCGAACCCACCCCCCTCACACAGGAATGGCCGGCAGTCGTCCGGCATGCGAGCGGTCGATGTGGCGTGTCTGCGTAACCGCCCGCTCGTCAGCAGGCCGTGGCGTGGTGGGCCGGTCGGTGCGGTGCGGTGCGCTTGCTGCGGGGCCCCGATCGGCGTCGTACCGCCGCGGGTGACGCCTTCGCGCTCCAGCCGCTTGGTCCGCGCGCTTGGCAAAGGGTGGGGGGAGGGAGTGGGGCGTCTGGCGCGCTGGCACGCCGCCGAGCTACCGACGGCGGGTATTGGTTCTCCGCGGCCGCCCTGGGCGAGGGGTCTGTGCCGACGGGGAGAGAGGGTGTACCCGGCGTGCGTGGTGACGCGGGAGGTGCTCGTGGCGGAAGGCGGCCGGGGCTGGGGCTGGGGCCGGGGTGGGGTGAGGCCATCGTGGGGGTGTTTGCCGTCTCCGGTCGTGCGGGGCCGGGGCGGGAGGGGGGTGGGGTGAGGACATCGTGGGGGTGTTTGCCGTCTCCGGTCGTGCGGGGCCGGGGCGGGAGGGGGGTGGGGTGAGGACATCGTGGGGGTCTTTGCCGTCTCCGGTCGTGCGGGGCCGGGGCGGGAGGGGGGTGGGTCCGGTGGCTCAACCTCCGGCCCCGGTGCAGCGTTCGGCTTCCCGCCGGGCCGGACGTGAGCGGGCAGGGGGCCGTCGCCTTGTCACACCCGGTCACTACGCTCCGGGGTCATGGGACTTTCGATCTCCGTCGGGCTGCTCTACGACCAGGCGCGCAACGACCCGGAAGGGTACGAACACCATCGCCGCGCCTTCCTCCGCCTCGGCCGGGCGCTGTGTGCTGAGGGCGTCCGGTGGGAGGAACCGGAGGTCGCCACTCCGCCGAGCCCTCATGTCTTCTCCGGCGGGTTCCCGTACGGGCATCTGACCCGGCTGCGGCGCATCCTCGTCCTCGCCGGCCGGGGAGAGCCCGTGGCTCCCGCCCCGCGCCCCGACAGCGAGGCATGGCGCCGTGACCTCGCGAGGATCGACGACGAGACCTCGCTGCTCGCCTCCCACCTGCTGTGTCACGCGGACAACGCCGGCTACTACCTCCCCGTCGACTTCGCCGATCCGCTCTTCCTTGCCCAGGAGTCAGGGGTCGCCGGGGCCCAGACGGTCGGCTCCAGCCATCGTCTCCTGGCCGAACTGGACGGCCTCGCGCCCACGTTGGGCATCCGCCTCACCGAGGCACACGCCTCGCACCCGGGTCCCGCTGCACCGGCCGTATCCGTCGACCTGTCGGACGACGACCCGTTCGGCCCGGAGAAGTGGGCCTGGGATCAGCTCCGCCAGGCGTGCCGGGCGAGCATCGCCGGCGGTCACGCCGTGGTGTTCCACTGACCCGGGGCACCCTGGTGGAGCGACGACAGCGAATAGCACGACGGCCGGCAGGGGCCCGGACGTCCTCCGGCCTCACAGGCCGTGTTCGTCCATGCGGCGCATCAGGTTCCGCTTGCGTTTCTGGGCCGTGCGCAGGGCCCTGACGTACGCGGTGAACTCGTCGGGCGTGCCCAGGCGACGGTGGCAGTCCCGGATGCTCAGCAGGAGGCTGACGAGCTGCTCGTAGACCGGGTTTCCGGTCTGCTGGGTGAGCGGCTCGGCCAGGCGCAGGTAGACGCCGAGCGCGTCGGCGGGACGGTCGGCGCGCGTCTGGTCGGCGAGGGTGAGCCACTGCCGGTCATGGGCGCCGGTCTCGGTGGCGGCCTGCCAGGCGGCGTCGACGTCCTTGTCGTCGAGCAGGGCGTCGACCAGGACGGGGCCGGCGTACCAGCCCGGCTTCCGCTGCTCCGCGTCAGCGCGCAGCAGGGTCAGCGCCCGCTCGCGCTCGGCCGGCCAGCTGTCCGCGGCCTGCGCGGCGGCCCGCAGCTGCTGGTAGGCGAGCAGGGAGCGGCGGGCGCCGAAGTGGTCGCGGCGCACGGTGAGGGCATCCGACAGCCGGTCCGCCCGCGCGTAGCGGTCGCAGAGGTAGTCGACGAGGGCGGTGTCGACGGCGGCGAGGTCCCGGGTTTCCCGGATGCCGCGCTCCGCCCAGCGCAGGGCCTCGTCCGAGCGCCGGGCGGTATCCAGCTCACGAGCGATGACCAGATGCGTATGGCCGCTCGGTGCGAGATCGGCCGCATGGACGGCGATCACCGCGTCGACATCGCCGCCCGCCTTGGCCAGGCGTTCCATCAGGTACTTCTCGGCCCAGCCGGTACGGTTGCGCCGCCATGCCTCGACCGCCGACTTCCGCAGGACGGCCATTCCCTCATCGCCGAGGACGTCCTCGTAGTCGAGCGGATCGATGTCGGTCAGGCCGTCGTCGATGTCGCCGAGCGCATGGCCGACCAGCCAGCGCGCGAGTTCGCCGGGGTCGGGGCGCGCCGCACGGCATGCGTCGAGGTGGGCGTCGGCGAGGTCGGTGCCGATCTGCCCGAGCCATCCGTCGGAGTCGTCGACGCTCTCCACCGCCTCTGCCAGCAGCAGCATCGCCTCCCGAGCCAGCGTGATCGCCTCGGCGGCCCGGCCCGAGCCGGTCAGCGCGCCGATCGCGGGCACCGCCTGTCCTGCCTGCTCGGCGTAGGCGCGGGCATCGGCGTACTCGACGTACCCGTGCTGTGCGAAAGGGCGGATGTCCAGCAGGTCGCGGATGCGGGCCCGGACCGTGGCAAGGTCCCCGTGGGCGGTCGCGGCCCGTAGTTCCAGGCGCCGCCGCAACTGCCGGTCCTCTTCGATCTGTTCCCGCAGCAGAGCGAGCAACTCGTCCTTGGACAGGGCGGACAGCCACCCGTCGAGATCCTGTGCGCGCTTTCGCGCCGCCTTGCGCTGCCGCGGCAGGCTCTGCCGCTGGGCGAGCGCCGTCAGGCCGAGGGCCACAAGGTGCTTGCAGAAGTTGCCTTCCAGGCCGTACGGGCAGTCACAGGTGCCGGCCAGGCCACCGGGCCCGTCCAGGGTCAGCTCGGCCTCGTACCGCTGCGTGCCGTGGACGGTCGCGGTGATCCAGTCGTCACCGACCTCCACTTTGGAGACCGCGTCCAGGTATCCGAGCCCGCGCTCGAAGGAACGGGCACCGGCCAGCGCCCTGAGGTTGGCCTCGGTGAGACTTCCCATGGTTTCCGCCTGCTCCGTGTTGTGCACTTGACCGGGCATCAGCTTAGGGCAGCGGACCGCGAGTTCGGCGGCTCGGCCGTCGATCCGCCGCCGGGTACGGAGGGCGCCCTTGTCGCGTGTGCGTGCCGCGGCTGCCGGACTCTCAAGGCGCGCACCGGCTTCGATTCCACCGCCA
This sequence comes from Streptomyces sp. NPDC001508, assembly GCF_040298665.1. NCBI lineage: Bacteria > Bacillati > Actinomycetota > Actinomycetes > Kitasatosporales > Streptomycetaceae > Streptomyces > Streptomyces sp. NPDC001508. The sequence continues at coordinate 26,870 of NZ_JBEPAP010000094.1, forward strand.
CCAACTGGAGCGCCAAGTTCCTTGAGGACACCCTGCACAGCTCGGAGGCGATGGCGACCGTGCCGTACGCCCTCTATATGACGGCCACCCTGGTGGGCCGCGGTCTCGGGGACGGCTGGGTGCAGCGGTGGGGAGCGGTGGCCGTCGTACGGGCGGGTGTGCTGCTCTCCGCCGTGGGGTTCGCCGTCATCACCGCCGCACCGGAACCCGTGACCGGAGCATTCGGTTTCGGCGTCCTCGGCGCCGGGTTGTCCGTGATCATGCCCCAGCTCTTCGTGGTCGGTGCGCGGCGGCTGCCGGGGGCGGTGGACACCGCCGTGGCCCGCGTCAACCTCTTCAACTACGTGGGCTTCCTGATCGGCCCGCCCCTGGTCGGGGCCGTCGGGGCGGGCGTCTCCTACCGGGCGGCCATGTGCGTGACGCTGCTGCTCGTCCTGGGCGTCCTCCTCGTCGCCGGCACCCTGGCCCGGCCGGACCCGGCCGGCTCCACCGCCGAGTCCGACCCCACCGCCGAGTCCGACTCCGGCGCCGCATCCGCCCCGCCCGTCCCGCGGTCCGACACGCCCCAGACGACCGCCGGCTGACGGCGCCACCCCGGCACCGCACCCACGAACACCCACCACCGAGCCGACGGGCCACTGCGCCCGGTGGCGTCCTCAGACTTCAGTTCGTCGTCGTGGCCGTCCTGGCGGGGGGGCGCGTGTCGTCGGGGCGCCGCTTGCGCTGCGGAGGAGGCTCGTGGGCGTCGGTGGGCGGGGCAGGCTTGTTTCAGCTCTCGTTGCGGGGTGTTTCTGGTGGGGAGTTGACCCGGGTGCCCCTTGGGTGGTGGGGCGCCCGGGCCGAGGCGGGGTTCGGTGGGGTCGCGAATTGCTGCCGGTTGACTGTGCATGGGCGTGTTCTGGTGTGTATGAGTGAGTGTCCGGGTTGTGGCGGGTGTGATCCGGTGGGTCAGAACGGAGGTTCCCCTGTCGAATGG
>NZ_JBEPAP010000095.1:0-26456 GCF_040298665.1 Streptomyces sp. NPDC001508
GCCGGCAGCGCGGCCGGCGGCACGGCCGGCAGCGCGGCCGGCGGCACGGCCGGCAGCGCGGCGGAGGTCGGCACCACGCTGACCGCGCTGCTGCTGACGGGTTCACGGCTGGCCCTGGTGCACATCGGGGACTCGCGCGCCTATCTGCTGCGCGACGGCCGCCTGTTCCGGATCACCCACGACCACACCGTGGTCCAGTCGCTGCTCGACGAGGGCCGGCTGGCCCCGGAGGAGGCCACCACGCACCCGCAGCGCGCCCTGCTCCTGAAGTCGCTCGGCGGTGACGCGAGCACCCCCGACCTGAAGCTGCGTGACGCGCTGCCCGGCGACCGGTATCTGCTGTGCTCCGACGGCCTGTCCGGGGTCGTGACGGACGACCGGATCGCGCAGGTGCTGTCCACGGCCGCGGCCCCCGACGCGGCGGTCGGCGCCCTGATCGGCGAGGCGAACGCCGCCGGCGGCCCGGACAACGTCAGCTGCGTGGTCGCCGACGTGGTCGAGACGGCGGCCTGAGCCCGCCACAGCCCGCCACCGCGTTCCGCTGCTCCCGCACGGTCTGTGCCTTCGCCGGCGGTCCGATCCTCCACCGTCGGTGGTCCGATCCTCTACCGTCGGTGATACAGGAGTACAGGAGCGTGCGGAGCGCTGTGGCGGTGCTCCCCGACGGGTAAGGAGTGCGCCGCGTGTCCCTTCTCTTTCCGGCCCTGGTGGGCGGTCCGGGCGAGCGCGTCGCCCTGCGGTTCGGTGAACGGTCGCTGACGTACGCGGAACTGGGCGCCGCCGCGGGCGCCGTGGCCGCCCAGGTCCGGGGCGCGGGCCGGGTCGCCGTATGGGCGACGCCGGAGCCGGAGACGGCCGTCGGCGTGGTGGGCGCCCTGCTCGCCGGGGTGGCCGCCGTACCGCTCAACCCGAAGTCCGGCAAGGGCGAACTCGCCCACATCCTCTCCGACAGTTCGCCCTCCCTGGTGCTGGCCGCGCCCGGCGCCCGGCTCCCGGCACCGGCGGCCCGGCCGCCCCGGCTCGACGTGGACGCGCACGGCGGCGGCGAGGTCCCCGAGGACAGCGCGGCGGACGGCGACCCCGCGCTGATCGTCTACACCTCCGGCACCACCGGCCCGCCCAAGGGCGCGGTGCTGCCCCGCCGCGCGCTCACCGCCACCCTGGACGCGCTGGCCGACGCCTGGCGGTGGACCGCGGACGACGTCCTGGTGCACGGGCTGCCGCTGTTCCATGTGCACGGGCTGGTGCTGGGTGTCCTCGGCCCGCTGCGGCGCGGCGGCTCGGTGCGGCACCTGGGGCGGTTCGGCACCGAGGGCGTGACCCGGGAGCTGAACGACGGCGCGACCATGCTCTTCGGGGTTCCGACCATGTACCACCGCATCGCCGAGGCGCTGCCCGAGGACCCCGGGCTGGCCAAGGCGCTGGGCCGGGCCCGGCTGCTGGTCTCCGGCTCGGCCGCGCTGCCGGTGCACGACCACGAGCGGATCACGGCCGCGACCGGGCAGCGGGTGATCGAGCGGTACGGCATGACGGAGACCCTCATGAACACGAGCGTGCGGGTCGACGGTGAGCCCCGCGCGGGCACGGTCGGAGTGCCGCTGCCGGGCGTGGAGCTGCGGCTGGTGGAGGAGGACGGCACGGTCCTCGCCGCCTACGACGGGGAGAGCATCGGCGAGATCCAGGTACGCGGCCCGAACCTGTTCACCGAGTACCTCAACCGGCCCGACGCCACCGCCGCCGCCTTCACCGCGGACGGCTGGTTCCGCACCGGCGACATGGCGGTGCGCGAGGCCGACGGCTATGTCCGCATCGTCGGCCGGAAGGCCACCGACCTGATCAAGAGCGGGGGTTACAAGATCGGCGCCGGGGAGATCGAGAACGCGCTGCTGGAACATCCGGGGGTGAGCGAGGCGGCCGTCACCGGGGAGCCGGACGCGGACCTGGGCGAGCGGATCGTGGCATGGATCGTGCCCGTGGATGCCCAGTCCCCGCCCGGAGCCGAGGAGTTGGCCGACCATGTGGCCCGCCGCCTGGCCCCGCACAAGCGCCCGCGCGTCGTCCACCATCTGACCGCGCTCCCCCGCAACGACCTGGGCAAGATCATGAAACGCGCGCTCTAACGCTCCGCTGAGAGAGCCGGACCACGGCACCGCCGTCCCGCGAGACGCTCCGCTGAGAGAGCCGGACCACGGCACCGCCGTCCCCCGAGACGCTCCGCTGGGAGAGCCGGACCACGGCACCGTCTTCGGCCGCAGCGCCGTCGTGGCTGGTCGCGCAGTTCCCCGCGCCCCTTTGGTGCACGATGCCGTCAGGTCACCCCCGCTGCGCGCGGTGACACGTGGGTGGCATCGCCGGGCGCGGTCAGCGCGCCGTGCCCGGCGGCCCCGCGGTCGGCGGTGCGCCCGACCCGCTGCCGGTACGCGCCGTCGTCGTACGACACATCGAGCGTGCCGCCGCCGAGCCTGCCGGTGCCGCCGCGACCGCCACGTACCCGGCGCCGGGGCGCACCGGCACCCGGCCGCCGCGTACCCGGCCCGCGAGGCAGGGCCCGCCAACGGCCCGAACCCGCGCCCTGCACCTGCACCCCCACCTGCACCCCCACCCAGACCACAGGGCCGGAGCCCACCGACCGCCCCTCACCGGTGCCACCCGACCGGGCCACACCACCCACCCCGGACGCGCGCCCCCCACCGACCCGGCACCACGCCTCCACCCACCACAGGGCCCACGCCGCCCGTCTCCCTCCCCTCCCTCCCTCGCGTCACCCGATCGGCGCAACGCCACCCTCTCGGTCTAGCCGCCTTCTCCGCCTAGCCACTCTCTCGGCCTAGCCGCCTTCTCCGCCTAGCCACTCTCTCGGCCTAGCCACCCGGTGCCGGTCTGCCCGCGGGCAGCGTGTTGCCGGGGCGTTGCGCGTTGCCGGGGGTACCCCGATCGGCCCCTTTCCGGAGGCGTCGGGCGCGTCGGCGGCGGAGGATACGTAAGAGGCCCGCCAACCGGCGGCACCGCCACGGCCTGCGCACTCGGGAGGATCTGCCGTGACCGTCAGTCTGGAGCAGTTGCGCCGCTGCCACTTCGCCGTCGATCTGGGCGCGGCCCGCACCCGCGTCTATGTGAAGGGCGTCGGCCTCGTCGTGGACCAGCCGTCGGCCGCCGCGGTGAACACCCGCACCGGCGCGCTCATCGCCGTGGGCGAGCTGGCGGAGCGGATGACGGGACGCACCCCCGGTTACATCCGCGTCGTGCGGCCCGTGTCCGGCGGCACCGTCGTCGACATCGAGATGGCGCAGCGGATGCTGCGCCATCTTCTCGGCGACAAGATCCGCCGCGCGCTGCGCCGCAAGGCGCGGCTGCGCGCCGCCGCCTGCACCCCGCACGACGCCGATCCGCTGGCCCAGCGGGCGACGATCGAGACGCTCGCCGGCCTCGGCGCCCGCCGCGTCGAACTCGTGGACACCCTGATCGCCGCCGCCGTCGGCTGCGGTCTGCCCGTGGAACGCGCCCAGGGCACGATGATCGTCGTATGCGGTGCCGCCGCCACCCAGGTCGCCGTCCTGTCGCTCGGCTCGATCGTCACCGCCGAACGGATCCCGGTCGGCGGTGAGGCCGTCGACCATGCGATCGTTCAACATCTGCGGCACGCACACGAGTTGGTGCTGCCCAGCCAGTCCGTACGACCGCTGCAACTGGCCCTGTCCGGCAACGGCCTGACCCCGCACGGCCCGGTGTCCACGATGATCCACGGCCGGGACGTGGCCACCGGTCTCGCGCGCAGTGTGCAGATCGACACCGCCGCCGTGCGCGAGGCCATCCACACCCCGCTGACGGCCGTACTCGACGGCATCGGCAAGGTGCTGCGGGACTGCCCGCCCGACCTGGTCGCCGACCTCGCCGACGTCGGGATCGTCATGGTCGGCGGCTCCGCGCTGCTGCCCGGCCTGGACCAGATGCTGCGGGAGGCGACCGGGATGCCGGTGAACATCGCCGAACGGCCCGACGTGTGCGCCGTCCAGGGCATCGGCGCGATGCTGGAGGGCAAGATCGAGCCGCTGGTCCTGAACCCGCTGGCCGCCTGAGCCGTGACCGCGCCGCGGCCGTATGCCCGATGTCCCCTGCCCCGCCTGCCGTCCTTGCCGTCCCTGCCGCCGACCGTGCTCGGCATGGGCTCCGAACCGACGTGGCGAGCGCTCCGGCCAACTGCCCCTCGCCGACAAGCATGTACGGGGAAACGGACGGTGCCGGGCGCACGACGGTGACGTGGCAGTCACCGCTTCGAAGCGCCGGGTCACACCGTTCAGTACGGCAGGATCCGCCCCGAAGGGGTCCTGCGGTCGATCTCCTGGCCGCGGGGGGCGGCGGGCCGGCGGCTGACACGAACACGGATCCGGCGGTCCATGGCGCCCTCCTCATGCTTCCCAGTGCCTCGTCCTGATCGTCCTGCCCAGCCCGGCCCGTGCCCAAGCCCGTCGGGCCCGAGATCGAGGTGCGGGCGGGGAGCACGGCGCGCACTCCGGGTGCGGAGGACGGCGCGGCCGACGGGAAAAACCCGGGGACGACCGCGCCGTATCACCGGGGTGTCCGCCATGCCCCTGCACTCCACGTGGGAGGCGCAGGATGCATCAACTCGCCCACGGCTCCCGCCCCCCGACCCCGTCAGCCACCCGGCACGGTCACAACACGGCCACAGCACCCGCACAACACCACCACCCGGCGGATGATGCCCCCTCAGCACCTACTGGGGGGAACCATGAAGATCCGTACTGCCCTGTGCGCTGCCCTGCTCGCGCTCACCGCCCTCACGGCCGGATGCGGCAGCGGCGAGACGGAAGCCGGCCCCGAAGCCTGCAAGGCGGCGCTGAAGGAGCAGGCGTCCAAGGCCGCGAAGAACGACGAAGAAGACGGCAGGCCCGCCGAGTGCGACGGCCTCGACAACACGACACTGCGGCGCCTGACCGGCGAAGTCATCACGGAGTGGATGAAGAGCGACGAGGCCGACAAGATCGCCGACGACGCCCTGAAGGACGCCTTCGGCGACGGCATCCCGGTCTCCGAACTTTCCGCGCCCACCACCACTGAGCCCACGCCGACCGCAGTCACCGGCGTCTTTGCCGCATGCCGGGCCTGGCTCGAACAGACACTCCGCGACTCCACCGACGAAGGCGCCGGCACCACCGAGCCCGGCGCGTGCGGCACCCTGACCGACGACGAGATGCACCAGGCCGTCGAGCAGATCATCGACGACCTCATCGCCGAAGGCGTCACCACGGCGCCCTGACCGCCGCGAAGAGGGCAAGGGCACCGGCACCGCAGGCGCACAACGAAGCCCCAGCCAGGAGACCCGGCTGGGGCTCGTCCGTCACAGCGTCACTCACAAAGTGAGCCGCGAACCACCGCCCGCAGACGGGGCGTTGCCAGGCTCAGCAGTACCGGGCTTCTGCCCTTGCGAACCCGGCACTGTAGCCACTGGACCAACCGCGGATGTAGTCGCCCGCTCTGCTGAACCCGTGCCCGTACTGCCGGCCGCGCTCCATCTTGCAGTCGTCCCTGGCGTCCGAGTACCCGGTCCGGAAGCCGGCCTGGAAGCCCCTCCGGTAGTCCTCCACACTGGAAACCGCTGCTGACGCCTTGGTGGGAGTCTGGCTGGGCGTGACCGCCACCGCCTGCTGGAGACCAACCGGTGCGAAGGCGAGGAGCAGAGCCGACGCTGAAACGATGGATCGCTTCGAATAGTTACCGATCATGACCACACCCCTTTGCTATTGCTGGTCATTTCGGTGTTTCCAGCCTACTCGGACATATAGGGCATGCAACTCGTCGCCCACCAGGAACACCCGACGGCGAACCCCAACCTCACACCACAGCCACACCACCCACGCACAGCCCCCACGCACGATGCATGACACTCCGTCAGCACCCAACCGCGCACCGCCTGCTCGCCCTCACAGCCACCTCACCGGTGGCGCCCGTGGCCGACAACCCCCGCAACGGGCGCACCTGTCGCCGCCCCGTCGACCGGCTCCGCACCCAACCCCTCCCCTGCTGGCTGCGAAGTGCCGCTGTTCGAAGGGGCGGCAGCCTCCTCGACCGGCCAACGCCCACGCCCCGCACCGCCGGTGCGACAGCGCCCGTGCCGGAAAGGACATCGCCGACCACGAATCGCGAAACCGGTCCCGGCAACACACGGTGTGGCGAGCGATGCGCGGCACGGCCGTCTCCGGAACGGCCGACGGCGCGCTTGCTCAGCACCTCCTCCGCCGACCATCGCGGCCCCGCTCCTGCTTCGGCAGAGGCGGGGCCGCTTTCGGACGTTCAGGGGTGGTCATTCCTCCGGCGGTCGGTCGTAGGCGGCGAGCGTCGCCTTCGCCGTTGACGCGTCCTGAAAGACCAGCTCCCACGGCCCGGTGTTCACGTCGAACCCGGCGACTTCCTGAAGAGCCGGGGCTGGGCGATCGACGAGGAACTGTGGGCCATCGACGGCGCGGACTGCTCCCCGTGCGACGACAAGGTCCCCGACAGCCACTGACCCCGCTACAGTCGCCCCCGCCCTCACAGCTCCCCGAGGGCGGGGCTCCCGCATCCTGACGACCGAAGGAACACGCTGTGCCCGTACCGCACGACATCGCCGCCGAGACCGAACTGTGGGACGCCTACGCCGAGTCGGCGTTCAAGGACGACGCCGAGCCGTCGTTCTGCTGGACCCAGTACGCCGGCCACGGCCCCGGCCCGGAACTCCTGGGCGCCCCGGAGTCCGTGCTGGAGGTCGGCTGCGGCACCGGCCGCGCCCTCGCCCACCTCGCGCAGCAGTGCGTCAAGGCGACCGGCGTGGACCTGTCGCCGCGCATGGTGCAGCGCGCGGGCGAGAAGTGGGCGCCGCTCGGCGTGCGGATCGAGCAGGGGGAGATCCTGGACTGGCTCGCCACCCACGAGGGCCGCTACGACGCGGTGTACTCGATCTTCGGCGCGGCCTGGTTCACCGACCCGTCCCGCCTCTTCCCCCTTATCCGCGAGCACCTGGCGCCCGGCGGTGTCTTCGTCTTCTCCCAGCCGCCGGCCATCCCCGGCGCCTACGGCCCGCAGGGCATGCACAAGGGCGGCTTCGCCGGGAAGGCGATGTTCACCTACCGGTACAGCTACCGGCCCGCCATGTGGGAACGGCTTCTGCTCAGGGCCGGATTCGCCACCGCCGGGGCGACCGAGGTGGATGCCCCGAAGGCCGGGCACATCGGCACCCTCATGGTTCAGGCCCGCGCCTGAAGTCTCGACGGGCCCCGACGGGACGCCGACCCGGCCTGGGCCTCTTCATGCCAGACGCCCGGGGAGGCCGCCGCTCGCCCATTGGAGGGGTGCTCCCGCGACACGGCGGCGAGTTGCTTGGGGAGCCCCGGCCGTCGTGATCGTCTACGTCTCGGTTGGGCTTCGGCTGAGCTGACGATCTTCAGAGACGATGAAAGCCCCTCCGGCACGGAGGGGCCGACGCTCTGCCGCAGGTGAAAACGTTCCTGCCTCGGTGGGGCGGGTGGGACTCGAACCCACGGCCGACGGATTATGAGTCCGCTGCTCTAACCGGCTGAGCTACCGCCCCATAGCGGCGTGTCGCGTACAAGTGTGCGCGCCGTCTGCCGCAGCATAGCCGCTCATACGATCTCCTGCCTCGGATGGTCGGCTCCACATGACCTTGAGGACTCCGCCCCGTGCCCGGCGGTTCCCGGGATTCGGCGCGGACATGAAACGCGGACATGAAAAAGGACCCCTACGGGGTCCTCGTTCAGCATGCTCCCCCGACTGGACTCGAACCAGTAACCTGCCGGTTAACAGCCGGCTGCTCTGCCAATTGAGCTACGGAGGACCGAGCTCCCCCGACTGGACTCGAACCAGTAACCTGCCGGTTAACAGCCGGCTGCTCTGCCAATTGAGCTACGGAGGAATGCCTCATCGCATCGAACGTACCTCCCTGGGTATCCGCCAGGGGGCGCGCGCTCGCTGCGACACATACATTAGCGCAAGCAGGGGGGTGCTCCGCCAATCGGTACTCTCCCCGTGCCGATGTCGTACCAGCAGACCTACGCAAGGAAAGGGTGGCCGTCATGCGCTACCGGCTCACGTTCGTCGCCGGACTCGCCCTGGGCTACGTACTGGGCACGAGGGCCGGACGCGAGCGTTACGAGCAGCTGAAGAAGTCCGCTCTGCAGTTCGCGCAGAACCCGGCCGTCCGCAACACCGCCGAGACGGCGGCCCAGCAGGGGCGGCGGTTCGCGGGGCGGGCGCTGCACACCGTGAGCGACAAGGTGGGTGACCGCATGCCCGACTCGGTGGCCCACCGGGTGCGCACCCTGCGGGAGCGCGCCGCCGGCGGCTCCGGCGAGGACGAGTGGGGGACCAGCCCCAGGTAGTCGGCCGCTTCCCGGGTGCCCGGCCGGGCACCCGGGAAGCGATGCACCGCCCACGGCCAAAGCAGACGCCGCGATACGGCAGAATTTCGGTCATGGGGATAGTCGCCGGGTTGGACAGCTCGCCCGATTTCACTCGCATCGTCGTCTGCGACACGGACACGGGGGCCGTGCTCCGGCAGGGCTATGCGCCGCACCCCGTGGAGAGTCCCGGCGGCGGGCGTCCCTCCGACATCGACCCGCAGGCCTGGCTGCTGTCCCTGGGGGAGGCGGCCGGCGGCGGGTTGCTCGAGGGCGTACAGGCGATCGGCGTCTCCGCGCAGCAGAACGCTTTGATCCCGCTCGACGCGCAGGGCAACACGGTGCGTCCGGCGCTGGTGGGCGGCGACAAGCGGGCGCAGGTCGCGGCGGCCGATCTGATCGACGCGCTCGGCGGGCGGGAGGCGTGGGCGCAGGCGGTGGGCTGTGTGCCGCAGGCCGCCCATCCGGTGACCAAGCTGCGCTGGCTCGCCCGCAGCGAACCCGAGAACGCGCTGCGCACGGCCCTGCTGCTACAGGCCCATGACTGGCTGGTGTGGCAGTTGCTCGGCCGGCCGGTGCGGCGGACCACCGACCGGGGCGGGGCCTCAGGGACCGGGTACTGGTCGGCGGCCACCGGCGGCTGGCGGCCCGATCTGATCGAGCTGGCGCTCGGTCACCAGGCCGTGCTGCCCGAGGTGATCGGCCCGGCGGACGCGGCCGGTACGACGCCGGAGGGGCTGCTGATCTCCGCCGGGACCGGGGAGACGATGGCCGCCGCCTTCGGGCTCGGTATCGGTCTCGGGGACGCCGTGGTGTCGCTGGGCGCCTCGGGCTCGGTGATGGCGGTCCATCCGGAGGCACTGACCGACCAGTCCGGGATGATCACCTCGCTCGCCGACGCCACCGGCCTGCACCTGCCGGTCGTCACCACCCTGAACGCCGTACGGGTCCTGCGCGGCACCGCCGAACTGCTCGGCCTGCCCGATCTGGAGGGGCTGTCCGAGCTGGCGATGAAGTCGACGCCGGGGTCGCACGGTCTGGTGCTGCTGCCCTATCTGGAGGGCGAGCGGACCCCGAACCTGCCGCACACCGCGGGAACCCTGGCGGGGCTGCGGCGCGAGTCGATGAAGGCGGAGCATCTGGCGCGGGCCGCCTTCGAGGGGATGCTGTGCGCTCTCGCGGACGCGCTGGACGTGCTGCGCGGGCGGGGCGTGGAGGTGCGCCGGGTCTTCCTGCTGGGTCCGGCGGCCGAGCTGCCCGCGGTGCAGGCGGCGGCGCCCTCGCTGTTCGGCGCGCAGGTCGTCGTGCCGCAGCCCGCCGACTACGCCGCGGTCGGCGCCGCCCGGCAGGCCGCGTGGGCGCTGGGTGTCTCGCAGGGCTCGCTCGACCCGCGTACCCCGCCCGCCTGGCAGGGCGCGGCGGCGCAGGTGCTGGAGCCGGGGGACGATCTGGCCGTGGGGCAGGCGGTGCGCCAGCAGTTCGTGTCGGTACGGGAGCAGACCCACCCCGGGGCCTTCCAGGCATAGCGGACATTGTTTGCATGCCGTTCCCGTACCGGACCGGCGGCGGATCCGCTTTCGGGTTAATCGGTTGAGGTAACACGGGTGGAGTGTCCGACGATAGGGGCCAAGGGCGTACCGACCAGCCCCCACTCGCCGACTCGAAGAGACCCAGCGTGCTCATACGACTTCTGCGGACCTGTCTCAGGCCCTACAAGAAACCCATAGTTCTCCTGGTGCTGCTGCAACTCCTGCAGACGAGCGCCACTCTTTATCTGCCCACGCTCAACGCGGACATCATCGACAACGGCGTCGTGAAGGGTGACACGGGTTACATCCTGTCCTTCGGCGCGCTGATGATCGGCATCTCCCTCGCCCAGGTCGTGTGCAACATCGGTGCCGTGTACTACGGCGCGAAGACCGCGTCGGCGCTCGGCCGGGACGTGCGGGCCGCCGTCTTCGACCGGGTGCAGTCCTTCTCCGCACGTGAGGTGGGCCACTTCGGGGCGCCCTCGCTGATCACCCGTACGACCAATGACGTGCAGCAGATCCAGATGCTGGTCCTGATGACGTTCACGCTGATGGTGTCCGCGCCCATCATGTGCGTGGGCGGCATCATCCTCGCCCTCGGCCTGGACGTCCCGCTGTCCACGGTACTGGTCGCGGTCGTACCGGTGCTGGGCATCAGCGTGACGCTGATCGTGCGTCGGCTGCGTCCGCTGTTCCGGTCCATGCAGGAGCGGCTGGACACGGTGAACCGGGTACTGCGCGAGCAGATCACCGGCAACCGGGTCATCCGCGCCTTCGTGCGGGACACCTACGAGCAGGACCGGTTCCGCAAGGCCAACGGTGACCTGACCGACATGCAGCTGGCCACCGGGCAGATGCTCGCGCTGATGTTCCCGATCGTGATGACCGTGGTGAACGTCTCCTCGATCGCGGTCGTGTGGTTCGGCGCCCACCGCATCGACAGCGGCGAGATGGCGATCGGCGACCTGACCGCGTTCCTCGCCTATCTGATGCAGATCGTGATGTCCGTGATGATGGCCACCTTCATGTTCATGATGGTGCCGCGCGCGGAGGTGTGCGCCGAGCGCATCCAGGAGGTGCTGGAGACCGAGTCGTCCGTGGTGCCGCCGACCGCGCCGGTCACGGAGCTGCGCCGGCACGGGCATCTGGAGATCCGCGGGGCCGGCTTCCGTTACCCGGGCGCCGAGGAGCCGGTGCTGAGGTCCGTCGACCTGGTGGCCCGGCCGGGCGAGACGACCGCCGTGATCGGCTCCACGGGCAGCGGCAAGTCGACGCTGCTCGGGCTGGTGCCGCGGCTGTTCGACGCCACCGAGGGCGAGGTGCTCGTGGACGGCGTGTCCGTGGGAAGCGTCGATCCGGCCCTGCTCGCCAGGACGGTCGGCCTGGTGCCGCAGAAGCCGTATCTGTTCGCCGGCACCGTCGCCACCAACCTGCGCTACGGCAATCCGGACGCCAGCGACGAGGAGCTGTGGCAGGCGCTGGAGGTGGCGCAGGCCAAGGAGTTCGTGCAGCGGCTGGAGGGCGGCCTGGACGCGCCGATCGCGCAGGGCGGCACCAATGTCTCCGGCGGTCAGCGCCAGCGGCTGGCCATCGCCCGTACGCTCGTCCAGCGCCCGGAGATCTATCTCTTCGACGACTCCTTCTCCGCTCTGGACTACGCCACCGACGCCGCCCTGCGCGGCGCGCTCGCCCGGGAGACCGCCGAGGCCACCGTGGTGATCGTCGCCCAGCGGGTGGCGACCATCCGGGACGCCGACCGGATCGTGGTGCTGGACGAGGGCCGGGTCGTCGGCACCGGCCGCCACAACGAGCTGATGGCCGGCAACGAGACCTACCGGGAGATCGTGCTCTCCCAGCTCACGGAAGCGGAGGCTGCCTGATGGCCGGTCCCATGGGACGCATGATGGGCGGGGCCGGCCCGGACCAGCGGTCGATGGAGTTCACGAAGTCGAGCAAGCGGCTCATCGCCCAGTTCCGGCCCGAGCGCCTCACGATCTACGCCCTGCTGCTGTGTGTGGTCGTGAGCGTGGGCCTCAGCGTGATCGGCCCGAAGATCCTCGGCAGGGCCACCGACCTGGTGTTCGCGGGCATCATCGGCCGCCAGATGCCGGCCGGGGCCACCAAGGAGCAGGTGCTCCGGTCCATGCGTGAGCGGGGCGAGGGCGCCGTCGCGGACATGCTGAAGAGCACCGACTTCACCCCGGGCCGGGGCATCGACTTCGGCGCCGTCGGCAATGTCCTGCTGTTCGCGCTGGGCACCTTCCTGGTGGCCGGTCTGCTGATGGCGGTGGCGACCCGGCTGGTGAACCGGTCCGTCAACCGCACGATGTACCGGATGCGCGAGGACGTGCAGACGAAGCTGTCGCGGCTGCCGCTGTCGTACTTCGACAAGCGGCAGCGCGGCGAGGTGCTGTCCCGGGCCACCAACGACATCGACAACATCGGGCAGACGCTCCAGCAGTCGATGGGGCAGCTGATCAACTCGCTGCTCACCATCATCGGCGTGCTGGCGATGATGTTCTGGGTGTCGTGGCTGCTGGCGCTGGTCGCGCTCGTCACCGTGCCGTTGTCGTTCGTCGTCGCCACCCGGGTCGGCAAGCGCTCCCAGCCGCACTTCGTGCAGCAGTGGCGCTCGACCGGCAAACTGAACGCGCACGTCGAGGAGATGTACACCGGGCACACCCTGGTGAAGGTGTTCGGCCGGCAGGAGGAGTCGGCGCGGCAGTTCGCCGAGCAGAACGAGGCGTTGTACGACGCGGGGTTCAAGGCGCAGTTCAACAGCGGGATCATGCAGCCGCTGATGATGTTCGTCTCGAACCTCAACTACGTACTGGTGGCGGTCGTCGGCGGTCTGCGGGTCGCCTCGGGCTCGCTGTCCATCGGTGATGTGCAGGCCTTCATCCAGTACTCACGGCAGTTCTCGATGCCGCTGACCCAGGTCGCCTCGATGGCGAACCTGGTGCAGTCGGGTGTCGCCTCGGCCGAGCGGGTCTTCGAACTCCTGGACGCGGAGGAGCAGGAGGCGGATCCGGTGCCCGGCGAGCGGCCCGACGAGCTGCGCGGCCGGGTGGCGCTGGAGGGTGTGTCCTTCCGTTACGACCCGGACAAGCCGCTGATCGAGGACCTGTCGCTGAAGGTCGAGCCCGGCCACACGGTCGCGATCGTCGGCCCGACCGGTGCGGGCAAGACCACGCTGGTCAATCTGCTCATGCGGTTCTACGACGTGTCCGGCGGGCGTATCACCCTGGACGGCGTCGACATCGCGCGGATGTCCCGGGACGAACTGCGCTCCGGCATCGGCATGGTGCTCCAGGACACCTGGCTGTTCGGCGGCACGATCGCGGAGAACATCGCCTACGGCGCCGCCCGCGAGGTCACCCGGGGCGAGATCGAGGAGGCGGCGCGGGCGGCCCACGCCGACCGGTTCATCCGCACCCTGCCGGACGGCTACGACACGGTGATCGACGACGAGGGCACGGGGGTCAGCGCCGGTGAGAAGCAACTCATCACCATCGCGCGGGCGTTCCTGTCCGACCCGGTGATCCTGGTGCTCGACGAGGCGACCAGCTCCGTCGACACCCGCACCGAGGTGCTGATCCAGAAGGCGATGGCGAAGCTCCAGCACGGCCGGACGTCGTTCGTCATCGCCCACCGGCTCTCCACCATCCGGGACGCGGACACCATCCTCGTCATGGAGAACGGTTCGATCGTCGAACAGGGCGCGCACGCCGAGCTGCTGGCGGCCGACGGTGCCTACGCCCGGCTCTACAAGGCGCAGTTCGCCCAGGCGGTCGCCGAACTCGACTGACCCCATGCGACCGCACCGGGGCCGCTCGCCGTGCGGCGGGTGGCCCCCGTCAGTCGAGGTAGCCGCGTAGTTGGTCGGCGAAGGCGTGGTCGCGGAGTTTGTTGAGGGTCTTGGACTCGATCTGGCGGATCCGTTCCCGGGTGACGCCGAAGATGCGCCCGATCTCCTCCAGGGTGCGGGGCCGCCCGTCGGCCAGCCCGTAGCGGAGCTGGACGACCTTGCGTTCGCGCTCCCCCAGCGTCGACAGCACCGCCTCCAGGTGCTCCCTGAGCAGCAGGAAGGCGGCGGACTCCACGGGGCTCGCGGCGTCGCCGTCCTCGATGAGGTCGCCGAGGGCGACGTCGTCCTCCTCGCCGACCGGCGCATGCAGCGACACCGGCTCCTGGGCGAGCCGCAGCACCTCCCCGACCCGCTCGGGCGGCAGGTCGAGATGGGCGGCGACCTCTTCCGGGGTGGGTTCGTGGCCGCGCTCCTGGAGCATGCGGCGCTGCACCCGGACGACCCGGTTGATGAGTTCCACGACGTGCACGGGCACCCGGATGGTGCGGGCCTGGTCGGCGAGCGCGCGGGACATGGCCTGCCGGATCCACCAGGTGGCGTACGTGGAGAACTTGTAGCCGCGGGCGTAGTCGAACTTCTCCACGGCCCGGATCAGACCGAGGTTGCCCTCCTGCACGAGGTCCAGCATGGTCAGTCCGCGACCGACGTACCGTTTGGCCACGGAGACCACGAGGCGCAGGTTGGCCTCGATGAGCCGGCGCTTGGCCATCCGGCCCAGCACGACCAGCCGGTCCAGGTCGTGGGCGAGCCGGCTGTCCAGGTCGGGGGTGCTGCCCAGCTTCTCCTCGGCGAAGAGTCCGGCCTCGACCCGGCGGGCGAGTTCGACTTCGTCCGCCGCGGTGAGCAGCGGGATACGGCCGATCTCGCGCAGGTACTGGCGGAACAGGTCCGAGATGGGGCCGCCGGTCTCGGCGCGCGCGGCGGGCGGTTCGGCGGGCTCCGGTGCCTCGGCGGCGAACGCCTGGGCGGGCGGCTCTGCGGGCCCGGCCGGGCCGTCCGGCTCCGTCTCGGGGTGCAGCGCTGCGCGGCTCTGCGGGGGCACGGCCACGATGACGCCGTTCCCGGCATCCGGCGTGTCCGGCGCGTCCGTCGTACTGACGTCGGTCTGGGCGAGGGTCTGGGTCTGCACGGGGGCGACCTCCAGGATGATCGCTGCCCGGGTGTGCGGCAGCGGTACGTCGGGGGCGGAATCGACGGCCTCGCCGCTGTCCGTCCCGTACGAGATGAGCGGAACCGCGGGGATGTGGGACCCGTGGGGGACGGATCTGCCGCGCTCCGAGGACTCAGGCACCGCACCCCAGTGTGGGGTACGACACATCACCGCCACGAGGGTCGTGCGATGAATTTTTGCGTCCGTTCCGTGACCGGCCGATTACTCAGCTCGTTTGACCATCGGACTGACAAACGGGGACACTGGGACCCGCTGAGCTAGGGCAGGATGAGGGCATGGGCGAGATCGAGGAACTGCGCGGCGGCTGGAGGCGCAGATGCACGACGTGGTGAGCAACAGGCCGCGACGCGGCACCTCGCCGTGAACTCGGATCGCGACGTGGCCGCGCTACAGGAGCAGCGGCGGGCCGATGTCCAGTTGATGCAGGCTCTGCGGCAGACGCAGTTGGAGCACAGCAAGACGCTCACGGCGCACTCCAAGACACTCGCAGAGCACAGCAAGTTGCTCGGTGCTCTGGTGTCCGGGCAGGTAGCGATGATGGAACAGATCGGGGCCGTCGCCGGCCATCTCGGTGTCGAACCGCCCGAGTCGCCGCAGGGCTGAGGGTCACAGCGCTGCCGCGCCGTGCACCTTCAGGGCCTGGTCGTACTGCTGGAGGACCCACAGTTCGTTGCGGGCGGCGGCCAGTTGGGCGGGGTCGCCGCCCGCCTCCAGACGGCGGACGGTGATCTGGATCTCCTGGATCCGCCGCTCCACGGCCCGGCGGCGGACGGTCACGAGCTGCTCACCCGCATAGGTCTCGTCGACCGTGCGGCGCATGATGGCCTCGACGGCCAGTTCCGTGACCATCGCGCGTACGGTGTCGTCCGGGGCCGCCTCCCGCACACGGACCAGGAACTCCTGCGGGTCCTGTACGCCGTACTCGGCGCCGCCCGCCTCCATGACGGCCTCGCGGACGGCCGCGTACGGGGCGGCGGTGAACTCGTCGACGCCGTACGCGTCGAACGTCGGAAAGACCAACTCCGGGCGCTGAAGGGCGAGTTTCAGCAGCTCGCGTTCCGTCGCGTACACCGGGTTGCGGAGGTTGAGGGCGGGTCCTGAGCCGGTCCGGCGGGGGGCCGCCGCCTCGTACTGCTGCGGGCCACGGGCCGGCGCCGGGGCCCGCCCGCCGCCACCGCGCTCGCGCGCCCAACGCGCCAGCTGCGCCACCCGCTTGACCACGAACTGGGTGTCCAGGATGCCGAGCAGCCCGGCCAGTTCGACCGCGACCTCGTGCTGCGCGCCGCTGTTCTTGATGCGGGCGACGACGGGCGCGGCCTCGTCCAGGGCGGCGGCGCGGCCCGCCGGCGTGTCCAGGTCGTAGCGGCCGACGATCTGGCGCAGCGCGAACTCGAAGAGCGGGGTGCGGGGTTCGGCCAGGTCGGCCACCGCCTCGTCGCCCTTGGCCAGGCGCAGCTCGCAGGGGTCCATGCCGTCCGGCGCGATGGCGATGTATGTCTCGGCGGCGAACTTCTGGTCGTCCTCGAAGGCGCGCAGCGCGGCCTTCTGGCCCGCAGCGTCCCCGTCGAATGTGAAGATCACCCGCGCCGAGCCGTTGTCCATCAGCAGCCGGCGCAGGATCTTGATGTGGTCGCCGCCGAAGGCCGTACCGCAGGTGGCGATGGCCGTGGTGACCCCGGCCAGATGACAGGCCATCACATCGGTGTAGCCCTCGACGACCACCGCGCGGCTGCTCTTGGCGATCTCCTTCTTCGCCAGGTCGATGCCGTAGAGGACCTGGCTCTTCCGGTAGATCGCCGTATCGGGGGTGTTGAGGTACTTGGGGCCGTTGTCCGCCTCGTACAGCTTGCGCGCGCCGAAGCCGACGACCTCGCCTCCGATGTCCCGGATCGGCCACATCAGCCGGCCCCGGAACCGGTCGATGGGGCCGCGGCGGCCCTCCTGGGAGAGACCGGAGAGGACCAGTTCCTTGTCGGTGAAGCCCTTGCCGCGCAGATAGCGGGTGAGGTGGTCCCAGCCCTGGGGGCTGTAGCCGACGCCGAAGTGCACGGCCGCCGCCTGGTCGAAGCCGCGCTCGGCGAGGAAGATCCGGCCGGTCTCGGCCTCGGGGCTGGTGGCGAGCTGTTCCGCGTACCACTGTGCGGCGATCTTGTGGGCCTCGACCAGGCGGATCCGCTCGCCGCGCTGGTGCGCCGGGTTGTATCCGCCCTCCTCGTAGCGCAGGGTGATGCCCGCCTGGGCGGCGAGGCGTTCGACCGCCTCCGAGAAGGAGAGGTGGTCGACCTTCATCACGAACGTGATGGTGTCGCCGCCCTCCTGGCAGCCGAAGCAGTGGAAGAGTCCCTTGCTCGGGCTGACCTGGAAGGACGGCGACTTCTCGTCGTGGAAGGGGCACAGGCCCTTGAGGTTGCCACCGCCGGCGTTGCGCAGCTGGAGGTACTCGGACACCACGGCGTCGATCGGGACCGCGTCCCGTACCGCCTTCACGTCCTCGTCATTGATCCGTCCTGCCACGAGGTGATTCTACGGGGACGGCAGCACCCCGAAGGGGCGCGGGGAACTGCGCGAGAAGACCCGCACCCGCCGGGCAGCGCCCCGAAGACTGAAGGGGCGCGGGGAACTGCGCGACCAGCCACAACGACGCCGCACCCGCGAGACAACCGAACCCGGCAGACGCCTTAAGTGTTCTGTCCACCTAGGCAGACGCTCAAGCCAGCGCAGCCAACGGCACATGCGGGTCCGCCAAGCGCTCCGTGTCCACCCGGGCCCCGGAGCGGATCAGCTGCTGGATGGGGCCTGTGACATCCCACACGTTCACATTCATCCCGGCGAGCACCCTCCCCTCCTTCACCCAGAACGCGATGAACTCCCGCCTGCCCGCGTCCCCGCGGATCACGACCTGGTCGTACGAGCCGGGCGGCGCCCAGCCGCTGTACTCCATCCCCAGGTCGTACTGGTCGGTGAAGAAGTAGGGCACGCGGTCGTAGACCTCGTCCCTGCCGAGCATCGCGCGGGCCGCGGCGGGGCCGCCGTTGAGAGCGTTGGCCCAGTGCTCCACCCGCAGCCGGGTGCCGAACAGCGCGAGCGGGTAGGACGCCACGTCACCGGCCGCGTAGATGTCGGGGTCGGAGGTGCGCAGCCGCTCGTCCACCACGATGCCGCCGCCGTGTGCCCGGTCGGCGACCGCCAGGCCCGCCGACTCGGCCAGCGCGGTGCGCGGGGCCGCGCCGATCGCGGCGAGGACGTCGTGCGCCGGGTGCTCCTCGCCGTCGTCGGTGCGGGCGGCGAGGACCATGCCGTCCTGGCCGACGATCTCGGTCAGGCGCACGCCGAAGCGGAAGCGGACCCCGTGTTCCCGGTGCAGTTCGGCGAAGAGGTTGCCCAGTTCGGGGCCGAGGACGCCGTACAGCGGGGTCGGCGAGGTCTGTACGACGGTGACCTCGGCGCCGTACTGGCGGGCCGCCGCCGCGACCTCGAGGCCGATCCAGCCGGCGCCCGCGATCACGAGGTGGCCGTTGTCCCGGCCGAGCGCGGCGAGCACCCCCTTGAGCCGCTCCGCGTGGGCGATACGGCGCAGGTGGTGGACGCCCGCGAGGCCGGTGCCGGGGATGTCGAGGCGGCGGGGCTCGGCGCCGGTGGCGAGGAGCAGCTTGTCGTAGTGGACGAGGGTGCCGTCCTCGCCGAAGCGTACGGTCTTCGCGGCGCGGTCGATCGCGTCGACCGTCTGGCCGAGGTGCAGTTCGACGTCGTTCTGCGCGTACCAGGCGGGTTCGTGCACGAAGACGCTGTCGCGCTCCTCCTTGCCGAGCAGATAGCCCTTGGACAGCGGTGGACGCTCGTAGGGGCGGTCTCGTTCGTCGCAGATCAGTATCACCCGGCCGGTGAAGCCCTCCGACCGGAGCGTCTCGGCCGCCTTGGCCCCGGCCAGGCCCCCTCCGACGATGACGAATGTCTGGTCCGCGTCGACCACTTGATGCCTCCTCGTAAACGTGCCGCCAGATGCGAGCCTCCCGCACGGAGCGTGGCGCGGGAAGGGGGAGTGACCCGATCAGGCCACGGAGGGTCACGTCCGTGTCACATACGTCACATCAGTCTCATGCGTCGGTCACGTCCGTCCCGTCAGGCGCGCGTGCAACGAGCGCGCGGAGGCGTCGGTGAGCGAGGCGATCTGGTCGACGATCACACGCTTGCGGGCGCTGTCGTCCGCCGCCGTCCCGAACAGGGCGCGGAACTGCGGGTCCAGGCCGTCGGGGACCCGCGCGGTCAGCGCCTCGGCCAGTTCGGCGACGACGACACGCTGGTCGGCGCGCAGCCGCTCCTGCTCGGCGCGCTGCATCACATACCGGTCGGCGACCGCCTTGAGGACCGCGCACTCCATCCGGGTCTGCCGGGGTACGACGAGTTCGGCGCCGTACCGGGTCAGCCGCCCGTTGCCGTGGGCCGCCCGGGTGGCGCCCTCGGCGGCCAGGCAGAACCGGCCGATGAGCTGGCTGGTGGCGTCCTTGAGGCGGGCCTGGGCGACCGCGGTGCCGTCGTAGCCGTGCGGCCACCACTCCTGGCCCTGGAGCCGGTCTAGGGCGGCGGCCAGTTCGGCGTGGTCGGTGTCCGCGGGCGCGTACCGGCCGACGGCGACCTCGAACACCGACCGGCGCTCCGGGCCGGCCCGCAGAGCGCCGGGGTCGATATGGCCGGCGTGCAGGCCGTCCTCGACGTCGTGCACCGAGTACGCCACGTCGTCGGACCAGTCCATGACCTGGGCCTCGAAACAGGTGCGGGTGCCGGGGCTCTCCTTGCGGACCCAGTCGAAGACCGGCCGGTCGTCCTCGTACACCCCGAACTTGGGCGAGGCGGGGTCGCGGGGGTGGGCGCCGCGCGGCCAGGGGTACTTGGTCGCCGCGTCGAGGACCGCGCGGGTGAGGTTCAGCCCGACGGAGCCCTCCGGAGTGAAGCGTTTCGGTTCGATGCGGGTGAGGAGTCTGAGGGACTGGGCGTTGCCCTCGAAGCCGCCGCAGTCCCGCGCGAACTCGTTGAGCGCCTGTTCCCCGTTGTGCCCGAACGGCGGGTGGCCCAGGTCGTGGGAGAGGCAGGCCGCCTCGACCAGATCGGGGTCGCAGCCGAGTGCGGCGCCCAGTTCCCGGCCGACCTGGGCGCACTCCAGGGAGTGGGTGAGCCGGGTGCGCGGGCTGGCGTCCCAGGCCGGGCCCATGGTGCCGGGCGTCACCACCTGGGTCTTGCCGGCCAGGCGGCGCAGCGCCGCGGAGTGCAGCACGCGCGCGCGGTCGCGCTGGAACGCGGTGCGGCCGGGGCGCTTGTCGGGTTCGGGTGCCCAGCGGTCGGCCGACGCCGGGTCGTAGCCGGCAGGGGGTGCGGGTGCCATGTCTAGACGGTAAGCGGCGACCGGCACATTCGGGCGCCGACCGAGCACCCGCGCGTCCACCGGGAGGCGTCGGGGCGCGGGGTGCCAGGGGGTTCCATGGGCGCCGCTCCGTGCCCTCCCCCCGGGGCGTCGCGCCTACAGTGCCGCGTACGACGCGTCCGGGCGTGCGGGGACACGGGGTTCATGGGCGCCGCCCCGTGTCCTTCCGGGTCTTGCGGCTACGGTGTCGCGTGCGACGTCGGGTGGTCTCCCGGGTTGTGCGC
Organism: Streptomyces sp. NPDC001508; assembly: GCF_040298665.1. Lineage (NCBI taxonomy): Bacteria > Bacillati > Actinomycetota > Actinomycetes > Kitasatosporales > Streptomycetaceae > Streptomyces > Streptomyces sp. NPDC001508. Next base: position 20,617 of record NZ_JBEPAP010000095.1, read on the forward strand.
CTAGCGTGTCGCGGCCGCCGCTGGTGTCACGCCGACGTCAGTTCGGGTGCGGCGCTCGTCGGGGTCGCCAGTGTCTGGTCGTAACGGTGCAGGACCAGGTGGGCCAGCGCGGGGTGGGCGCCCAGCGGGGCGGACGCGATCCAGGGGGCCTGTTCGGCGCACTGGGTGGCGAACCGGCCCGGGGCCGTGAAGCAGGAGGCCACCGCGATCCGGTGCCGGCCGCGGTCGGCCAGCGCGCGCAGGGCCGCGGGCACGGTCGGAGTCGCGGCGGACGCGTAGGCGGGGACGACGGGCACGCCCAGGCGGTCGGCGAGGAGGCGGGCCGTACGGCGGGTGTCGGCCGCCGAGTCGGCGTCCCGGGAACCTGCGGCGGCGAGCACGATCCCACTGCCGCGGCGGGCGGCCTCGGTCGTCCGGATGCGCCAGCCGGCCTCGATGAGCCGGGCGCACAGGGTGTCCACGAGCAGCGGGTGCGGGCCGAGCGGGGCGGCCACGCGCGCGTGCGGGGCCGCGGCGGCGACCGCCTCCGGGATGTCGCGCTTGACGTGGTGGCCGCGGCTGAGCAGCAGCGGGACGAGTACCGCGGGGGCGCCGCCGAGACCGGCGAGGGTGTCGGGAAGCAGCGGCTCGTTCAGCTCGATGTGGCCGAGCCTGACCGGCACGGCGGGACGCAGCCGCCGTATCCGCTCCATGAGCGCGCGTACGGTGTGCAGCGCGCGCGGGTCGCGGCTGCCGTGCGCCACGAGGACCAGGGCGGGCGGGCCGGGGCGGCGGCTGCCGTCGAGCGCGATGTGGCCGAGCCGACGGGCCAGTTGACTGCTGATGCTGTGCATGAGGTGCGCCGTGCTGTCGAGGCGGATACGGGACTCGTCGCGAGGGTGGTTCGACGCCGTCATGCACAGATCCTGACGGCAGCAGGTTGCGTACCCGTTGCCTGCCGGTCACGGCCGTTTTCCGGCAGATCACACCCCCGGGCCGCACGCCGTGAGGGGAAGCCGACCCGCAGTTCTGTTATCGGACCGTTATCCACGATGTGAACGGAGAGCATCGTTCCGGGAGTGCCGACACCGCTCCACCCCTGGTGAATCTCGCACCCGAAGGTACCGGATCCCACAGATGCCCGATCCCGGATCATAAATCACCTTTCACGCATAAATGACGCGGCGAAATGCAGGTTTCAAACAATCACCCACCGAAACGGTTGCATGAGCGCGTGTAACGTTTTGAAAACAATCCTTCATTTCCGGTGAATTTGCCGACCCTTGAAAACCCTCGAAGCTGCGTGTTGACTGAGTGCGGCGTCGTTATGCGCACCTTCGCGGGGGGAGAGACGAATAGCCACCTTGGAATGCCGCAAGGGGTTTGCAGCAATGGCTGCATCGCCTGATGCCGTCCCCGTTCAGATTCCGCCATTCGGGTCGCTGCGCCGACGCCGCGATAGCGATGACTTTCGCGCTCGCGGAATGTTCCGCTCCATCCCCGCCGAACCCGGCTGCACCCCGCGCGTGCGCTGAGCCGCGCTCGGGGGCTGCCGTTCACACTCCCCTCGCCCGCCGTCGTTCACGCGAAGGGCGGGGGCGGCGGGAGTTCGCCCGCGCGCCGTGAGGCGAACCGGACCACCGCGCGCCGCGTCCTTCAGAGCGGGAAGCGACCGGGGCGAGGCCACCCGGGAGACCCGGGGAGAATCGGGGGCACCGCATGAGGATCCGTCGACCGCGTCTGCCGCGCACCCGGGCCGGGCAGCGGCGGCTGGTGCGGGGCGTGGTGGCCGGGTGCGTGCTGGCGCTGTCACCGGCGACCTGGCTGCACCTGTCCACGGCCGACCGGCTGCGCGGCACCGCGGACGCGCCGCGCGCCGAGGTCGCGGTCGTCTTCGGGGCCGGCCTGTGGAACGGCGAGCCGTCGCCGTACCTCGCGCACCGGCTGGACGAGGCGACGCGGCTGTACCGGGCGGGCCGGATCGAGGTCGTCCTCGTCACCGGCGACAACAGCCGGGAGGACTACGACGAGCCGGACGCGATGCGCGCGTACCTGACGCGGCACGGCGTGCCTGGCGGGCGCATCGTCAGCGACTACGCGGGCTTCGACACCTGGGACTCCTGCGTCCGGGCGAAGAAGATCTTCGGCGTCGACCGGGCCGTGCTGATCAGCCAGGACTTCCACATCCGGCGCGCGGTGGCGCTGTGCGAGGCGGCGGGCATCGACTCCTACGGCGTCGGCGTGGCCGACAAGCGCGATGTCACCTGGTACTACGGCGGCGTCCGCGAGATCTTCGCGGCCAGCAAGGCGGCCCTGGAAACGACGCTCCGCCCGAACCCCCACTTCCTCGGCCCGAAGGAAGCGGGAGTACGCGAGGCACTGGCGAGCGGGCGGTGACGGACGTGGAAGAGCAGGGCGTCGCCAAGGGCCGGGCCCTGGGATGGTGCCGGTGCGGCGGCGGATGAGGAGGAAGCCGCCAGGGCTGCGGCGGCTGCGCCGCCGAGGGCCGGGTTGATGACCGGGGCGTTCATGAGCGGGCGCCCGCTGTGCGTCAAGTTTGCTACTCCTCCTCCCCGAAGTCCGCGGTCGGGTCCACGTCGAATCCGTCCGTGCTCGGGAACATCAGCTCCAGGGCATCGGACGACTGGTTCCCGCGGCGGTCCGGGCCGGGCAGGGCCTGCTCGGTCCAGATGCACTTTCCTTTCGCCGTGTAGCGGCTGCCCCAGCGTTGCGAGAGCGCCGTGATCAGTTGCAGCCCGCGGCCGCCTTCGTCGGTGTCAGCGGCGCGGCGCATACGGGGCATCGTGAGGCTGCCGTCGAAGACCTCGCAGATCAGCTCGGCTCCGTGCAGCAGACGCAGGCTGACCGGGCCCTTGGCGTGGCGTACGACGTTGCCCACCAGTTCGCTGGCCAGCAGTTCCGTGGTGAATGTCAGGTCGTCAAGGCCCCAGGCGGAAAGTTGCTCACGGACGTGGCGGCGGGCCAGGCCGGCCGCCTTCGGGTCCTCGGTGAGCGGCCAGGAGGCCATCCTGTCCGGGTCCATGGCGTGGAGGCGGGCGACGAGGAGCGCTGTGTCGTCGGCCGCTTGGTGCTCGGCGGGGAGCAGGCCGGCCGTCAGAGTGTCGCAGAGGCGCTCCAGATCCGCGTCGCCGCCGTCCTTGTGGGCGGTACGCAGGAGCCGGGCCAGGTCCGCCATGCCCGCGTCGATGTCGCGTTTCGCCGACTCGACGAGGCCGTCGGTGTAGAGCACGACCAGGGTCCCTTCGGGCAGCGTCAGCTCGACCGTCTGGAACGGCGGCTCGGCCGCACCTAGAGGCGGGTCGGCGCCCAGTTCCAGGAACCGCACGGTGCCGTCGGGGTGTACCAGGGCCGGGGGCGGGTGCCCGGCGTGGGTGATGGAGCAGACCTGGGTGGTGGAGTCGTAGAGCGCGTACAGGCAGGTCACATACGACTCCTCGCCCATGCCGCCGACGATTTCGTTGAGGTGCCCCATGATTTCGTCGGGGGGCAGTTCGAGGGCGGCCAGGGTGTGGACGGCCGTGCGCAGGCGGCCCATGGCGGCCGCCTCGGGCAGGCCGTGGCCCATGACGTCACCGACGACGAGGGCGACCTGGCCGCTGGAGAGCGGGATGACGTCGTACCAGTCACCGCCCACGTCCATGCCCTGCCCGGCGGGGAGGTAACGGGCGGCGGTCACGCATGCGGGCAGATCGGGCAGGCCGGTGGGAAGCAGGCTGCGCTGGAGTTCGCGGGACCGGATGCGCTCGGCGTCGTAGAGCCGGGCCCGCTCCAGGGCCTGCGCGACCAGGGCGCTGATCGTGGTCAGCAAGGAGCGCTCGTCGTCGCTGAGCCGATGCGGACGGTCCCAGGACACCACGCACACACCGAAGGTGTGACCGGACGCCGTCAGCGGCAGGAACGCCCAGGCCTGCTTGTGGGCGATGCCGGGCAGGTCGCCGTGATCGGACGAGTACGCGGCGTATTCCTGCGGCGAGGACAGGAACGCCGGTGCTCCGGACCGGATCACATTCCAGGACGGGCTGGTGCCCGCTGTGCTGCGGCTGTTCAGGAGTTTGAGGAAGTCGTCCGCGTAGCCGACGGCTCCGACACCGATGAGCCGCTTTCCTTCGATGACCTGCACCATGAGTCCGACGGCGTCGAACGGTGGCAGCACCCACTGCGCGACCGCGTCCACCACGTCCTGCGAGGTCGTCGCCTTGGCGAGCGCCGCGGTCAGCTCCGTGATCTGGGCCGCTCGCTCGGACGCGGCACGCTCGGCCGCCCGGCGCTCCTCCTCCATACGCAGTTTCTCGGTGACGTCCGTCAGGTAGAGGACGCAGCCCACGGGCCCCGGGACCAGCCGCAGCCGGTAGCGACGCCCCGTGTCCGGCAGGCGTACATCAAAGCTGGCGGGCTGCTCCTCGGCGGCGGCCTTCCGACAGCGACGCTCCAGGCCCTTGATCCACCGTGCGGCGGGCAACTCCCACAGCACACGCCCGAAGAGTTCCTCCTGGGAGAAACCCAGCACATGTTCCGCTTCCAGATTGGTGAAGATGATGCGCCATTCGGCGTCCACCGCCAGGAAACCGTCGCTCATCTGGCGAAGGGCCCGGCTGAGGGCGTCCCGAGCGGAAGGCGACTCGCTGCTCTCCCATCGCACGCCGACCATCCGGAACGGCCGGCCCTGGTCGTCGTACGTGGGCAGACCGCGGGCCCGCGACCAGCCGTACGTGCCGTCCAGCCGCCGTACCCGGTAAGCGGCCTCGTACACCGAGTGGTCGCGGATCGCCCGCTGCGCCTCCGCCAGTGTGGGTGCCAGGTCGTCGGGGTGGAGGACGTGCATCCAGTTCTGGATCTCTACGGTGTAATCGGCCGGTCTGCTGCCGTAGAACTCCATCATCGCGGCGTCCCAGATCAGCTCACCGGTCTGGAGGTTCCAGTCCCACCAAGCGACCCTGAGCCCGGGCACTCCCTGCCAGGGCTGCTCACTGTCGAGTTCCTGCGGCGCGGATTCGACCATCTTCGGAGCCTGCGACATGCGCTCCTCGGCCCATGCGACGACGGTCCGGAGGAAGTCCCAGTGCTCCGGGGTGGGCTCGCTCCGGTCGCCTGTCAGAACGGTGAGGGTGCCCACGATCCGGCCCCCGCCGGACACCGGCAGGGCGGCCAGGCCTGTGCCGGGCCCTGGGGCGTCGGCGGCTTCGCCGGGGGGCAGCGGCAGCCAGACACCGGTGCCTCGGCGCAGGGCACGCGCCGGGGGGAGCGGGCTCTGCTGGTCGATGAGTTCCCAGGAGCGGGTGAGGGCGGGCGGCAGACCGACGGCCGACGCCAGGCACAACACGGATGTGGGACCACAGAGATGGATCATTCCGCCCAGAGCGCGCAGCTCACCCACGGCGTGCTGGAGTGCCAGCCGGAAGATTTCGCTCTCCGGGACACCGAGAGCCACCGTACTGAGCAAAGTCAGTCGCGGGTTCACACCGCAAACTTTACGCTCGGCCCCGGCGCCCGGGCGCCCCGGAAGCCGGGGCCCGGCGAGTGCTCCGGGGCCCCGCGTGGCCTGCGTACTCCCCGTGCGGTCAGGTGAGGGCTCCTGAGGTGGGCGCCATCGGCACGATGGAGGCGGCGCACCGGTCGGCGCCGGGCCGGCGGCGGGGTGACGCGGCGGAAACGGCCGGCCCCTCCCCGTGGTGTCGGGGAGGGACCGGCCGGTGTGTCCGGAGAGGTGCTGCCGGGGCGGGCTAGAGAACGCCTCCCGCGCTGTTCCGGCGGCGGCGGATGAGGAGGAAGCCGCCGAGGGCTGCGGCGGCGGCTGCGCCGCCGAGGGCCGGGTTGATGACCGGGACCGCGGGGACCTCGGT